>DASXYO010000208.1:0-18070 GCA_036502465.1 Chthoniobacterales bacterium
GACATGGAGCGGAACCCGCTCACCCCGGCGGTGGACCAGTTCACCATCACGATCGACAAGAACGCGAGCGGCGACGGTGGCACTCTGCGCCTGAAATGGGAACGGTTCGCTTTTTCCGCGCCGATCAGCGTGGCGAAGTAATCGCGCCGGGACAGATTCCGCTGAGCTTGGGCGTGCAGTCTTGCGACTAGGACCACGGAGACGACAGGCTGGCAGCGCTGTCGGACGCGCCTGAGTTACGTTTGTACTACGCCCATGTGGAAGCGGGCTTTCGGCATCGGTCGGCTGACGTAGCATGACAATCGCTGGAGGGCACCCGCGCTGTCGGTGCTCTGGCCGATCGTTAATACGGAAATCGGGCGGTTGTTGGTAGCGCGAGCTTCCAGCTTGCGGCTTTACCCCTGCAAGGCGCAAGCTGGAAGCTCGCGCTACGAAAGACGGCAACCGGGGCGGTCGCCCTACAAGCGCGCTTTAGGTCTGCACCACGCCCATGTGGAAGCGGGCTTTCGGCATCGGTCGGCTGACGTAGCCTAACAAACGTAGGAGGACGTCGCGCGTTTCGTGGGGCTGAATGATGGCGTCGAGCCAGCCGCGCGCGGCGCCGTAACGGATGTCGGTTTGCTCTTCGTAGGTCTCTTTTACTTTGGCGCGCAATTGTTCGAGCTCTTCGGGCGACGCTTTCTGGTCGCCGCGCTCTCTCGATTTCGCGAGGACGGAGAAGACGGTGTCGGAAGCCTGAGCTGCGCCCATCACGGCGTAGCGGGCATTTGGCCAGGCGAGGATGAAACGCGGATCGTAGGCCCGGCCGCAGAGGGCGTAGTTGCCGGCGCCAAACGAACCGCCGACGACGATCGTGATCTTGGGCACGATGGAATTACTGACGGCGTTAACCAGTTTCGCACCGCTCCGGATGATGCCGCTCTGTTCGGCATCGCGCCCGACCATGAAACCGGTCACGTCCTGGAAAAAGATGATCGGTAATCCGGTCTGGTTGCAATCCATGACGAAGCGCGCGGCTTTGTCGGCGCTGTCGGAATAGATGACGCCGCCCATCTGGATGCCGGCTTTCTTCGTGCGCACCTGGTGGCGCTGGTTGGCGACGATGCCGACGGAATGTCCGCCGATGCGCGCGTAGGTCGTGACGAGAGTCTTGCCGTAGTCGGCTTTGTATTCGTCGAGTGAATCGGCGTCGATGATCGAGGCGAGCAGGTCGCGCGCGTCGTATTGTTTCTGGCCTTCGAGACCGATGAGGTCGTAAACCGCTTCCGGTTTCTTGGCCGGGCCGGCGATCTTCTTTTTCTCGCCGTTTATCTTGGCGGCCTCGGCTTCGGGCAAATGGGCGACGAGCGAGCGAATACGTTTCAGGCAGGCCGGATCATCCTTCTCGTAAAAGTCGACCGTGCCGCTGACTTCGGCGTGCATCTTGGCGCCGCCCAACTCCTCGGCGTCGACAATCTGGCCAATGGCGGCCTGGACTAACGACGGGCCGGCGAGGTAAAGGCCGCTGCCCTCGGTCATGAGAACTTTGTCGCAGAGCACCGGCAGATAGGCGCCGCCGGCCACGCAATTTCCCATGATGGCGGCGAACTGCGGAATGCCGGCGGCGGAGATGACGGAGTTATTGCGAAAGATTCGGCCGAAGTCGTCTTCGTCGGGGAAAATTTCGTCCTGCATCGGAAGGAAAACGCCCGAGGAATCGACCAGGTAAATAATCGGGAGCGCGCTTTCGAAGGCGATGCGTTGCGCGCGGATGAGTTTCTTCGCGGTCTGGGGAAAGAAGGCGCCGGCTTTCACGGTCGCGTCGTTGGCGATGATCATGCACGGCACGCCCGCGACCTGGCCGATGCCCGCGACGGCGCCGGCGGCGGGGACGCTGCCCCATTGCTCATACATTTTATAAGCGGCCCAGAGACCGAGCTCGAAAAAATCGGAACCTTTGTCGAGCAAAAGCTGGATGCGCTCCCGAGCCGGAAGGCGACCACGTTTGCGCTGGCGCTCCTGGCCGACTTTGCCGCCGCCTTCGCGGAGAATTTCTTCTTCGCGGACGATGGCTTCGCATCTTTCGCGAAGCGCGTTACGAGTGGCGGAGTCGGCGCGTGATGTCATCGGCTGGACTTACTTCGGCGTGGGCAGCCGATCAAGTCAGCGCTGGAGGCTTCGCCGCAAGCGGAGTGGCTAAAAGATGTCGTGCTCGGAACCGTAACCCGAGCCGCTGCGGATCGAGGTCAGCCGGCGGCGCATGCCGCGCTCGCTTTCGGGGCGGTTGATTCGCTCGAGCGCCATCTTCACGAGGAGCGGGATAACGGCCAGCGTGCCGACCGAGACGAGAGCGATCGCGGTGGCCTGGCGGGCGGGGCGGTTGAGGCGTTCCGCCATGAGCAAACCCACGCCGAGACCGAAGGCCGTCCGGGTCAGGGTCAGCAATCCGTCCAAGGGCAGCGCTTCCGCCGTTTTTGGAATGGATAACGAAATTGACATCGCCTAACCTTATACTTCCCGTCGCGAGAAAAGAAAACGGGAAAAACTTTTGACCGACGCAAACTGACTTTTTCCCAATGACCAAACCCCTTTACGCGCTCATCCTGGCCGGCGGCAGCGGCGAACGTTTCTGGCCGCTGAGCCGGCGCGCGCGGCCCAAGCAATTGCTGAAGCTCGTCTCGGACAAAACGCTGCTCGAGGAAACAATCGATCGCCTCGAGGGCCTTGTTCCCACCGAACGCATTCTCATCCTAACGAATGTCGACCAGGAAAATGCGGTGCGTGAATTGCTCCCCGATCTGCCACGGGAAAACGTCGTGGCCGAGCCGGCCAAGCGCGATACCGCGGCGGCGGTCGCACTTGCCACCGCCTGGGTCGCGGCGCGCGATCATCGCGCCACGATGATGGTTTTGCCGGCCGATCACGTGATCAAGGATCGCGCCGCTTTCCAGGAAACGATGGAGACCGCAGCGCGCGCGGCGGAAGAAACCGGTTCGCTCGTGACGATCGGGATCAAGCCGACGTGGGCGTGTCCGGGTTTCGGCTACATCGAACAAGGCGCGCCCGCGCCGCTGCGGGATCGCACCGCGCCTAACGACATTTTCCGGGTGGTTCGTTTTCGCGAGAAACCGAACGCCGAGCTGGCGGATGCGTTCGTGCGCCAGGGCACTTTTCGCTGGAACGCCGGGATGTTCGTCTGGTCGGTCTCGACCGTGCTGAGCGAATTCAATCGGCACGCGCCCGACCTGGCGGATTTTATTTCGCAACTGCGCGCGCCGGGAAATTGGGAGCGCGCGCTGAGCAGTCGATTTGCCGCGTTGCCGATGATTTCATTCGACTACGCGATCATGGAGAAAGCCGATCGCGTCCTGATGGTGGAAGCGGGCTTTGACTGGGACGATGTCGGCGGCTGGCGCGCGGTCGCTTCTTATCTCTCGAAGGATGAAAATGCCAATGCCGCCAACACCGAACTGGCCACGCTGCAGGCCAGCAACAACATTGTCTTCAGCGACGCCCCGGCGAAGATCGCGCTCCTCGGCGTGCACAACCTGATCGTTGTCCAGACGGACGACGCCATCCTGATTTGCAACCGGCACGACGCGGAGAAGATCAAAAATCTCGTCGGCAAACTGCCGCCGGAGTTGCAGTGAACAGATTTGCCTAACGAGATGAAACGAATCATGGGAATTGATTACGGGACGGCGCGAATCGGCGTAGCGCTTTCTGACGAGCTGCAAATGCTGGCGCATCCGACCGAAACGATTGTCCTGAAGAAGGTGGCCGATCCTGTGGCGCGGATCGCGGCGCTGGTCGCGGAAAGAAACGTCGAGCTGATCGTCGTCGGCCTGCCGCGGCACATGAACGGGAGCGTCGGCGCGTCGGCTGAAGAGGCGGCTGGTTTCGCGGAGAAGTTGAAGAAGAAAGCCGGCTGTCCGGTGCGCACCTGGGATGAACGGCTCTCGACCGTGGCGGCGCAGCGCGCTCTGCAGGAAGCGGGAAAATCGGTCAAGGAAAGCCGCGGCTACATCGACCAGGTGGCGGCCCAGATGCTCCTGCAAAGTTATCTCGACAGCTTGGTCTCCAACCAGGGCGGCCTCGAGCCGAGCCCCTTTGCCTAACGAGAAGCGGGCGGCGCAAACCGCGCGGGCCCGGCGCTTGAAATTGATCGTCGCCTACGACGGCGCCGGCTTTTCCGGGTGGCAAATCCAGGCGCGCGGCGACACGATTCAGGAGCGGTTGGAAGCGGCGTTTCTGCAGGTGACCGGCGAGAAGATTCGCGTCCACGGCGCGGGGCGGACCGATGCCGGTGTGCACGCGCTTGGTCAGTGCGGGCACGTCGATCTTCCGCCTAACCGGCTCGCGCCAGTTGTCCTGGCCGCGGCCTTAAACGCATCGCTTCCCTCGCAGATCCGAGTCCTGCGTTGCAGTTTCGTTTCGAAAACTTTTCATGCCCGTTTTGCGGCACGCGGAAAGGTTTATCGCTACCGGCTCGCGACGACTCCGGTCTTTTCGCCCTTCGAACTCGGCCGCGCCTGGCACGTAGGCGGCGCTCTGGATGACAAAGTGCTGCGTGACTGTGCGCGGGCTTTTCTCGGGCGGCACAACTTCGCGGGTTTCGCGGCCAATCGCGGACACCCGGTAGAATCAACTATCCGGACGATTCGACACGTTCGCGTGCAACGCACGCCGAGCGTGACAACGCTTGAGTTTGATGGCGACGGATTCCTCTACAAGATGGTGCGTCTGATGGTGGGAGCGACCGTCCGCGCCGCCCTGGGAAAAACGACCGTCGCGGAGGTCCGCGCACGTCTCGCCGACGGTGCTCCGGCCGAGCCGCGGCTGGTTGCTCCCGCCGAGGGCCTGACGCTCGTGCGGGTGCGCTACTAAAATTCCGCGGCACGTTGAATTTCTCAACCCTCCCGTGGCAGAGGAATTGCTTTTGCTGATGGCGATATGGTTTCTGCGTCCACTCCTGCTCAGTCGAGGACTGCACGCGGGGGACACCAGGCCCTTTTGCGCCGGATTAACGACTGGCTCTTTAGTCCCGAGCTTTTCCAGCTCAAACTCCTGGCCGGGGCCGCCGTCGGCGTGTTGGTCATCGCGGTTTTCGCGGTCACCTGTATCGTCCTAACCCTGGGCAACCAAAAGCGTGATCAGATGCGCGCCCACACCATTGAGGTGATGCGACTGAGCAGCGTGGTGGAAAACGATCTCTCGGCGCTCGAAAACGCCTATCGCGGTCACCTCCTCACGGGAAAAGGCATCTATCTCGAGACCTCAGCGCAACTTCAGCAGCTCTTTTTGCGACACAGCGAAGAGCTGACCGGCGTCCTGATGAACAATTCGCAGCAAAGAAAGCGCATCCTGAAAATGCGTGAGATCGTGCAGAGTTGGTTGAAAGAGAGCTCACTATCCATGTTTCGGTTTCAGCAAAGCCGGAAAGAACCGCAGGTGGGCAAGATTGTCTATCATGCGCGCGCCTTGGAGAACGCCCGCGCCATCCTCCAGGCCATCCAGCGCGAGGAGCAGATCGATTTGAATCACCGGGTGCGCGAGCAGGAGTGGGCGACTCAATCCACCCAGATCCTCAATTTCATCCCCAAAATGGAGCGCGCCGCTTCCGACATGCAGAAGGAATTGCGCGGCTACCTCCTGACCGGCGATCCCGCATTTATCGACGGCTACAAGACGGCGACTTCCGATTTTTACACTTATCAGGGCTATCTTTCTGTCTTGGTGGCGAGTGAGGCCGGCGAAGTGGCACAGCTCAGCCACATCCGCGCCCATCTCGAGGCTTGGATCACCAAATGCGCCGTGCCTGACATCGAGGCGAAACGCAGTGGCGAGAGCGTGATGGGTCCTGAGCGGACCGGCCGAAGCGACGTTCTCATGAACGATCTGCAGCGGGCGATGGAGCAGTTCGAGGGCGAACAGATGGACATTTATCGGGTTCGCTCCGGGGCTGCGGGCAAGGAGCGCATCCTGGCCGCGACCGGGATCAATGTCTTCTGTGCGTTCGCGGTCGCCCTGATGCTCACCTCGAGTATTTACAGCTTTGTCCTCTGCCGCCGGCAACTGCAGAAGCTCCAAGGCGCGGACAGCCGCATGAACTGCGTTATGGACAGCATCCTCGACGGCATGATCACCTTGGATGAAAATGGCGCGATTTACGCCATGAATCCGGCGGCGAGGAAGATGTTCGGTTATCACGCCAGCGAATTTTTCGGCGATGACTTCACCCGACTCGTGCCGCGCTGTTTCGATCGCGAGACGAATGCCGCACCCACCGAATGCAACTGGCTGCACTTCGCCACCCAAACCGGACGAACCATTCTCGCGCTCGCCGCCAAACGTGGGGGCACCACGTTCCCTGTCGAGATTTCTCTCAGCGAAACGGTCGTCGAGGAGAGCAAATATTACATCGCGATGGTGCGCAACATCACCGAGCAAAAACGCTTCGAGGAAGAGTTGGCCGCGGAAAAGAAAAGCCTCGCCGTTACTCTCAGCTCAATCGACGACGGAGTGATCACAACCGATCTGAAGGGCCGGATCGTGATTTGCAACGCGGCGTGCGAAAACATGACTGGCTGGCCGGCTAGCGAAGCGGCGGGCCAGCCGCTCAAGAACGTCTTCCGGATCACGCGCGAGATCGGCCGGAGAAAAAACGGCTCGCCCGTCAATGGCTATCGCAGCGAAGCCGAGACCATTCTCTTCACCGCCGCCGATCGCTCCACCCTCATCGCCCGCGATGGAGCGGAGCGCATCATCGAGCAAACAGCCTCACCCATTCGCGACGCCAAGAACGACCTTTGCGGTGTCGTCCTGGTCTTCCGCGATATCACCGCGAAACAGCGGGCCGAGGCTGAGCAGCGCAAGGCCGAAACCCTCGAGCAGCTCGGACTTCTCGCCGGCGGCATCGCGCACGATTTCAACAACCTCCTCACCGCCATCATCGGCAACATCTCACTCATCTCGATGCTCATCCCGCCTAACGACGAACTGAATGACCGCCTGAACGACGCCCGCAACGCGTCGCTCCGGGCGCGCGATCTGGCGCAGCAACTCCTCACCTTTGCCCGTGGCGGAACTCCGGTGAAGAAGACCGCCTCGGTCGCCAACCTGATCGAGGAGACAGTCAGTTTCTCGCTCCGCGGCTCGCACAGCCGCAGCATGCTCAACATCGCGCCCAATCTCTGGTCGGCGGAATTTGATTCCGGCCAGATCAGCCAGGTGATCGCCAACCTCTCGGTCAACGCCGAGCAGGCCATGCCGAATGGCGGCACCCTGCATGTCGATGGCGACAACTTCATCGCCGGTGCGGGCGGGGGCCCCGTGCCGGCCGACCTCGCGCCCGGGGAGTACATTCGCATCCGCGTTCGGGATGAAGGTGTCGGTATTCCACAGGATCTGCTCAAGCAAATTTTCGATCCCTATTTCACCACCAAGCCAAAAGGCAACGGACTGGGGCTCGCCACCACCTACTCGATCGTGAAGAATCACGGCGGCCTGATCACGGTCGAATCCGAGCTGCATTGCGGTTCCACCTTTACCGTTTACCTGCCCGCCAGCCCGCGGGTCGAACCGGCCGCGATCGAATCGATGCCGGTCTCGCCCGAGTCCATTCACGGCTCCGGCCGCATCCTGGTGGTCGACGATGAAGAAGCCATCCGCGCCCTGGTCGAGTTCACGCTCAGCCGTTTCGGATATGAAGTGGTGGGGGCAGAATCGGCCCTCCAGGGAATCGAATTCTATCGTGCCGGCCTGAACAGCGGCGAGCGCTTCGATCTCGTCATCCTCGATCTCACCCTGCCCGGCGGCATGGGAGGCAAGGAGGCGCTCCGCAAATTAATCGAGATCGATCCGATGGTGACCGCCATCGTTTCGAGCGGATACGCGATGGATGCAACCATGAGCCGCTACGAAGATTTCGGGTTCCGCGGCGTGATCGCGAAGCCGTATGAAGCCGCCCAGTTGAGCCGGGTCGTGCGTGACGTCATCGCCGCCAGTCAACTTGGCTGCGAACCGGCGTGTCAGTTGCAGGACGCCTGCTGATCTTCTCGAAACTCCCCGCGGTGCAGCCGGTGGCGCCAGCTTGCGCAACCGGCGCCGGCTCCTTAGTTTGACCGCGGGATGAACGTCGCGACTTCCGAGAAAGAAACTGTTCCTGCCGCCTACGATTCCAAGATCGAGGGCAACGTCATTTTTACCCAGCTCGACGCGGCCATGAATTGGATGCGCAAGAATTCCCTCTGGCCCATGCCGATGGGCCTGGCCTGCTGCGCGATCGAGCTCATGGCGACCGCTTCCGCACGGTTCGACATCGCCCGCTTCGGTGCCGAGGTCATGCGCTTCTCGCCCCGGCAATGCGACGTCATGATCGTCGCCGGCACCGTCACCTACAAGATGGCCCTCGCTGTCAAACGCATCTACGACCAGATGCCGGAACCCAAATGGGTCATCGCAATGGGCGCCTGCGCCTCCAGCGGCGGCATGTATCGCTCCTACGCCGTCCTGCAGGGAATCGACCAGCTTCTGCCAGTCGACGTTTACATCTCCGGCTGCCCGCCCCGCCCTGAGGCCCTGATTGCCGGCCTCATGAAATTACAGGACAAGATCGCCGGCTAAAGTTCTTTCAGCTCCCAAAAACAAGACTTGGTCGACAAAATCAAAGCGCTCGGATAAGCCACTTCTTTCTTTCGCCCTTTCTCCATGACCGGCCCTGAACTACTAAACTCGTTAGGTCAGCTTCTTGGCAAGAAGCTCAAGGAACGGATTGAATTTCGGGGTGAAACCACCTTCGTCGTCGAGCGCGGCGACATCCGGGAAGTGGCGAAATTCTGCAAGGAAGAACTCTCCTTCGATTACCTCATCGATATCTCGAGCGTCGATAATTTCGGCACCGAACCGCGCTTCGAAGTCGTCTACGAGCTTTACTCCATGACGATGGCCGTGCATCTGCGGCTCAAGCTGCGCGTCTCCGAGGAAGATCCCACGGTCGACACGGTCTCCGACATCTGGCCGACGGCTAACTGGCATGAGCGCGAGATCTGGGACATGATGGGTCTGCGCTTCAATAATCATCCTGACCTGCGCCGGATCCTCATGTGGGAGGGCTATCCGTATTTTCCCTTGCGCAAGGAATTCCCGCTCGAAGGATTGCCCAGCGACATGCCCGACGTGGCCTTCACCTCGGCCGCGCCCATGGAAGGCGGCCCTTTCGTGACCCAGCCCAGCACGGCGACGACCAAGGACCGCGAGCCGCGCTCTCGCCGTCCCGAGTTAGACTAGGAAGCGTCAGCGGCCCCGAGGGCCGCGACCAAAAGGCGCATAAATTCGGCGCTGCTACTTTCGCCTGCGGCAAGGACATCGCCGTGAGCGAGCGGCTCGGGATTTAGGCCGGCCGCCCAATTGGTCAGGCAGGAGAAGCCGGCGACCTCCAGGCCGAGGGCGCGGGCCTGAATCGTTTCGCAGACGGTGGACATGCCAACGGCATCCGTCCCTAACGAGCGCAGCATTCTGACTTCGGCCGGGGTTTCGTACTGCGGGCCGAGCATGCCCGCGTAAATGCCTTCATGGAGGCCGATCTTCGTGGCGCGCGCCGCCTCCGCAAACCGCCGGCGCCAGGAGGGCGAATAGGCGTGGGTCAAGTCGATGAAGCCGCCGCTCCCTAACAAGGGAGTTGTCGCAGTCAGATTCAGGTGGTCGGTCAGCATCATCCACGACCCAGGCGCAAACGTCGGGTTAATGGAACCGGCGGCGTTGGTCAGGATGAGCTGATGAATTCCAGAACGAGCGAGGAACCGAATCCCGGCGGTGACATCTCGCGCACTATGTCCTTCGTAAAGATGCACTCTGCCCTGCGCAAAGACGACTCGCCGGCTGCCGATTTCACCCAGGATAAAACGGCCCGCGTGTCCTTTGATCGTGGAGCGTGGCAAGCCGCCAATTTCACTGTATGGGATGATGCGATTGCGCGCCGGCTCTTTGACTAACGAACTTAGGCCCGAGCCGAGAACAATCGCCAACTGCGCGTCGTATTCCCGCACCCGCTCGATGGCGAAATTGTCCACTCGTCAGGCAGCGGAGACCGGGGGCGCGTTGGCCGGCCGCTTTGTCACCGCCATCACGTCAGGTCGGGCGCCATCCTCGCGCGTGGTCTTGCCTTCTTTCGGATAGGCGATGCGAGTGTGCAGCATGTTCATCAAGGTAAATCGGAAGCGCTCGGCGATAACCTTGAGTTGGCGCAAAGTAAGATCGCACTCGTCGAGTTGGTGATCGGCCAATCGTTGGTCAATCAGGTCATTGACCAGTTGCTCGATCTTTTGCGGGGTAGGTTTTTCGAGGGAACGCGAGGCGCTTTCCAC
Source organism: Chthoniobacterales bacterium (assembly GCA_036502465.1). Lineage (GTDB taxonomy): Bacteria > Verrucomicrobiota > Verrucomicrobiia > Chthoniobacterales > UBA10450 > Palsa-1392. Next base: position 10,344 of record DASXYO010000208.1, read on the forward strand.
CATGTCGGCCAGGCTAATGATGGCACTCTCGCGCGTCTGCGGTTTCGGGCCGCTGTAACGGAAGCTCTCCTCGGACACCTCCGGGATGTCTTCCTCGCGCATCTTCATGATCTTGCCACCCTCGCGGGCGTCTTCGTACTGCTGCAGGGCGCGCTTGTAGAAATAGAAGACTAACGACGTGCCGTGATGCTGCTGAATGACGTCGATGACCTGCTGATTGAGCCCATGCTTAAGTGCAAGATCCACACCTTCCTTGACGTGGGCGATGATGATCAAAGCACTCATCGTGGGGGCAAGGTCGTCGTGGGGGTTACGCTCAAAGTTCATGTTCTCGGTGAAATAATCGGGCTTCACCAGCTTGCCGATGTCGTGGAAGTAAGAGCAGACGCGACAGAGGGTAGCGTTGGCCCCAATCGCTTCGGCGGCGGACTCGGCGAGGTTCGCGACCACGAGGCTGTGATGATAGGTGCCTGGAGCTTCGATTGTCATCCGGCGCAGCAGCGGGTGGTTTAGGTCGGACGCTTCGAGCCAGGAGATGTCCGTCGTGATTTGGAAGAGCTGCTCCAAAATGGGCAACGCTCCACCAACCAGCATGGCCGTCACGATGCCGTTGCCGATCGCGAAGAGACTCTGGACAGCGACCATGGACCAATCGGTCGCCGCCGGATCCAGGAGATTGATCGGGCCAATCAATCCGAAGGTGAGCGAGAGAAGCCAGATGCCGAGCCCGACGCAAAGGCCGGCACGGATCAATCGGCTGCGGCGTCGCACCGTTTGGGTAAGAAGGACGGCGGTAAAACCGCTGATCAACCCGATGGCCAGCATCGGCGCATCGATCTTGTTCAACAGAATGCTGCTGAAAAGACTAACGAACACAGCACCGTAAAGGCCATGATTGCGCCCGAGGAGAACGCAAAGAACAAGCGGCGCGAAGGCGTAGGGCGCGATCAGCCAGGCGGTCTCCGGTTTGAGGAGGGCAAAGAGCCCGCTGTTGCAAAGGATGATGAGGAGCTTGGTCGCCGCGAGCTGCAAATAAATGATCCCAAAGACGAGAAGGACGCGGGAATTCCGGAGAAACGTGTTCGGCTGATTGATCCAAAGTTGCGCGACCGCGGTGGCGAGCAAAAGCAGGGCGAAAACGAAGTTGCGGGTCGGCTCGGATTGCTGGCCGCTGAAGATGAGGAGAGCGAGGCCGGCGACGAAGCTGATAAAGATCGCAACCTTCACCCAGGGCGCGTGCTCGAGATTGCGCAGCATCTCGTTGGAGGCGCGACGGCGCCGCGTTTTGCTCGAGGCCAGCCCGCGTTTCACGAGGCTTTTGCGTTGCAGGAACTTAAACATCGCTATTTCCGGCTGCCGGTATTGGCCGGCGAACGGTGCTGCTGATAAGCGTTGATAATCGCCCGAACGAGCTCGTGCCTAACGACATCGCGGTCGTTGAAATAACAAAATCCGATCCCGGGCACATTCTTCAGCGCCTGCAGCGCTTCGAGCAGGCCGGAGCGTTTGTTAGGCGGAAGATCCACCTGCGTCCCGTCGCCGGTCACGACACATTTCGAGCGGGGTCCGATTCGGGTCAGGAGCATGAACATTTGCTCGGTCGTGGTGTTCTGCGCTTCATCGAGAATGACAAAAGCGTTGCTCAAGGTGCGGCCGCGCATGTAGGCGAGCGGCGCGATCTCGATCGTCTCGCGCGCGACGTAGCGCTCCAGCTCTTCCGGCTCGACCATGTCGTGGAGCGCATCGTAGAGCGGCCGGAGATACGGAGTGATCTTCTGCTGCAGATCGCCGGGCAAAAAGCCAAGCGCTTCGCCCGCTTCCACGGCTGGCCGCGTCAGGATGATGCGATCGACCTGTTCCTTCTTCAACGCTGAGACGGCCATCGCGACGGCGAGATAAGTTTTACCCGTGCCGGCCGGTCCGATGCCGAAGACGACATCGTGTTTCTGGATCGCCTCGACGTAATTCCGCTGTCCAAGCGTGCGCGGAACGATTGGCGGCTTGCGCGCCGAAGTCATGATCTTGGTCGCGACCAGGTCGCCGAGGTTATCGGAGCGGGCTTCGTTCACGGAATTGAGAGCGTAATTGAATTCGTGCCGCTGGATGTCGACCCCGCGCTTCCGCGCGTCCTCGAGCTGGGTGAAGACCTGCTCGGCCTTTGCGACCTGGGCCGGTTCGCCTTCCATCTTGATCCAGCCTTCACGGGTTGTGACTTTCACGCCGAGCGATTCCTCGAGATTCTTGATCAATTTCAAATCGTGGGCGTAAAGCGACTGCACGGCCCGCGCGTTTTCGAACTGCAGAGTGCGCGTTTCAGTCATCTCGCGGCCGGGATTTCATCAGCCGCGAGGATACGGCGGCGCCGGGAAGAGTGTCAAACCCCCGCCACCTAGCGGAAGCCGTAAACCAGTGCCCAGTGGGTCCGTTCCTCAGGAGAACTCTCCACCGCCACGATCACGAAATAACTCCCGGTCGACTTCGGAATGAGATGCGCTGCGGCAAAATGCCCCTTCTGCCAGCTATCGGGCTGCTCGGAAAGTTTCCCATCGGCGTCGTAAACGTGAACCGACACCTTGGCCTGCTCGACCTCGGTGCCCATCCAGAACCAGTAATCGTTCCCCTTAAAAAGCTGTTGCCGGACGGCTTTTTTCTCCCCTACCCCGAGGTCGCCGCCCCAGTAATCTTCGCGCACCTGGTAGCCTTGCTTGACGTAAGGCTCGGCCGATTGCAGCGCGAAAGAATGCGCGTCATCAACCGAGGCCCGCGAGGCCGCGACCTGAAGTGCGAGCAGCACCCCGAGGAGGAAGGCGGTGCGACGAGCGGTGGAAAATGTGGGACGCATGGCGGGGGCGTTCATGGATTTCGAGTCACGATCGAGCTGTCGAGGCGCGAGGTAATATCGTTGATTTTCTTCACCGAGCCCGGCGAAATCGGGCTCTCTGTCTCGACCAGTGGTTTCACTTCTTCAAGGGAAGTTCGGATCTGGGCAATGACCGGGCCGGTAAACTCCGGCATCCCGCCGAGCTTGCGCTGAAAATACTCCAGGAGATCCGGCTGGTGAAGCAACTCCGCGCCATCCGCGGAGAAATGGCGGTTCACAACCGAGGTCAGGACCTGCGTGCCGCGCAGCCAGCCCCCGAGACTAACGAGCTGGGAAAGCTTCTCATCGTGCACTTCGTTCATCGCCTGTTGCACGCTGTTCTGGGTGCGATCGAGTTCCTGGCGCACCGCCGGCCAATTGCGGCGGTCAGCCGCCTCGGTGATCGCCTTCGCGTGGGGCACGATTGAATTTCCAACCCCGATCCCCTTGGCCAGACTAACGACTCGCTGGCCAATCTCTTTCACACTAGGCGCGTCTTCCGCCTGCACGGCGATGAAGCCGTCGGCAATTACGGTGCCGAGCAGAAGAGCTATCCGCGGACGCTCGGTAAAGTTGGTGCCTTTGTTCGTGCGCACGAATTCTTTCCAGTTCACGCTGTCGAGCTTGTTCAGCGCGCCAAAGATTTCATTCGGCAACGGCACCACTACATCATCGATGTTTTTCGAGAGGCGTTTGACGTCGATGCGACGAGCCGGTTCCGCCGCCGAGGCGGGTCCGGAGACGAAGGCCAGCGCGCAGCCGACGATTAAAAATAGGTTAACGAAAGATCTCATCCGTAGCTTCGACTATTGATTTCGAGAAGGTATTCAGGATTAGTTGGGCACTTTATGCAGAACCGTCAGCCGGCACAAATCGCGATACGATCCAGTTTTATCGAATCGGAGCAACCCCTTTCGGTGGCGATCTCGGCCCGGGAGTAATTCCGGGCGTTTCTCATGAAACTGGATCGTCTCCGCGAAATCCTGGCCCGCGCGGCCGGCAAACGCATTGCGGTCGCGGGCGATCTTATGCTCGACGAATTTGTCTGGGGCAAGGTCGGCCGCATCTCGCCCGAGGCGCCCGTCCCGGTGGTCGAAGTAACCGGCGAATCTTTTTATCCCGGCGGAGCGGCGAATGTGGCGCGGAATCTTCGCGAGTTCATTGAAGGCGTTTCCGTTATCGGCACGGTCGGGACGGACCAGAGCGGTCGTCGTTTGCTCGACCTCCTGCGAGAGCAAAAAATCTCGACCGATCTCGTGGTCGAGGACTCTTCGTTCCGGACGATCGTGAAAACGAGAATCGTGGCCCGCAATCAACAGGTCGTGCGAGTCGATCGCGAAGAAATTCGCGCCCCGCAGGCGGAGCAGATCGCCACGGTCACAGCTGGTTTGAGCGAATTGATGCCGCGGCTGGATGCCTTCATTTTCGAGGATTACGGCAAGGGTTTTCTCAGCGCCGATCTCGTTAGGCAACTCTCCGGCGATCTCAGGGCCTCGGGCAAAATAGCGACGGCGGATCCAAATCCGCACCGCCAGGTCGATTGGGGAAAAGTCACCGCGATCAAACCGAACCGGAGCGAAGCGCTCCACGCCGCCGGGTTTCCACCGACCGATCCAGTCGATCCCCCACTCGAAGACAAGGTCCTCCTCACCGCCGGCCTACGACTGCTCTCGAACTGGGACACGGAGATGCTCCTGATCACGTTAGGCGAGCAGGGCATGATGCTCTTCGAGCGCAACCAACCGCCGCACCACATCCCCACCAAGGCGCGCCAGGTTTTCGACGTTTCTGGCGCGGGCGACACCGCAATTGCGCTCTTCACCCTCGCGCTTTGTTGCGAAGCTTCGCCGCTCGAGGCGGCCGAGATTGCGAATCACGCCAGCGCGGTAGTGGTGGCAAAACTGGGAACTGCCACCGTCACGCCCGCGGAAATAATTGCCAGCTTTGAGGAGGACGATGCAGGGTAGCGCGAGCTTCCAGCTTGCGCGCATCGTCTCTGCAAGCTGGAAGCTTGCGCTACCATGATGTCGGCTGCCGTCTTTCTTGACCGCGACGGAACACTGATGCGCGAGGTCAATTACTGCTCCGACCCGAAACAGGTCGAGATTTTTCCCGGCGTGTCGGAAGCGCTGGTTCGTCTAAGGGACGCCGGCTACAAGCTCATCGTGATCTCCAACCAGGCTGGAATTGGACGCGGCTATTTCACCGAAGCGGACTATCGCCTCGTGGAAGCGGAAGTTGCCCGCAAAGTATGCCCCGCGATTTTCGACGGCGTCTACTTTTGCCCCGATCATCCCGACCACGCGACCGAGCGCCGCAAGCCAGGGATTGGAATGTTGCGCGAGGCGCAGCGCGATCATGACATTGATTTTGCGCGTTCCTTTTTCATCGGAGACAAGGCGATTGACATCGAGTGCGGTCGCAACGCCGGCGTGCGCACCATACTGGTCAAGACCGGTTATGGCGCGCATGAAACCCACGCCGCGCCCGACTGGATCGTGGAAGATTTTTCCTCCGCCGCCGACGTCATTCTCGGGCAGGCAAATGAGTAAAGTCGTCGGCATCATTCCCGCCCGCTGGGACTCGAGTCGCTTTCCAGGCAAGCCGCTCCATCTCATCGCCGGTAAACCCCTCCTGCAGCTCGTCTGGGAAAAATGCCGGCGCGCAAAAGCCCTCGACTCCGTCATCGTCGCCACCGACGACATGCGCATCGCGGAAGCCGCCTTCGCATGGGGCGCGGAAGTCAGCCTAACGAGCGCGAAGCACACCAGCGGAACCGACCGAATCGCGGAAGTCGCGAAAAAAATGCGCGGCGTCTCGCACGTCATCAACATCCAGGGCGACGAGCCGCTGGTCGATCCGAAGTTGATCAACCAACTCGCGAAAAAAATGCTGCGTGACCCGAAGATCGAGATGATCACCGCGGTCCATCCGTTTTCCGATCCCGCCGACGCGCAATCGCCGCACCAGGTCAAGGCCGTCCTCGACCGCAAGGGCCATGCGCTTTATTTCTCCCGCCACGCCATTCCCTACCTGCGCGACACCGCCGCGCCGAAGTATTTCCGTCACCAGGGCATTTACGGTTACCGGCGCGATCTTCTTCTGCGCTTCGTCCGCTGGAAACCGACGCCACTGGAGACGGCCGAAGCCCTCGAGCAATTGCGCGCGCTGGAGAATGGCGTAAACATTCACGTGGTCGTGACCGCCAGCGGCTCGCCCGGGGTCGATACGCCAGAAGACGCCCGCGAGATTGAGCGCCAGCTGCTCGCCCGCTCGCGCCGGCCACGCCAGCTTCCTTCTCGATGAAATACATTTTTGTCACCGGCGGTGTGGTTAGTTCGTTAGGCAAAGGCCTCGCGGGAGCTTCCCTCGGCACCCTCCTCGAGTTGCGCGGGCAGCGTGTCCTCCTGCAAAAATTCGATCCCTACCTGAACGTCGATCCGGGCACGATGAATCCGTTTCAGCACGGCGAAGTCTATGTCCTCGACGACGGCGCCGAGACCGATCTCGACCTCGGCCATTACGAGCGCTTCACCAATTGCGTTCTCTCGCGGAACAACAACCTAACGAGTGGCCAGGTCTACGAAACGGTCATCCTGAAAGAGCGGCGCGGCGATTATCTCGGGAACACGGTGCAGGTGATCCCGCACGTCACCGACGAGATCAAGGCGCGCATCCGGCAGGTGGCCGACCCGGAAAAAGTGGACGTCGTCATCACCGAAATCGGCGGCACCACAGGCGACATCGAAGGGCTGCCGTTCCTCGAGGCAATCCGGCAATTCATTCTCGAAGTCGGTCCGCAAAACGTGGTCAACATGCACGTCACCCTCATCCCCTACATCCGCGCAGCAGGCGAGTTGAAGACAAAGCCGACCCAGCAAAGCATCGCCAAACTTCGCGAGATCGGTCTCCAGCCGCAGGTCCTCATCTGCCGCACCGAGCGCCCGCTCGACAACGACGTTAGGCAAAAGCTCTCGATGTTCTGCAACGTCGGCCTGAACGCGGTCATCGAGGCGCGCGACGTGCCGCACACCATCTACGAGATGCCCCTCATGTTGCATGAGGAAGGCCTCGACGAACTCGTTTGCCAGCTCCTTCACATCGAGGGACAGCAACCGGACCTAAGCGATTGGCGGAAGTTCGTTAACCGCGTCATCAACCCGAAGAAGCAGGTCAAGATCGCGGTCGTGGGGAAATACATCGATCTGCAGGACGCCTACAAAAGCATTTACGAATCGCTCACTCACGCCGCCGCGAGCCACGATTGCGGAATCGATCTGCGCCTGGTGGATGCGGAGTCGCTGGAGAGCGGCGTCGACGGACAACTGAATGATGTTGCCGGCATCCTTATTCCCGGCGGCTTCGGCGAACGCGGAGTCGAGGGAAAGATCCGCGCCGCGCAGTTCGCGCGCGAAAACAAAGTTCCCTATCTCGGCCTCTGCCTCGGCATGCAAGTCGCGACGATCGAGTTCGCGAGAAACGTCTGCGGAATCGCCGCCGCGAACAGCGTCGAGTTCGACCAGGAATCGGCCGAGCCGGTGATCTGTCTGCTCGATGAGCAGCGCAAAGTCCGCAAAAAAGGCGGCAGCATGCGCCTCGGCACCTGGCCGACGAAGATCGTGCACGGCACGCTGGCGGAGAAGATTTACAAGCACGACGAGGTGCTCGAGCGCCATCGCCATCGCTACGAGTTCAACATGAAATACCGCGACCAGATGGCGGAAAAAGGTTTCCTCATCAGTGGCACTTCGCCCGATGGTTCACTCGCGGAACTAATCGAGCTGCGCGATCACCCCTTCTTCCTCGCCTGCCAGTATCACCCGGAATTTCAGAGCAAACCGAACAAGCCGCATCCCCTTTTCAGCGG
>DASXYO010000209.1:0-2338 GCA_036502465.1 Chthoniobacterales bacterium
GCGCTATCTTCCCCGCACAATCGATACCGAAGTGGGCAATTGCGCCTTCCAGCTTGATTCCGCCGCGGCCGACATACCGATCGCGAACGGCTACGGAGATCTCTGCCTCGGGGCCGACGCTATCTGAGGCTTTTTTTGCCAGGTGGCCTCCGATGGTCACTTCCCCAGCCATGATGGCGGATTGGGCCTTCTGCCGGCTCGGAAACAGCCCGCGTTCCACCAGTGCCTGATCGAGCCGGATCGCCTTTGCCATTGGGTTAGCGGGCCGGAAGGGGTCTCGCCGCCGAATTCGCGACAGGCGTAATAACGTCGATAATCGATTCCTTCAGAGAATTTAATGCTGATTGGATTTGAGACTCGCTGACACATAAGGGCAACACCAAGGTCACGGTATTGCGAATGTTACGGGTCAGTAGTCCTTTCCCCCTGGCGGCTTGGCAAACCCTCGCTGCCCGCCGCGGGGCGCCGGAAAGGTCGATCGCTCCGATCATGCCGCAGGACCGCACGTTCGCGACTCCCGGTAGGCCGCCAATACTTTCCAGGCCGGACTCGAGCGCTTTGATTTTGGGCGAGAGATTTCGCAGCGTTTCCTCTTCTTCAAAGACTTGGAGACTCGCCAAGGCGGCCGCGCAAGCGACGGCATTGCCGGAATAGGAGTGCCCGTAGAAGAGAGTTGCCTCTGGCCCCGGAGCTAAAAATGGGGCGAATATATCATTTGTAACAAGCGTAAGAGCCAAAGGTAAGTATCCGCCCGTTAAACCTTTACCGAAAACGAGAATATCCGGCTCTACCTCTTCATGCTCGCAGGCAAACATCTTTCCCGTCCGCCCGAAGCCGGTCATGACCTCATCCGCAATCAACAGCGTTCCCGTCTCATCGCACCATTCCCGGACGGCGCGGAGCAGACCGGGCGTCCAGATTTTCATGCCGGCCGCTCCTTGAATGATCGGCTCGATGACGACGGCCGCCGTCTCGACCCCTCTGCACGCGGTGGAGAGCTCACCCACGCTCCCGACGATGCGAACCGGTGCACGGAATCCGGGCATATCACCGCGAAACATGGCGGCCGCCCCAAGGCTGGCCGCTCCCAGGGTGTCGCCGTGATAGCCGTCGTGGAAGGCGACGAACGTTTGGCGCTGTTTCTGGCCGTTGAGCCGCCAATATTGACTGGCGATGCGCAACGCCGCCTCCATCCCAGTCGACCCATCATCGGAGAAAAAGACGCGCCCGAATTTTTCGCCTGGAACGAGCTCGACGATCGCGCGCGCCAACTCAATCGCAGGCGGGTTGGTCGTTCCTAGAAACGAAGTGTGCGCCACCCGCTCGAGTTGCCGGCGGATGGCGGCGTTGATGTGCGGGTGGTTGTGTCCATGGACATTTGTCCAGATCGACGCATTCCCGTCGATATATTCCCGCCCCCGGCTATCGCGCACCACCGCCCCCTCGCCTTCGACGAGGATGACCGGCTCGTGCTCGTCGGCGCACCATTCACCCATCGCGGTGAACGGATGCCAGAGGTAGCGCTTGTCGTCAGCCGCCAGTTGTTCTGTCGGCCAATTAGCCATCTCGAGTTTGATCACGCAGCATCTTATCGACCGCCGCAAAATCCTCTGCCGAGGCGCGGCGGCGTTGATATTTGCGAAAAATCACCTCGCGCAGCTCGCGCACATCTTCCAGCAGCGGGATGTCGTAATAGGTCCACTCTTCTTCATCGCGGAACTTTGCCTGGAACTTCCAGTTGCCGCCGAACTTCGTCACGCGCACCTCGCGTTTTCGTCCGTCCTCATCCCGCGAGGTCCATATATGTTGACTGCGCATAGCGTCGGGTCCTTACATTAGCATTCTTGAAAGACGCGGCCAGACTCCTCCTTTATCTCGTCGGCGTCATTCTTCTCGGGGCACTGTTGGCTCCCCCACTCTTCTGGTTAGGCCAATCTGTCATTGCCCATGGCTTTTTGCCCAGCCTGGCGAAGTTTGATTTCGAAAGTTATTTCCATCGGGCCCTCCTCATCGCCGCAGTCATCCTGCTCTGGCCACTCCTCCACGCTTTGCGGGTGCGGAGCTGGCGCGATCTGGCTTTGGAGAAAAATTCGCGCGCCGGGGGCGATCTCGGGATGGGTTTTGCGATCGCGGCCTTTCCCCTGCTCTGCTGCGGCGCGGTCATCATCGCACTTCATGTTTATTCGCTGCGGCGGGGATTTCTTTGGCACAAGATGCCTGCCGTAGTGGTGGCGGCCAGCTTCGTGCCCATCCTCGAAGAACTGCTTTTCCGCGGCTTCATCCTCGGCGTGCTGCTGCGCAGCTTTTCGCGTCTCGGGGCGCTTCTTCTTACCTCGGG
>DASXYO010000210.1:0-5554 GCA_036502465.1 Chthoniobacterales bacterium
TCTCCCGGAAGACGTCGGCGTGCCGCACCATCTCATCCGCCACTTCGGTCTTCGGCCGGGACAGGCCATGAGCGGGACGATTCGCCTCCCGCGCGATCGCGAGAAAACGCTCATGCTCGATCACGTGATCTCGATCGAAGATCAGCCGACCGATCAATGGAAAGCGCCGACCGCTTTCGACAACCTGACGCCGCTCTACCCAGAGGGCCGGATCATGCTCGAAAACAATTCGGCGGATTCCGCCTGCGTGCGCGCGGTCGATCTGCTCACGCCGCTCGGGCGTGGACAGCGCGGCTTGATCGTCGCTCCGCCGCGAGTCGGCAAAACGATCCTGCTCAAGCAGATTGCCAAGGCGATCCGCCAGAATCATCCCGATATCGTGCTCATCATCCTGCTCGTCGATGAGCGCCCGGAAGAAGTGACGGATCTGCAGCGTGAGGTCGATTGCCAGATCTACAGCTCGACCTTTGACGAACCGCCGACCCGCCACGTGCAGGTCGCGGAGCTGGTGGGCGAGCGCGCCAAGCGCCTCGTCGAGCAGAAGAAGGATGTCGTCCTCCTGCTCGACAGCATTACGCGGCTGGCGCGCGGTTATAATTCCCTCGTCAAAGGCAAGGGCCGCACCATGTCGGGCGGCGTGGAATCGAAAGCGCTGCTCAAGCCGAAACGCTTTTTCGGCGCGGCCCGCAACGTCGAGGAAGGCGGCAGCCTAACGATTCTCGCAACCTGCCTGATCGAGACCGGCAGCCGGATGGACGAAGTGATTTTCGAGGAGTTTAAGGGCACCGGGAACATGGAATTGCATCTCGATCGCTCACTGGTCGAGAAACGCCTCTACCCCGCGATTCACATTTTGCAGTCCGGCACCCGACGCGAGGACCTGCTCTACCATCCGGAAGAGTGGGCCCGCGTGCAGTTACTGCGCAAGGCGATGGCCGCCCTTCCGCCGCTCGAGGCGATGGAACAGTTGATCAAAAATCTGCACGCGACAAAATCGAACGCTGAACTATTGCTGGCAGGTCTCCGGTGATCGCGTCCGACTCACAACTCACGGAAATCCTTCCCCGCCTCCGCCGCTTCGATCGCGTCGCGGTCGATACCGAGGCCGACAGTCTGCACTGCTACTTCGAAAAGCTTTGCCTCATCCAGCTCACTTTCGACGGCCAGGATATTCTCATCGATCCCCTCGCCCAACTCGATCTCCAGCCGCTCTGCACTGCGCTCGCCGAGCGCGAGATCATCCTGCAAGGGATGGATTTCGACCTCCGTCTGTTGCGGCGCACCTTCCAATTCCCGGTCAGCCAGGTTTTCGACACCGTGATCGCGGCCCGGATGCTTGGCCTGAAGGAATTCAGTCTCGCCGCGCTCGTGCAGCAATATTTTGACGTCACCCTGGCGAAGGGTTCGCAAAAGGCGAACTGGGCGCGCCGTCCCCTCCCGCACGCGATGGCGGAATACGCGAAAAACGACACGCATTTTCTCATCCCGCTCGCCGCGAAAATGGAAGAGCAGATGACGGCGCTCGGGCGCATGGAGTGGTTCCGCCAATCCTGCGCGCGCGCGCTCGAGCAGACGCTCGTCTCGCGTGAGCGCGACCCGGACGAAGCCTGGCGCATCACCGGCAGCGGAACCCTTCCGCCGCAGACCGGCGCCGTCCTGCGCGCCATCTGGCATTGGCGCGATCGCGAAGCGCGACACGCGGATCGGCCTTCGTTTCACATCCTGCAAAACAGTGCCATGATCGACGCCGCGAAACTATTCGTCGCGGGCGAGACGCCGGATTTCCGGCATTTGTCGGAACGGCGGCGACGCGCTTTTCTCGAGGCGGCCCGCGAAGCGCTCGCCTTGCCGGAATCGGCCTGGCCGCAAAGACCGCCGCGGTTGAGCCGGACGCGGACGCCGGGATTCGACAAGAAAGTGGAAGAGCTGCGACGGCGGCGCGATCACCACGCCAAGGAGCTGGCGCTCGATCCGGCCTTCATCGCCCCGCGCAGCGCGCTCGAGGGCATCGCCGCCGATCCGACCCGGAGCCAGACGTCGCTCGTGCAATGGCAGCGCGATCTGCTCGGTCTGTAATCCGTTAGGCGTTACTGCTGGGGCGTGGGCGGACCTTCCGGCGCGACTGTGGTCCCCGGTGCCGTCTTTTTCTGCTGCATCGCGTTGTAAGGACCGGCGTCGTCGCTCGGGTTGTAGAGATCGCGCCGGTTCGACAGCGTCGTGCAGGAGGTCGCGCCGATCGCGAACAGGCAAAGCAGCAGAAGTGATTTCACGCCGGCATCGAATCAGATCGGCCTGGGCGTGTCAACGCGGTGGAGAAACCAATTGCGCCCGGCGTACCTTCGCGGGAAGTTCCATCTCCGTCAGGGGCTATGGACTGAGGACTAACGAACCCCGCCAGGGCAGGAATGCAGCAACGGTAGTCTGATCCTCTTTGCCGTAGTCCTCTGGCGGTCTTTTCTTTTTGCGCAACCCGATGCGTTCCCGATGAAATTGCTCAAGGTAAAGTCGACCCGCTTCAGTGTGGTCGTCGAGGCCGCTGGTCCGCCGCAGGTTTACACCCTCTGGCAACCGCCGGAAAGGGATCGGCATCTCCAGTCCCAGGTCCGACAGAATCGTGTCATGTCGATCCAGCGTTCGGAAAGCGGTTCGGATTTCGGCACTGTCGGTCTGGCGAAACGAAAGGGCGCGATTCATCTCGTCTTCCCGAAATCCTTGAAGCGTTTCGCGGATCAGCGGATCGTGGGGATCAAATGGGAGCTGGTCAAAAAATAGCGACGCCTTTGCCTAACGAGACGGTGACGACCGGATTGAGCGAGGATGAACGCCGGCGCTATTCCCGGCATATCATGCTGCCGGAGATCGGCGTGGCCGGCCAGGAACGGCTGAAAGCGGCGCGCGTCCTTTGCCTGGGCGCGGGTGGTCTCGGGTCGCCGGCCGCGCTCTATCTCGCGGCTGCGGGTGTCGGCACGATCGGACTGGTCGATGACGATCGCGTCGCGCTCTCGAATCTGCATCGCCAATTGCTCCATGGCACGAAGGACGTTGGCCGGCCAAAAACGGAGTCGGCACGCGAGCGTTTGCGCGATGTGAACCCGGAGATCGCCGTGCGCCTGCACGCCTGCCGTTTCGAAAGCGGAAACGCGGAGGAAATTTTGCGCGATTACGATCTGATCGTGGACGGGACGGATAATTTCGCCACCCGATATCTTTCCAACGACGTGGCGGTCTTCGCGCGCAAGCCTAACGTTTACGGCTCGATCTTTCGTTTCGATGGGCAGACGACCGTCTTCGCGGCACATCTCGGCGGACCGTGTTACCGCTGCCTCTTTCCCGAGCCGCCGCCGCCCGGTGCAGTGCCGAGCTGCGCGGAAGCGGGCGTGCTCGGAGTGCTGCCCGGAATCGTCGGAACGATGCAAGCGACCGAGGCCCTCAAGCTCATTCTCGGAATCGGCGAGCCACTCATCGGCCGCCTGGTGCACTTCGACGCGCTGAAGATGAAATTTCGCGAGTTTAACCTGAAACGCGATCCGGAATGCCCGGTCTGCGGCGACAACCCTACGATCACGGAGCCGATCGATTACGAAATGTTTTGCCACGGCGCGCCCGATCTGACCCTGGTCGTTCCGCAGATCGAGGTGCGCGAACTGGAGGAGCGGATGCGTTCCGGCCCGCCCTTCGTCCTGCTCGATGTGCGGGAGCCGTTCGAGTTCGAAATGGCGCGGATCGAGGGCGCGAATCTGATTCCGTTAGGCGAATTGCCGGCGCGCTGGCGCGAACTGGATCGCGAGAAGGAGATTTTCGTCTTCTGTCACAGCGGAGTGCGAAGCGAGCGGGCGGCGGAATTTCTACGCTCAAATGGATTTCCCAAGGTCGTGAATGTCGCGGGCGGGATCGATGCGTGGTCGGAGGAAATTGATCCTGATGTTCCGCGTTACTAGTTCCGCCCGGCGCACTTTGCTTGGATGCCTGCTCTCGTTAGGCATGCTGGCTTCCTGTAACCGGATGATCATGCCGCGCCAGGTACAGCTGGGAAAGGATGCGGATGCCAAAGTGGCCGAGGGCAGCTATGCGGAGGCGATCAATCTCTACGAGGCCGCCCTCGATGGAACCCCGGGCTCGGCCGAAGTGCACTACAAGCTGGCGCTCATCTACGACGACAAGATGAACGATCCGCTTAATGCGCTGCATCATTTTAAGCGCTTTCTCGCGCTCGAGCCGACCGGCAAACGCGCCCAGGAAGTGAAGGGCTTCATGAAACGCGACGAGCTGACCTTGCTCACGAGCCTGACCGGCGATTCGATGGTGCCACGCTCGGAGCTGGTGCGACTGAACAATGAAAACCTGAGCCTGCGCAAACAGATCGGGGAAGGATGGGCCAAGGAAAAGGCGATGAACGCGGCCGACAAAGCCGCCCGCGTGAAGCATCCGCCTAACGAGAAGACAAAGCGGACTGGCAAAGAACGCAGTTACACCGTGCAAAGGGGCGACACCCTCGCCTCGATCTCGCGCAAATTTTACAAGAGCTCGGCCCGCTGGCAGCGAATCCTCGACGCCAACTCCGACCTCCTGACCAAGCCGAGCGACTTGAAGCCGGGGCAGAGTCTGGTGATCCCATAGCCGTTAATCCTCTAAGTTGGGCTGGGCTTTTGGGCCCCGATCGTCCGCAGCCGAAGCGTGGTTTTTCAGGAGTTGGGGCGCAGAGGCCCCCTGCCACATTGCGTGACGGCGGTTGGTTTTCGACTTACGTTAGAGGTTCTCCGCGCATGAAAGCCATCGAACGAATCGCTCCCAACGTCGGCTGGCAGCCGATTAGTTTCGTCAACGCTTATCTGGTTGGCCAGCCGGGAGAGCCGTGGGCCTTGATCGACTCCGGCTTACCCGGACGCGCCGAACAGATTTTCGCCGCGGCCGAGGCGCGTTTTGGGGCGGGTTCGAGGCCGGAGGCAATTTACCTGACGCACGGGCACTTCGATCATGCGGGGTCGGTCCGGCAGTTGGCGGAGAAATGGGAAGTTCCAATTTTTGCGCACCGGATGGAGCTGCCGTATCTCACCGGTCGCTCCGACTATCCGCCACCGGACCCGACCGTCGGCGGCGCGATGGCATTTCTCTCCCGCTTCACGCCCTACCGGACGCGAGACCTGGGCGAGCGAGTCCGGGAATTGCCTAACGAGAAGCTGCCGGGCCTGGCGGATTGGAAGTGGATCGCAACCCCCGGTCATTCTCCCGGCCACGTTTCTTTTTTCCGCGAATCTGACCGTGTCCTGCTGGCGGGCGATGCTTTCGCGACCATGAATATGGATTCCTGGATCGGGCTGGCGAGTGGAAAAAAGGGACTGGCCCGCGCCGGGGCGCCTTTCAACATGGATTGGTGGGCGACCCGCGAGTCGGTGCAAAAATTGGCCGAGCTTCGGCCTAACGTTGTCGGTTGCGGTCACGGAATTCCAATGGGAAACGCCAGTTTGCCCGACCGGTTGCAGCGTTTCGCGGAGAGCTTTAAGCGGCCGCGCCGCGGGCGTTATGCCGACACGCCGGCCGTGGTGAGCGCGGCTGG
>DASXYO010000211.1:0-6700 GCA_036502465.1 Chthoniobacterales bacterium
ACCTCGGCATTGTTGGTCGCCTGTCTCCTGGCCGGTTGCGCCAGCAGTTCGTCGCGGCTCGTTAGTCAGGCGCGGCCGCCGCTCAATCCGGCTGACGTGCGCGTTTATCGGACGGCGCCGCCGCGTTACACGGAAATCGCGGTCCTCGACGCGACCAGCGGGGCACGCCTTTTCCACGGCACCGCGCAGGGCGAGGCGGAAGCCATCGCACGCCTGAAAGTGGAAGCCGCCAAGGTGGGCGCGAACGGCGTTCTCATCACGTCGTTAGGCGATCGCTCGCACGGCACGCTCGGAGTCGGCGTGGGTGGCGGGGAGTTTTCCAGCGGACGCCACAGCGCGATCGCGACCGGCGGCGAAGTCGGCGGCGCCGCGCCACTGGTCAGCAACGGCGCGGAAGGGATCGCGATTTACGTGCCGGACGGGCGCTGATCGATAAAGGATTGGAGGTCGCCCCAAAATTCCTATTAGTGTGAGGCGTGACGTTTGGGATCTTCAAGCGGCGGCAACGTCAGCGTCTCCGGGACCGCCCCGTGCCGGAGGAATGGCGGGAAATCATCTCGCGCAACCTGCCGTTTTTCGATCGGCTCACGCCGGCCGACCAGAAGGAATTGCTCGATAACGTCCAGGTTTTCCTGGCCGAGAAGCGCTTCGAAGGCTGCGGCGGCCTCGAAGTGACCGAGGAAATGCGGGTCACGATCGCGACCCAGGCCTGCCTCCTCTTGTTGCATCGCAAGACCGATTATTACCCGCAACTCCTCACCATCCTGATTTATCCATCCGGGTACGTGGTCGAGGAAGAACGGCACGTCGAAGGCCACGTCTGGGAGCAGGGGCCGACGGGCCGGCTCGGCGAAACCGGGCGCGGGATGGGCTCGCTCGTCCTCGCCTGGGACGCGGCCAAGTCGGGCGCGCGTGATCCCTCCGACGGCAAGAATCTCGTCCTGCATGAGTTTGCGCATCAGCTCGATTTCGAGGATCACGTTGCGGACGGCGTCCCGGCGTTGCGCTCGCGGGGCGATCTTTCGTCGTGGGCGGAGGTCATGAAAATGGAGTTTGCCGCTCTGCAGGCTGCCGATGCGACGGGAATTCCGACCCTGCTCGATACCTACGGGGCGAGTAACCCGGCGGAATTTTTTGCCGTCGCGACTGAGGCGTTCTTCGAGCGGCCGCACGCGCTCAAGCGCCAGCATCCGCGGCTCTACGGGGAACTAAAGCGCTTCTACCAGCAGGACCCGGCAGACTATTCGAGCGAGCCGGCGGCGAACAGACTGTAGCGTCCGCTGTCCTCAGCGGATAGCCCCGCCGCCGCGAAAAAAGTTGTGCGCTGGGGACAGCGCACGCTACAGGCTACAACGCGTCAGCCGATTTGCGGGCGTTCGCGTCGCGGCTCTTGCCGCGGGCCGCTTCCTGCACCGGCGGCTCGTCGTGGAGCCGGAGCGGATCGGGTCCGCGATTTTGCATCCAGGCGGTCTCGGCCGGGTTTTCCTTCCAGGGATATTCGTCCTTGAGCACTGGCCACCAGAGCAAACGTCCCGCCGCCCGCCAGCCGTCGATGATATATCCGGTCCCGATCGGCTGATTGGGCGCCGTCACCACGATCACGTTGTGTTCGAGCCGGGTGTTTGGATACGCCTCCGCCCAATGAAATTCGAGCGTCTTGAGCGGCAGGGTGCGCAGTTTCGCGCCGATGCCGTGCGCCCAATCGAAACAAAATCCGCGCTGCCGCGCCCCGATGTGGATGAGAAAATTCTGAAAGTTAGCCGGGGGCACGACCCGCCATTCCTTTGCCAGGCGACGCGCAGTCTGATGCGAAATCTCGGCGACCATCTGCGCTTCGGCGGGGTCCACCGTGGGCGAGAGCGCCACGATCGCGTCGCGAAAACCCTTGATCGATTTCGCATCGTCGGCATGAGCCGCTTGCGCGCAGAAGAAGACGGCGCCGGCCAGGAGCAGGCCGACGCGCCAGGGCAAACGCGGGAATTTGTGAGAAGGCAGAAAATTCATGGGAAGTTGGCGACGATAATGGCTCTCGTCGCAGGCTCAATGGCTAAACATCAATCGGTTTGGTTCGTGTTTTGGGTCTTGCCATTCGCACCGTTGGGCCTTTTGAATCCTGCCCAAGGCCGCGCCGGGTTGCTGGTTTCACGAATCAGCCGGGGCGCGCAAACAGAAAAGAACATTATGAAAAAGTTGTATATCGCACTCACTCTCGCCCTGCTCGCCACGGGCCCCACCGCCTTTGCTTCGGCACAAACCGAGGTCATGGCTCCCGTCCATCAATTCGTCGACGGCTTCAACAAGGGCGCCACGAAGTCCGCCCTCGCCGCCTGCGCCGACGAAACTTCCATCATCGATGAATTTCCGCCCTACGAATGGCATGGCCGCGGCGCCTGCGCGCAGTGGGTCAAAGATTATGAAGCGTCCGCGAAAGCGAACGGAATTGCCGATGGAATCGTCACCCTCAGCAAAACCCGTCACGTCGATGTGCAAGGCGATCGCGCCTATGTCGTGACCACCGCGAATTATACCTACACGGAAAAGCGCAAGCCGATGAGGGAGACCGGCTCGACATTCACCTTCGCCCTCCAAAAAGGCGCGCACGGCTGGCGCATCATCGCCTGGACCTGGTCAAAGAATTAGATCACGCGCCAGCCCCGCGGGATCTTGGTGGGCTGTGAAAATCTGTGCAGCCGCAGGTTTCCGGCTACATTCGGTTCTCTTTTTGCGGCTGAAAGGCTGCGTTACCGATGGAAGAAGAAAATGAATTGATCGCGCTCCGGCGTCAGAAAATCGACGCGCTCCGCGCCCGGGGCGTGAACCCTTTTGGCCGCAGCTTTGCGACGAGCGGATCGATCGGCGAGGTCCGTGAGAAATTTACCGAAGGCACCGCGTTTCGCGTCGCGGGCCGGATCACGGCGCATCGCGACATGGGGAAAAGTCACTTCCTCGACCTCCGCGACACGAGCGGGCGCATCCAGATTTATGTGCAGGCGAAAGAACTGGGACCGGAGGCCATGGAGATCTTTGGGTTGCTCGACCTCGGCGATTTCATTGGCGTCGAGGGAACGTGTTTCGTTACCAAGACTGGCGAGCCGACCCTCAAGGTCACGCAATTCGAAGTGCTCGCGAAAACGCTCCGCCCACTGCCCGAGAAATGGCACGGCCTGACGGATGTCGAGGCGCGTTACCGCCAGCGCTATCTCGATCTCATCACGAACGATCGCTCGCGCGAAGTCTTCGCCCAGCGCATCACGATCCTGAGAGAGATCCGCAACTTCATGCAGTCGCGCGGCTTCGACGAAGTGGAAACGCCGATGCTGCAAAACGTCGCCGGTGGCGCGGCGGCTGAGCCGTTCCGCACCCACCACAAAGCGCTCGGGATCGATCTCTACCTCCGCATCGCACCCGAGCTTTATCTCAAGCGCCTCCTCGTCGGCGGGTTCAACAAAGTCTTCGAAGTGAATCGCAACTTTCGCAACGAAGGCATCTCCCGCCGGCACAATCCCGAGTTCACCATGCTCGAGGGTTACTGGGCGTATGCCGATTTCGAAAAGATCGCCGACCTCGTCGAGGAACTGATCTGCCATCTGGCAATCACACTGGAGGGACGGGCGCCGTCCCGTCCGGATGCCGAGCCGGAAACAGGGACGGGACAGCGCCCGTCCCTCCAGGTCGAGCATCGCGACGCGGAAGGGAATGTGACCCGCACGCTCAACCTCACGAGACCCTGGCGCCGCGCCCGCTACCGCGACCTCGTCCGCGAAGCCGCCGGCGCCGAGTGGTTTGACCTAACGAGTGAAGCCCGGCGGGCCAAGGGCCGCGAGCTCGGCGTCGAGCTTCATCCGCAGATGGCCGACTTCGAAGTTACGCAGCACGTTTTCGAAAAGCTGGTCGAAGAAAAGAGCTTCGACCCGGTCTTCGTCACCCATTGCCCGAAAGAGCTCGTCCCGCTCGCGCGGCAAAACGTGGAGGACGACTCCGTCGTCGACGTCTTCGAGTTGATCATCAACGGCCAGGAAATCGCGCCCGGTTACACCGAGCTGAATGACCCATTTGTGCAACGCCAGCGCCTCCTCGAGCAGGCCGGCGAGGAAACGCAGAAGCTGGACGAGGACTTCCTCCTCGCCCTCGAGCACGGGATGCCGCCAGCCGGCGGCTTCGGCCTCGGGGTCGATCGCCTAACGATGCTCCTGACCGGCGCCGAATCGATCCGCGACGTCATCCTTTTCCCGCTCCTCCGGCCGAAACGCGACTAGCCGTCCACCCGCTTGACCGCGGAGCTAGGATGCGGGCATGAACACCTTCACACAGGTTCACGTGGCAATCAGTCTCGTCGCAATTTTCACCGGCTTGATCGTTCTTGCCGGACTCATTCGTTCGCAGCGGATGAATGGCTGGACCGCGTGGTTTCTCATCACCACCGTCCTCACTTCGGTCACGGGATTCTTCTTTCCCTTCAAGGGCGTGACGCCCGCGATCATCGTCGGAATCATTTCCCTCATCGTGCTCGCGATCGCGATCGCGGCGCGCTATGGCTCACACCTCCACGGCGCGGCACGATGGGTTTACATCGTCAGTGCGGTCGTCGCGCTTTATTTCAATTGCTTCGTCCTCGTCGTTCAATCGTTCCTGCACATCCCAGCGCTCCACGTCCTCGCGCCGAAAGGCAACGAGCCGCCCTTCGCCATCGCCCAAGGCATCGTGCTTCTCCTCTTTCTCGTGCTTGGAACCCTGGCCGTGAGACGGTTCCGCCCCGCCACCGCTTAGCCGCCGCGCCGCCACCAGATCACCAGCAATACGATCGCCAACAGCGCGATTACGCGGACCACGCCGCCGGGCGTCCGCGGCCAGAGCGTCAACACCCGCGGTCGCCCCCGTTCGCACCAGACCTGGAAGATGAGCCACGCGCTTCCACCGAGTCCCACCGCGTAGCTCGCCAGGTGCGCAAACCAGACCGCGAAGAAGCGATCATGTCGGGCGAACGGGATCACACTCCCTAGCAAAGCCGGCAGCCTGACAAGCGAGAACCGCGAGAGTGCGAAGCCCGCCAACCCGGCGAGCAAAGCACTCACCGCCATCGCGCCTAACAAGAGCCCGACCCGTCGGACCAGCGTTCCCTGCGCTGACGCCGGCGCTTCCCCGCCTAACGACACCGCTGCGAGCAGACAACCAAAAACCAATCCCAGCCCAATCGTCGCCGCGATTCCCCAGCAGATTCCGAGCAGGAACGGCGACGTGGTGTGAAAGAGCGGCGGATGCGCCACCGTGAAATACTCGACGCAGAGATGCGCTGTGATTTCGTCGTGCACGATCCCGTAGCCGGCGGCGGCCAAGGTACAACCCAGAACTACGCTTAACGCCCGCCTTCCCTCGCCAGCCGGGAGAAGACTCACGGCTTAGGTCCGACCAGAGCCATCTGCGATCGACCTATGCCATCTCCCAAACCAAGTGCCCCAGCCGTAATACCCCATCGTCTCCAATTCCCCAGCCGCCACCAGCGCATCTACGTCGGCCTTTGTTTTGGCTCCCTTTTCTTCGGCCGTCCCAACTGGGGCATAGTAATCATCGATTACTACCCAACACCGATCGATGAGCAGATCACGATACGCCGCCAGGGCCGGCCGCACTTCGCCGTCCGCATCCATCACTAACAGGCCAACACCTTCTCGACCCAGGTAACGGCGGACTTCCGCACCGGTCTTTTCGGCCGTCGCCGCTCCGACCACAATCTGCACCAGATCGGCCACGCCGCTGGCCGCGAGATTCCTTTTCAAGTCCGCCACGATGTCTCTGCTTGGCAGTGTGGGATGATCCATCTGCCCTCCGTTTTCCACCGTGACGAGGGCACGTCTCCTGCCAGCGGCGCGCGCACCGTAGGCCTCGGCGATCGTCGATCCCCCGATATAGGGGCCGATCTCGAGGATGTCTCCGTCGGTTTTCCTCGCCAGATAATAAAGCAGTGTCAGCACGTCGCGGTGCAACATGGAGTAGCGCCTCCCGATCGTTGCGAGCGTGCCCGAGATCGGGCGATGCCGATGAACGGCCAGCGCCTTCATCAAGCCGAGGCCGTCGAGATCGGCCGTCGCGTCGATCGCATATCGCTCATCCTCCCGGTCCCAGGCGGCTTCCGCTTCGGGGCTGGCCGCGACGAACGGGGCCGGCGTCAGGTTGGCCGCCGCGCGTTGCCTCAGCAGTCTTCGGAAGAGTTTCATCAATTACTCCGGCGCAAGATAGCACTTTGCGAAATCAATGGCCTAACAAGTGAAAATCTGCCGGGGTATCGACATCGAACGCGGCGGCCGGGAATGCGACGGTGGCGACTTCGGCGGGTCGGGACTGGAGGAGGGCTTTCGCGCCGGAGTCGTCCTCGAGGGCGAGGAGTCGCTCGAAGCAGGCCCGGGTGAAGAGGGCGGGCACGCCGTTGGTGGCGGCGTAGCGGCTCGCGACCATCGGCTGGCCGGTTTGTTCCTGGCGCGCGATGAGGTTGCGCAGGAGGCCGGCGTCGACTTTTGGCTGGTCGCAAACGAGCAGGATAACCGCATCACTTTCCTGCAACCGAACGACGCCGGCGCGGATGGAAGTGCCGAGGCCGCGCTCCCAATCTTCGTTAGGCACGATCAGGACGGCGAGGCCGCGGAGGGCGGCGGCGACATTTTCGAGATTGGCGCCGACCACCACTGCAACCGGATCGCAGCCGGCC
>DASXYO010000212.1:0-3827 GCA_036502465.1 Chthoniobacterales bacterium
AAAAGCGGCAAGCGAATCAGTCGGCTATTGGGAAGCGACCAAGGTGCGCGATCACACCACACTGCAGCTCGGTGCTTTCGCCGCCCGCAAATCACCCGATTCCTGGCAACTGGTCGACTGCGTCTATTATCCGACCGACACCTACTTCATGGCCCTCGATCTCTTCCAGCTCTGGCCGGTCGATGGTGGGACGCTGGTCTGGCAGGTGGGCTTTGTTTCCGCGCCCTTCCGCACTTATCTGGGCGGGGTCGATCGCTACATTGCCGGGAAACAGATGACCCAGGAAACGCTCGACACAATTAAAGCCTTCCGCACCGATCTGGAGAAGCGGCGCTGAAGCGCGCTATTCCTGGATGCGCTTGAGCAAAAGCGCCGCGCCGACGAAGGTCGCGATCGCGCCGACCAGCATGAAGATGAGGTCGCCCCCGTAAAACGCCGGCCCGGCGCGGTAAAGATTCACCAGCCGGAACGCACGGCAGAAATGCGTCAGCGGGAAGCATTCCGAGAGATAACGAATGGCGAGCGGCAGCTGCTCGAGCGGAGCGAACGCGCCCGACAGAACGAAAATCGGGAGCAAAAAGAAAACCGAAAGTTGAATCGCCTGCGTCTGGGTGCGCGAGAACGCCGAGATGAGCAAACCCAGCCCTAACGAACAGAGCAGAAAGAGCAGACAGATCACGGCCAGCACCGGCTTCTGATGAAAAGCGACATGGAAATGCCACCCCGCCACCACGATCACGACGAGAATCATCAAAATCGAGATCGCCAGGTAAGGCAGAATCTTTCCGATGACAATCTCCCCGCGCCGCAGCGACGTCACCATCAATTGGTAAAGCGTGCCGGACTCTCGCTCGCGCGCGATCGTGCAGGCGGTCAGCGTGACGGTCAGCAATTGCAGAATGATCCCGATGATCCCCGGCACGACGTATTCGATGAACCGCTGTTTCGGGTTGTAGAGCACCTTCGTCTTCAGTCCCCACTGGCTCATCGCCGAGACAAATTCCTTCCGCACATCCACCGGCAACTTCTTCGCCAGATCGACCACGTCATCAGGCAACCCCGTGACCGTCGCCTCCAGCTGCTTCTTTTGAAATGAGCCGAGGCTTTCCTGGATCCTGCCTTCCAATTCACTCGCCGTGTTCGTGTCGCTCCCGTCGAGATAAAGCGGCAGCGGCACCGGGTCGCCATTCTTCAGGCTCGCCCCCCAGCCCGGCGGAATAATCAGCGCCGCCTGGACACCCTCGCGCAGCAGATCAGGATGCCCGCTGATCTTCGCCTCCGTCTTCCATTTGAAAGTCGTCTCGGTCGTCAACTGCTTGACGAATTCATCACTCGCCGGCGAATGATCGCGATTCTCGAGCAGAGCCGGCACATTGCTCGACCCCGTCGACTCAAAAGCGTGCCCGAAGATCAGGGTGAACACCGGCGGCAGGATGAGAAGAAGAACCAGGATCCGCCAGTCGCGATAGATGTGGATGAATTCCTTCACCGCCACGCTGCTGATCGCCTGCAAAGAGAAACGCATCGTTATCGCAAAGCCTCCGGGTTGAGCATTTCATCGTAGCGCTGCGAGTAGGCCGTAAAGACATCTTCCATATCCGGCTCCGCCCAGCGATGCGCGAGCAGCTGGATATCAGGAAATGGCCAGGCCCGCTCCCAATCGCCCAGCAGCGCCTCCGCGTCGGCCGCATAAATCCGCAGACTGCCGCTGCGCAGCGAGACGCCCAACACCCCCGGAGTCTCGCGCAGCCTGACGAGCGCCTCCATCGCCGGCTTGGCGTCGAGCTCCAGCAGCTTCGCCTTGAACGTCGCCTTCAAAGTCCGCGGCGACGCCTTCGCCAGCAGGTGCCCCTGGTGGATAAATCCCACCTCCGTGCAGCGCTCCGCCTCGTCCATGTAGTGCGTCGTGACAAAGATCGTGATCCCGTTATGGCTCAGGTCGTAAAGCAGATCCCACATCTGCTGACGATGCACCGGGTCGAGCCCCGAGGTCGGTTCGTCGAGAAAGAGCAGCGGCGGCTCGTGCACCAATGCGCAGCCGAGCGCGAGCAATTGCCGCATCCCGCCCGAGAGGCTGCCGGTCGGCGTCTCGCGTTTTTCCTTCAAATCCATCTGCCCGAGGATGCGTTCGATCCGTTTTTCCACTTCGTTAGGCGGGACCCGGTAGGCGCCGGCGAAAAAGCGCAGGTTCTCCAGCACCGTCAGGTCCGGGTAGAGACTGAACTTCTGCGCCATGTAGCCAAACTTCGCCCGCGCGATGCGCCGCTCGCGCCAGACATCCGCCCCGTCGATCGTCGCCCGACCGGAGGTCGGCCCCGCCAGGCCGCAGAGCATCCGCATGGTGGTCGATTTCCCCGCGCCGTTCGCGCCGAGGAACCCGAAGATCTCCCCGCGATTGATCTCGAGCGAGAGATCGCAGACCGCGCAGAGGTCGCCGTAGCTCTTGGTCAGCCCCTTCAGGACTATCATCGGCTCGCTCATCCCTTAGAAAAACGCGGCAAAAGCTTCATTCGGTCCCTCCACCTAGGGGAAACGGCCCTTTTTTCAAGCCCAACCGCCCGCCCCGCGTTGACAGCCCGCCGCTTCGCTCAACACTAAATTCACGACCGCCCCCGTCGATTCGAGCGTTTCCTTATCAAGATGCCTGCCATGAAACTACTTCGCATTCTCTTCTTCATGATTCCGGTTTCCCTCCTCGCGGCCGATCCGGTGAGCGAGATGGCCGAGTTTTCCGTCTTTGGAAAAGTCGACCTCGCCGAGCTGGCCAAGGGCGAGATCAAGACCGCGACCGGCGCGCCCATGTCGACCGCGCGTTATCTCTCGGCCCAGAGCTGCTTCGTCATTCCGAAAACGCCCGGGCAGGTCGTGGCCGCGATGAAACGCTTCGACCCGACAGCGCATCGCGAGTTAAAAGTTTACCTGCACTCCGACCTCCCGGCCGCGCCGTCCGCCGCGAATTTCGCGAAACTGAAGAGCCCGCCCGAGAACGGAGCCGTCAAGGCGCTCACCGCCGCGACCGAGAAGATGTCGCCCGACCTCCAGGTCAGCCAGGCCGAGGCGAAAAGCTACTCTCCCGGCCAGCCCGTGTTCGGATTCTGGACCGACCTCCTCCTGAAACGCGCCCAGGCCTTCGCCAGCGGCGGCGCCGCAGCCGAGGCGCCCTACGATCACAGCCGGAACCCCGTCCAGCCCGGCAAAGAATTCAGCGGCCTCGTCCGGGAACAATCCAAGGTCAATCGCCAGTTCGGCGGTTTTCTTGGCGGCACCGGTTTGATCGGCGGCCGCGGCTCGCTTCGGCCCGAAATGTATTGGGAGCTGCTCCAGGTCGAGGACGACGGCGTGCTCACCCTCGGCGCTTCCTACAACCGCTCCACCGCCGGCGGCGGCGCGCAGATCGCCGACGGCCTCTACTACGCCAGCGGCGGCTACAACGTCGCCCTCACCCTCTACCAGCTCTGGCCCGTCCAGATCGGCGGCAAACAGTCCACCCTCGTCTGGCGTGGCGACTTTATTTCCGCCAACTCCCTCGGCGACCTCCATGGCATCGAGCGCCTCGCTTCCGAATCCGCCATGCGCAAAGATATTTTGAAGGCGGCCACCATCTTTCAGCGCGAGAGTGCCCGATGAACGCGCGTTATCTCTTCCTCGCCGCACTGCTCTCCACCGTCCTCGCAGCCCCGCTTTTCGCCGGCGACGACAAACAAGTCGCCACCAGCGACATCGTCGAGGAGCCCTATAAATTCTCCGCCGAGTTCACCATCGAGCAGGCCTACCTCGGTGGCGCCGACGTCCAGCGCGGCAACCGCAGCGTCACCGACCTCGACGAG
>DASXYO010000213.1:0-3115 GCA_036502465.1 Chthoniobacterales bacterium
CGCGCGACGGCCGCCGCCAGATGATCGTTCATCTCGCGCGCAATCGCGATGCCGTCCGCCCCGGGCACGAGGTCGGGGCCGGGACCGGTGTTCGAGAGCACCTGTAGGGTGATGCCGGCCTCATCCATCGACTGCAGGCGCTGTTCGCCGATCTCGGGCAACAGGTCGATCGGATTGGGACCGCTCTTGGGAGGCTTCCTCGGCTGAAAGCCGCGCCGACTGATCGCGTTCCGATCGATCCGGCCGACCAGGGCCGGCACCGTGAAATGTTCCTCCAGCGCAACAACTCGCATCTCCGCGATCCTCGCCTGTGTTTCCCGTGATCGGACTCGCCCAACCACAGCATACGATATCATTCGACACGAGCGAGTGGCGCGGGTCGCCGCGCGCTCCGCTCACGCCAGCGCGTGCACGATGACAGGCCCCGCACCCACGCTCGCCTGCCCGACCAGCAGCGGACCGAGATTCTCATTGATCCAGGCCAACGCGCGCCGGTTCGCCTCCTCCGCGCCCGCGAAATTGTTGAACAGGCTGATTGCGGTCACGGTGTCGTCGCCGGCGTAGACGACGTAATAGGCGCGAAAGCCCTCGACATCGCTGATGATGGGAATGGCGCCTTCCTTGATCCGGCGCGCCAGCTCCTCTGCGCTACCGGTCTTGGCCTTGGCCTGACGGATGGCGGCATACATGAGATCCTCCTTCCGGCTAATTTAGTTTGGAGCGGGAGCGATGACGCTCCCGCGTCGATCCTACGCTCGTCGCGCGCGCGCCGCATCCGGTTTTCGATTCACATTTCAAAGAACTCGCCGTCATTGCGAGCGAAGAATGGGTAGGGTGGGTTAGCCGTGTCACGCGTGCGGTAGCTCAACGAACGAAAGCGGAAGGCGTAACCCACCATTTTCGCGGCGATAGAAGCGGTGGGTTACGCTGAGTTTATCATCGGGCCGCGCTTTGCGCGGACCCGTTGGCCAACCCACCCTACGATCGCAATGACGAGCGCCTGCCGCAATGACGAGCGCCTGCGTTCCCGCGGCGCGATTCGCGTCCGGGGTTTGCATCATCGGTGGCCCTCGAAAATTAGAGGGCGCAGGGAATGCCGGGCGCTGGCCGCACCCGCAGCCTTGTGTGCTGAAAGGGTAGAAGCGCACACAAGTAGTCAGGTAGGCCGAAACGTTCCGGCATTCCCTGCGCAATGGTTTACGGCTTACTTCGCGCTCTCGCCGGAGTACCGGGCTTGTTAGCCTCCGTCGCCCGTGATGTCTGCGTTTCGGCCGCAAGGCCGAAATCGCATGTCCACGGACTTGATCCCAGCGTCGGGGGACCACGACCACACGACTTCGCCGTCCGCATCAATGCGCATCATCTCACGCACCGACTGCGTCCATCGCATCCCGCCCGACGTTTCGTGACGATTGGCCGTAACGTCCCTCATGTCCGGGCGAGGTGGCGGGAGTAAACTACATCTTCCGATATTCGGAAAGAGAAATATTTTTGCAAAAGGGGCTGGACTCGTCGGGCAAAACAGGCGGCGGAATTTTCGCCGCTGCCGGACGCCCGGGGCGGACTGATGAGCTATGGCGCCAACCTCAGCTCGGTGTACCGCCGCATCGGCGTCTATGTCGGCAGGATCCTCAAGGGGGAGAAGCCTGCCGACCTTCCCGTCGAGTAGCCGGCCAAATTCAACCTCGCGATCAATCTGAAGGTCGCAAAAGCCCTTCGCCTCACCGTCCCGCCGACGCTGTTGAGCCGTGCCGACGAGGTCTTTGAGTGACGCTCGGTCGGTTGGCATGACACGCCGATTTTCGATATCGAATATTGTGAATGAACCAGCCACGCCAACTCCGCGAGCAGTTGAATCACACCGGGATACCGGATCACTGAGGAAGAATTCATACCCCTGCGATATTCTCGGCAAAATTGCTTCAGGTTCATTTTACATGGTCGAAACCCGGATCGCTCCTCGGTATCAAGTCCACAAGCCGGCTATCGCGGAGTATGGCGGCGACAAATATCCGTGCACGGTACGCGATCTGTCCGCTACCGGCGCTGCGATCGAGTTTACCGAACTGGTCAGCCTCATTCCGATCAAAAAAGCCTTCACGCTGATCATCCCGGATGATCGACTGCAGCTTCCGTGCCGCATCGTCTGGCAGAGGGATTACCGGATGGGAGTCACGTTCGAGTAGCGACGGCTTCACCGGTACGCCGGTTCGGAGGAAATGGTTCGACGTGTCGATGGAGGCCGTGCGCGCGGTTCGATCGATCGATCATTGCTCGTCTCAAAACCTCTGGAGCCTTTAAATAGGCGGTTTTCGCAAAATGGAGCTGCCGGCGGTTGGGGTCTTGGCGGCCTCCTCCGTCGCTGTGCCAGCGAGGCTTTCAATCCATTCCACCGTCTTGAGCACCTCTGGATAGACAGCGAAATCATCCTCGCCGCGTGCGACGCCGAAAAACTCCCGCCCCTTCTCACTTCGCAAGGCTCGCCTCAAACGTCGCGCAAAAAGCGCCAACTGAGCGTCGGAAGGCCTGGCGGCACCGGCCGGTGCGCCTTCGGTGCGGCGGTCTGCACCTGATCGCCGTTCACCGACCAGTTGCTTCTCCAGCTCTGACCGCTTGTCGACACCCGAACGTCTCTCTCCTAAACGCCGTTTCTCGAAATTTGGATTGTTGTCATCGCCGGCCATGAGGTTCTCCGCAGGTGCGAATCGTTGATGGATCGTATCCGATAGGTGGTCGCGACGTTGAGAGCGTGCGCCGCGCCTGGTCGGACCAACCGCCGCACGTGCGCGATCATGCACTCTGCGCCAAGCGCCGATTGGTCTGCCGCCGGAGGGGGCCGATCCAAACCCGCGCTACGCCCTGCGTCTTTTTTGAATCGCAGCACCATTCGTTCATTGCCCACTTCGCCCATTTCAATCCGCTGCTATAATCCCCTCATGTCCCCTCCGCCCTCGCGCCTGCTCGCTTCCATCACCCACCCCCGCGCGCTTGCCCATCGCTACCGGGCGCAGCTCATCCTTGCGCTGCGGGTCACGGTCGCGGCGTTGTCCGCGCTGGCGGCGGCGCAGGCGCTGCATCTGCGGCTGCCGCTGTGGGCGGTCCTGACCTCGCTGAT
>DASXYO010000214.1:0-15940 GCA_036502465.1 Chthoniobacterales bacterium
GCTGGATGTGGGAACGCAGCTCGCGCGTCTCTGGATCGATGATTTGGAACTCTTCTTCGATTCCGAGGGTGAAGACGTGATCCGCCGCGCTCATGCCCTAACAACAACCGCCAACTCGGTCCCTCGCGCAAGCCGGAGAACCCGTCCGCTCGCGGTTGGAATCGCGGTTTCGGCACCTGTAATTTCCGCGCAGGCATTTTGATAATCACGTGTTCGATCCGCCGGAGAGATCCGTTAGGAGCGTCCGAGGATCTGTTTTGGCCGAGAAATTGCTCTACAGGGCCCGACCAAATCGCGTGATGAAATTCCCGGCCTTTCTGGAACGACAATCCAAGTATGCCCTCCTCGCGGAGTCGTTTCTCATCGTCCTCGTGGCTGGCGCGATCGATTACCTCTCCGGCTATGAGGTGAGCATGTCGCTTTTCTACGGCATTCCGATCATGTTTGCGATCTGGTTTGGCGACCGCAAGAGCGGGATGCTGGTCGCGATCGTCTGCGGAATTACCTGGTGGTGGGCCGATCTCCTGGCCGGCCATCCCTATTCACATGTTTTTGTCGCGACCTGGGAAACCGCCGCGCGCTTCGGCTATTTTGCTTTTGTCGCAATCGGCGGCGCCGCCTTGAAGGAAAAACACGACGGGGTTCACGCCCGGATCGCGCTCCTCGAGCACTCGCAACGCCTGGAACGCGAGATCATCGAGATCAGCGAACGCGAGCAGCGCCGGATTGGGCGCGATCTGCACGACGGGCTTTGCCAATACCTCGCGGCCGTTGGTTGCGCCGCGGCCACGTTGCGTTCCGACCTCGAGCGGCAGGATTTAACCAAGGAAGCGGCGGTCGCGGAAGAGCTCGCCGAGCTGTTGCAGAATGGCGTCGTGCAAACGCGCGACCTGGCCCGCGGTCTCGTGCCGGTGCCGATGGACGAGGCCGGTCTCCATTTCGCGCTCGAGGGCCTGGCGGCCTCGGTCGCCCGTCTACAGAATGTGGACTGCAGTTTCCGGGTGCAGGGCGAGGTGAAGATCGGCGATACTTCAGCCGGCACGCACCTTTATCGGATCGCGCAGGAAGCGATCAACAACGCGACTCGCCATGGCCATGCCAACTGCATTCAGATCGCGCTCCAGGCCGACGGTCCGCTCGCGACCCTGAGTATCTCGGATAACGGCCAGGGCCTTTCCAAGACGGTGCCCGATTCACCGGGCGGCCTGGGATTGAGTATTATGCGTTACCGCGCCCGGCTCGTCGGCGGGCGGCTCGAGATGAGCGAGCCTGACGACGGCGGCACGATGGTGGTTTGCACATTTCCGCAGCACGAATGGTCGGTGGAGGAAGGAAATGTCGCGGCCTAACGAAAGAAAGAAATCGGTCGTGATCGTGGAGGATCACCCGATGTTTCGCGAACGGCTGGCGGAATTGATCAACCGCGAGTCGGACCTCGTGGTCTGCGGGGAGGCGGATAATATTCGCGACGGTTTCGAACTCATCACGCGCGGCGGAGCGGAGGTCGCGATTATCGATATTACGCTGCAGGGTTCGAGTGGGCTCGAGTTGCTCAAGAATCTGAAGGCGGCCGGAGTGGAAATACCGGTGCTCGTGCTTTCCATGCATGACGAGACTCTCTACGCGGAGCGTGTTCTGCGCGCTGGCGCCAGGGGTTACATCACCAAGAGCGAAGC
The DNA here is from genome assembly GCA_036502465.1 of Chthoniobacterales bacterium. GTDB lineage: Bacteria > Verrucomicrobiota > Verrucomicrobiia > Chthoniobacterales > UBA10450 > Palsa-1392. Next base: position 1,677 of record DASXYO010000214.1, read on the forward strand.
GTCCGCCAAGATCATGACTGCACTCCGCAAAGTGTTGAGTGGTGAAATCTATCTCAGCTCGAAAATGGCCACCAAACTCCTCGGCCAGATCGCCGGCGGCGGCAGCGGGCCGGCCACGGGGCTCGGTCGTCTGACCGATCGTGAACTGGAAGTTTTCAACCTGATCGGTCGCGGTCAGACGACGCGCGAGATCAGCGAGGCCCTTAACCTGGGTGCCGCGACCGTCGAGACCTATCGGGCGCGGATCAAGGATAAGCTCCACTTGGAGAACGGGGCGCGCCTGCAACAGGAAGCGCTGCGCTGGGTGCAATCCGCCGAGCGGGCGGCGGCCTAGACTCGGCCCGACTCAGGCCGTGCACTTCGTAGAGCTGTAGTGACTTTCACTACAGAAGAAGAAAGAACGCCGCGTGGCACGCTGGCCCCGTGCCTGCTTCTGATAGAGGCAACTAATTGCATTCTATCTTATGAAACTAAGTTCACTTCACACTCGTCGGCACGGCGGTTTTACGCTCGTGGAAATTATGATCGTGGTTGCGATCATCGCGCTCCTGGCATCGATTGCCGTGCCTGGATTTCTCCGGGCTCGCAAGCGCTCACAAGCCAGTCGCATTATCAACGATCTGCGTCTGCTCGACAGCTCGCTCGATCAATACGCAATCGAGAACAACAAGACGAGTGGCTCGACCGCCAGCTTTACCGACCTGAAGGTATATCTGAAAAAAGGCGGCGTGCTTTATAACACTGGAACCGACGTCCTCGGAAACCAATACGGACCGACCTTTACGATCGATTCGCTCCCCAAGGTCCCGACCGCGACCCGTGCGGCGCTTTCCGACGTGGTCGACACGGCTTTCTGGTCGCCTTATCCCTAACCAAATCTTCTACGCCATGCCGGCGCTGGGACCGCTGGCTTCTCCGATTCAACCGCGCACTTTTGCGCGGTTGATTCTTTTAAATGCTAAAAGCTTCCGCGATCACACACGCCTGCTCGCGTTTATGAACCGCGAGCGCGCCCACCGCCGGGCTGGCGCTGGCATTGCGACCGGCATAGGCAATTTCCTGGCCTAACAACGCTCGCAATCGCGGCTCAACATAAGTCCAGGCGCCCATGTTTTGCGATTCTTCCTGGCACCAGACAATCTTCTTCGCCTTGGCCAAGGGCTGGAGAATGGAGCGCAGTTTGTCCTCGTCCAATGGGTAGAGCTGCTCCAGCCTAACGAGCGCGGCAGTAGTGATCTTTTCGCTCTCGCGGTAATTGAGCAGATCGTAATAAATCTTGCCCGAGCAAAGGATGACGCGCTCGATCTTATCAGCCGGTCCCACTTCGGGTGCGCCAAGAATTTCCGAGAAGCTGCCCTCGGTGAAATCTGGCGTGCGCGAGGACGCCGCTTCCGAGCGGAGCAGGCTCTTCGGCGTCATGATGATGAGCGGCTTGATGAAGTCGCGCTTCATCTGCCGGCGCAGAACGTGAAAATATTGCGCCGCGGTCGTTAGGTTGCAGACCTGGATGTTGTCCTCCGCGCAAGCCTGCAGGAAACGCTCGAGCCGCGCGCTGGAATGTTCCGGCCCCTGGCCTTCGTAGCCGTGCGGGAGAAGGAGAACGATGCCGCTCGGGCGCTGCCACTTCGATTCCGCCGAGACGATGAACTGGTCGATGATAGTCTGCGCGCCATTGGCAAAATCCCCGAACTGCGCTTCCCAGAGGCAAAGCATGTTGGGATAATCGAGCGAATAGCCGTAATCGAACCCGAGGACGGCCGCTTCCGAGAGCAGGCTGTTGTAGATGCAGATGCGCGCCTGGTTCGGCCCGAGATGGAGCAACGGCAGATACGGCTTCCCGGTTTTCGCATCGTAGAGAAACGCGTGCCGCTGGCTGAAGGTGCCGCGGCGGCTGTCCTGGCCCGACAATCGCACCGGCACGCCCTCGAGCAGGAGCGAACCGAAAGCGAGCGCCTCGGCAAATCCCCAGTCGTAGGGACCGCCCGCCTCGAAGACCTGGCGCTGCCGGTCGATCGTGATCCGCTTCACTTTCGGGAGGACATTGAAGCCCTCCGGCACTCTTGTTAGGCCAGCGACGATCTGCTGCAGCATCTCGGGCGTAATCGCGGTCCGTCCTGATTTTCCGGAATACTTGCACTGGAAAACCGCGGTCGATTCCTTGAAACGATCGCGCTGCTCGACCGGTGCGTTCTCGAGCGCCTTCACTTCCTCGAGCGCGCGCTCGAGGCGGCCCTGTAATTCCTCCTCCAGGTTTTTAGCCGCGGCCGCGCTCAGGACGCCCGTCTCGATCAGCTCCTGCTTGTAGAGCTGCGCGACGGAGGGGCGCTTCGCGATTTTGGCATAAAGATCCGGCTGGGTGAAAAGCGGCTCGTCGCCTTCGTTATGCCCGTAACGGCGGTAGCAATACATGTCGATGATCACGTCGCGTCCAAATTCCTGGCGGAAATCGAGCGCCGTCTCCGTCACGAAACGAACCGCGATCGGATCGTCCCCGTTCACGTGGAAAATCGGGACCTCTATCATCTTCGCGATGTCGGTCGCGTACATGGAAGAGCGCGCGTCTTCCGGGAGGGTGGTAAACCCGATCTGGTTATTGACCACGATATGGACCGTGCCGCCGGTGCTGTAGCCGTGCAGTTGCGACAGGTTGAGCGTTTCCGCGACGATGCCCTGGCCGGCAAAAGCCGCATCGCCGTGCACGAGCAGCGGTAAAACTTTGCGGCGAAATTCCGTGTCGCCGCGAATGCGTTGCCGGGCGCGCGCCAGGCCTTCGACGACCGGATCGATCGCCTCGAGATGGCTCGGATTAGCCGCGAGCCGGATCTCGATTTCCGCCCCGGAGGCAAGCTTGCGCACGGTGCGATAGCCGAGGTGGTATTTCACGTCGCCATCGCCCGCCACGAGGTCGGGAATGAAGTTGGTACTGAACTCGGTGAAGATCACCTCGAGCGATTTTTGAAGAAAATTCGCGAGCACATTGAGCCGGCCGCGATGCGCCATGCCCATGCAGATTTCCTCGATCCCGTCGCCCGGGCAGCGGTGCAAAATCGTGTCGAGGATGACCATGAGCGACTCTGCGCCCTGCAGCGAAAAGCGCTTCTGCCCGACATAACGAGTGTGGAGAAACACTTCGAACGCCTCCGATTCCAAGAGCAGGCGGAGGAGCGCGATCTCCACCTGGACCGAAGCCTGATGTTTCGCCGGTCGCGACTCGATCCGGTCTCGCACCCAGTTCCGGACGCGCGGGTTCTGGATGTGTTGGAACTCGGTGCCGATGGTGTCGGCGTAGATTTCCTCGAGCGCCGCGATCATCGCGCGGAGGGTCATCTTTTTGTTGTTCAGGAAAAATTTCGAGGAGACCTGGAGATCGAGGTCCTTCTCGCTGAAGCCGAGTTCGCGCAGGGTGAGAAGCGGATTTTCCGGCCGCTGATCGGCCAGCGGATTCACCCAGGCGATAGTGTGGCCGAGTGTGCGATAGGCATAGACAAGACCATCAACTCGAGTCTGGAGCGGGGCTTCCTCGGTCCCGGTGCGGGGCGGCGCGACCGCTGCCACGGCGCCGTTTCGGTAGGGGGTGTTACCCAGCTCGAAGCCCTCGAAAAAGGCGCGCCAGGTAGCATCGACGGAATCCGGATCGCTTTCCCAACGACGGTATTGTTCGTCGAGCAGGTCGAGATTGCCGCGGGTCGCAAAAGTCGGTCGCATGGTCCGGGTACTCTGGCGGCGTTTGCCCGGCGGGCAAGTTGACAGTGCAAGGTCAGCTCCGATGTTCGCCTGCAAGTGAGTCGGCCAGTCGAAAATATTTTCCTCGCGCGTTTTTTGCGGCAATTCGTTCTCCTCATCGCCCTGGCCGGATTCGTTTCCGGCAGTCTGGCGCAAACCCCGACTCCCGGAGTCGATCCCGCAACCGAGCCGGCCGTCCTGGCGGTAGCAAAAGTTTTGCCGGCGGTCGTCAACATCAACACCGAGCGAATCGTTAGGCGTCAAGTCCGCGACCCCTTCGATGATTTTGCGGCGCAGTTTTTCGGCGTTTATCGCAATCGCCCGCGCGAGATTCGCCAGACGCAACAGAGTCTGGGCACCGGCTTCATCATCGATCCGAGCGGCTACATCGTAACGAACGAACACGTGGTCGACCGCGCGGCCGATCTCAAGATCGAGGTCATCACGAACGACAACAAAAGTTTCAAGGGCCGCTACATCACGGGCGATCCGAAGAAGGACCTCGCCCTGATCAAGATCGATAGCGACAAGCCACTCCCGTTTGTGAACCTGCACGACATCTCGCCCAATTTGTTAGGTCAGACCGTCATCGTGGTCGGGAACGCGCTCGGTTACGGCAGCTCGATCAGCCGCGGCGTGTTGAGCGGAGTGAAACGCGAAATCACGATCAACAACAATGATTACCACGATCTCCTCCAGACCGACGCCGCGATCAATCCGGGCAACAGCGGCGGACCGTTGATCGATCTCTCCGGCCGGCTCGTCGGGATCAGTTCGGCGAAGATGGCATTCACTCCACAGGGCGTCCCGACGCAGGGACTTGGCTTCGCCATTCCCGCTGATGTCGTTAGGCAAAGTGTCGATGCGTTCAAAAAAATCGCGGATAAACAACCACCCCCGAGACCGGGCGCGAGCGACGAACAAACCGGCTCAACTAATGCCGAGCGCCTCTTCGGTCTGCAGCTGCAGGATTTGACGGATGACCTCGCGAGCGCGCTCGGCCTGACCCGTGGCAAAGGCGTCCTCATCAGCGCCGTCGAGCCCGACAGCCCGGCCGATCGAGCGGGGTTCGAGCGCGGGCTGGTCATCTATCGGCTCGGCACATACGACGTCAATTCGGTCAAGGACGTCGAGAAACTGCTCGCGCAAGCCGATACCGGGTCGAGGGTGGCCTTCGCCGTCGGCATCGTGGAACGGAATGGGCGCGGCCGTCGCGTCGAGATGGTCAATCTCGAGGCGCGTTGAAAATTTTTCGCAAAAAATTGCCAACGCTTCGGGCTCGTCGTTGTCAGAAAAAACTCACCGCAGCATGATCAAAGTCGAAAATCTCACCAAGCGCTACGCCGGCCAGACGGCGATCGACAATCTGAATTTCGAGGTTGGCAAAGGCGAGATCATGGGCTTCCTCGGGCCGAACGGCGCCGGCAAAAGCACCACCATGCGCATCCTCTCGAGCTTCATGCCGCCGACTTCCGGCCGCGCCTCCATCGCCGGCTTCGACATTTTTGAGAAGTCGCTCCAGGCGCGCTCGCGCCTCGGTTACATGCCGGAAAATGTTCCTCTCTATAACGACATGCGCGTCACGGAATACCTCGATTATCGCGCGGCGCTCAAGGGCGTGGCGCATCGCCGGATCAACGAACGGGTCGGCGATGTAAAAGAGCTTTGCGGATTAAAAGAGGTCGAAAAAAAATTGATCGGGGCGCTTTCCAAAGGCTACCGGCAACGTGTCGGGCTCGCGGATGCGCTCGTGCACGAGCCGGACCTGCTCATTCTCGACGAGCCGACCAGCGGGCTCGATCCCAATCAAATCCGGCAGGTGCGCGAGTTGATCAAGAATCTCGGGCGCCAGCACACCATTTTGCTTTCGACCCACATCCTGCCGGAAGTCGAGATGACCTGCAGCCGCATCATCATCATCAACAAAGGCCGGATCGAAGCCTGCGACACGCCGGAGAATTTGTTGAACCAAATGCGGACCGCGACCGGAGTCGTGCTGGAAGCGAAAACCGGGAACGACAACGGGGTCGAAGAATTGAAAAAGATTGCCGGGGTGAAGGACGTCAGCCTAACGACTGACGAAGACTGGCAGGTTTTCTCCCTCCGGGCCGAAGCCGGCGCCGACGTGCGACCGGAAGTTTTCCGGCTCGCCAGCCAGCGGCATTGGGCGGTGCGTGAGCTCACTCAGCGCCGCGCGACGCTGGAAGATGTTTTCGTGGAGATCACGCATGCGGATGAAGTTTGAACCCGAAATAAAGACCCGCTTCTCAGCCTAACGAAACCTGATGAGAAAATTCTTCACTCTGCTGGCCCGCGAAATCCGGAGCTACTTCTACTCTCCGGTCGCCTATATCGTCCTCGTTTTTTTCCTCCTCGTCAGCGGAGTCGATTTCTATTTCCAGGTCTCATTCATGAACAGCCGGGCGGTGCCTTACTCGGTCCAGGAAGCTTTCTTTAACTCCGTCTTTTTCTGGTTCGCCTTCGTGCTCATTTTCCCGCTCATCACGATGCGGCTTTTTGCGGAGGAATTTAAGCTCGGCACAATCGAACCCCTCATGACCGCCCCGGTCCGCGACTGGCAGGTGGTGCTCGCGAAATATTTTGGCGCGCTCTTTTTCTACGTCGTTCTTTGGATTCCGACGGTCCTCTATTTCGTCATCTTTCAGGCGATCACGCATCAACCCGCGGCCAGCTCGAGCGGCGCTTATCTCGGCGGCTATCTCATGCTGTTGCTCTTGGGAATGTTTTATCTTTCGATCGGCTGCTTCGCTTCGGTTCTGACGAAAAACCAGATCGTGGCCGCGATCATTTCCTTCGCCACCATCACTCTGCTTTTCTTCCTTGGGCTCGTTTCGTTCATCCTTCTCGATATCAGCTCGGAGACGCGGCAGTTGCTTGGCTATTTCTCCGCCATCGAACAAATGGGAACACTCTCCCGCGGCGAAATCGACACGCGCCCGATGGTCCTTTATCTCAGTATGACGATCGTGATGCTCGTCTTCACCTACCAGGCATTTCAATCCCGGAAATGGAGGCTCTAGCGATGGCTGACGAGAACGCTCCCGCGGGAAAGCCGCAGAAGATTCACCGCTTTCAGATCGGCCTGAACGTCATCATCCAGGTCGTAATCATCATCGTCCTGGCCGCGATGGTGAACTATCTCGGCTTCGAGCATTACCGGCGCTGGGACCTGTCGCGCGACAAGAAGTATCAGCTCTCGGACAAGACGAAGCATTTCCTCGACAGCATCAAGGGCAAGGTGCGGATCACGGTTTTCTTCGGCTCGCAAAATCCGATCACGGGCGACGTGCAGAACTTGCTGACCGAATATCAATACGCCTCGCGCGGCAAACTCGACGTCGAATATGTCGACCCGGAACGCAGCCTAACGAGAGCGAAAGAACTCTTCGACAAATACAAGGTGGTAACAGACGAGAGCGTCCTGATTGTCGATTACCAGGGCCGGAGCAAGACGGTGAAGGCGTCGGAAATGGCCGACATGGACCAGGGCAATCCAATGTTAGGCGAGCCACCCAAGGTGACCGCCTTCAAAGGCGAACAGGCGATCACGAGCGCGTTGATCGACATCGTGGAAGGGAAGAAGAACACCGTCGGTTACATCGTGGGGCACAAGGAACCGCCGCTCGAAGGGACGAGCCCGATCGGCATCCTGAAGACGTTTATCGAGAACGAAAATATCCAGTTCAAGGAGCTGAACCTTTTCGAAGTCCCGGCGATTCCGGCGGACATCAAAGTCGTCATGATCGCCGGCCCGCAGTACGATTTCTCCGATCGCGAGATGAAGATGCTTCGCGATTTCTGGAACAAGGACGGGCGTATTCTTCTCCTCGTCGATCCCGCGGCCAAGACGCCCAAGCTGCTCGCTTTCCTCAACGAACTCGGCGTGAAGGTGGATGACGATCGGCTGATGGCGATGGTCAAAACCGGGATCGAGGAAGTCGCCCGCGTGCGCGATGTGGTGGCGCACTTTTTACCCGATAATCCAGTCACGAAACGGCTGGCCGATGTCCGCGCGCCATTCTTCGGCGCAACCAGCACGCTGACTCTCAATTCGCAGCAGGTCGCGGCTGCCAATATCCATCTCGCCCCGCTCGCCCAGGCCGAGAAAGGCTATTGGGGCGAAACCGATTATTCTTCCGACGACGACTCTTTGCTCCAGTTCGATCCCGCCAAAGACAAGGGCGACCCCCTAACGATCGCGGCTTCGGTCGAAAATGGCGGAAGCGCGGACGAGCGGGTTGAGATCAATTCCGCGCGTCTTGTCGTGGTGGCGAATTCCACCTTTATCCAGGACAACGCGCTCACCCAGGACCAGCAGGGCTTGGATTTCGTTTCCGCCAGCCTGAACTGGCTTCTCAGCCGCGAGCAACTCATCGGGATCGCGCCCAAAATTCCGCAAACCCTGACCTTCAATCTGAGCGAACAGGCGCTACGCAGCTTGCGCTGGATCATCCTCGTCCTGATGCCGCTGGTGCCGGCTCTTCTCGGCCTTTTCGTGTGGTGGCGTCGTCGCGCCTAACGATTTCGCAGGTATGAAAACCAGGACGACGCTTCTTCTCCTCATCCTCGCGATCGCGCTTGGAGTATGGATCAAGTTTTTTGAAAGCAAGAAACCGAACACGGTCGAGGCGAAACGCGAGGCCGGAAATGTCGTCAATTTCGATCGCGAAAAGCTCGCGGGAATCACGATTCAAAACGGCGACGACCGGATCGAGCTGCGTCGTCAGGAAGGGAAATGGCGGCTAACCGCGCCGGTCCAGGATCAGGCCGACGGCGCCGTCGTCGATAACCTGATCAGCGACATCGAAGCCTGGCGCAAAGAAGGCGCCATCCCGGCGAAAGAAGTAACCGCGGAGAAAGGGCGGATGGCGGAATTCGGTCTCGTTCAGCCAAAGCTGCGGCTGCGCCTAACGGGGCCCCAGATGCCGCCCGAGATTTGGTTTGGCAAGGACACCGCTTTCGAGGGGCAGATGTATGTTCGGTTCGCCGATGCGAAGGAAGTTTTCATCGCGACTCAAACCGTCCGGACCGACATCGCAAAAAAGCCGGATGATTTTCGCGACCGAAAGTTAACCGACCTAACGACGGCGCAGGTCACGCGCGCCGTCCTGAAAAGCCCGGCTGGGGAGATCGAGCTCGCGAAAAAGAACGAGCATTGGGAGATCGTGAAGCCGCTCCAGGCGCGGGGCGACGACCAGAAGATCGGCGACCTGCTTGCGCAAGTGACGAACGCCCGCATCCAGGAGTTTGTCGCGGACGACAAAGGCGACCTGCACACCTACGGCTTGTCCGAGCCGCGCGGCTCAATCACGATCTACGGCGCAGACGACAAGGAAGGCCGGACGCTTCAACTCGGCGCGGTTGCCGAAAAGATCAAAGACGCCGTTTACGTGCGTTATCTGCCGCGGCACGCCGTCTACGCTCTGCCGAAAAAGACGGAAGAGATTCTAAGTGTGCGGCCTAATGACTTGCGCGATCGTCATCTCGTTAGGTTGGACACCAACAATCTGGATCGCCTGAACATCGAGTCCGCCGGACAGCCCAAGGTCGTCCTGGCGCGCAAGGACCAGAACTGGACGATCGCGAGCCGCAACGACCAGCCGGCGAACAGCGACGAAGTGCGCCGCTTGCTCGACACGCTGAGTAATCAGGAGGTGACCAAATTTGTGGCCGACACCGCTTCCGAGTTGCCGAAATACGGACTCGATCAACCGCAGGTGAAACTCACCTTCAGCTCATTCGCCTCGGAGAATACCGCCGAGACCGGAGCTGGCGAACATCCGTTCCTCACCCTCTCGTTTGGCAAGGTGGAGGAAAACGAAGTCTACGCGCGGGTGGGCGAAGAGCCGTTTATCGTCGCGGTCGATCGCCAACTGCTCGACAAGATCTGGGTCGATCCGTTGCGCTGGCAGGCGCTGCCGATTTTCAGTTTCAAGCCTAACGACATCCACCGTGTTTCGCGGGTGACAGACCGGGAAGAGTCACTCGTGCGCAACGGCGCGAAGGATTGGAAATGGATCAAAGGCAGCGGCGCAATCGATAGCAACGATCTGCAATCGCTCCTCAACACTCTGGCGACCTTGCGTGCCGTGCGCTGGGTCGGCGCCACTACTCCGGCGCACGGCTTTGAAAAGCCGTTGCTGATTCTGACATTCACCACTTCGCCTGACGACAAGGCAATGCACAAATTGACTATCGGCAATCCAACCGACGATAAGATGTGGTACGCCAAGATCGACGGCCGCGACGGAACTTTTGTCGTCAATCAGCCTGATCTAAATGCATTCAGGCTGCCGCTGACGAAAGCCGCTGCAGCAACTTCTCCGACGGCCGCGCCCAGTGCGCCAACCGTCACGTCTCCCACCCCGGCGCCTTCGCCTAACGGATAGTCAACGCGCTGCGCAGTAGATGGTGACGATCCAGCCGGAGAGCGGTGCTGCGGTCGCGTCGTTGAAGCCATTAAGTGTCAGGAGCTCGCCCATCGCGGGACCGCTCGGGAATTTTTCGATCGACGCGCCAAGGTACTGGTAGGCATCGCGTTCTCCCGTCACGAGCCCCGCAATCCACGGGAGGCAGCCATGCAGATAAAAGCGATAAAGCGGCCGCAGGACTCCTGGCGGCAAGGAAAAATCGAGCACGAGAAGATGTCCGCCGGGGCGAAGGACGCGTCCCATTTCGCGAATCGCCGCCGGCCAGTCCGCCATGTTCCGCAAACCGAAGGCGACCGTCACGACATCGAAGCTGGCGTCAGCAAAGGGCAGCTGGAGTGCGTCGGCCACAACCGTCTTGGCCAATCCTTTGCGTCGCGCCACGGCCAGCATCTCGGGTGAAAAATCGGCCCCGGTGATTTCGCTTTGCGGGAGTTTGCGTTGAATCGTTAGGGCGAGATCGCCGCTGCCGGTGGCGAGATCGAGGACGCGCTCCGGCTGCCATTGCCTAACGATCTCAGAAGCGCGTCGGCGCCACCAGAAATCGAGGCCGCCGCTCAGGAGGTGGTTGGCGAGGTCATAACGCTGCGCGACCCGTTCAAACATGGCGCGGACCGCCGCCGGCTCGCGATCGGCTGCCTGCGGTTCCGCCACGGTTGGCGCGCTTATTCGAGCACCGGCTCGCTCCGGTCCTCGTCGCGCGCGGACAACTTGTTTTTCGTCATCATCCGCGCGCAGGTGTTCCAGCGGAGGAGCGCATCGTCGTTACCGGTGGGGCGGATTTTTTCCGCTTTCTCGAACTGCCGCATCGCTTCGCAGAGTTCGTCGTAGGCGTAATGGTGGGCGCCGGGGCTGCCCTGCGCCAGTTTCGCTTTCGCGCGCCGCTCGGCCACGATCCCGGAGTAGTAGGCATGTTCGTATTCGCCGGTGAGGCGGGCGAGCAGTTGGTTCACTGGCGTGTCGCTGACGCCGTAGCCTTTGCTGAAGCGATCGGTGAGGGCGAGAAGCAGGGTGACGAGGGCCGGTTGGTTTTCCGGATCAGCGGCGAGGATATCGAGGCAGATGCTTTCCGCTTCCCCCGGTTCGTTGAGCAGGCGGTAACGTTCCGCTTTTTCCAGGGCCGCCGGGATGGCGGCGCGCGAGAGTGATTTCAACTCGGACATGGTCGTTAGGCTAAAGGCGGCTCGGGCGCGCGTTCGTTCCGTTGCCGGATTTTTTTCCAGAGCCAGCCCAGCGGGTCATAATAATCATCCACCACCCGTTCCTTCAATGGAATGATGGCATTGTCGGTGATGTGAATTTCCTCCGGGCAGACTTTCGTGCAGCACTTGGTGATGTTGCAATAGCCAATCCCGTAGGCCTCGCGCAATTCCGTGACGCGGTCAGCGATGTCGAGTGGATGCATCTCGAGGGCGGCGCTGTAAACGAGGAAGCGCGGTCCGATGAACTGCTCGTGCTTGTGATGATCGCGCAGGACGTGGCAGACATCCTGGCAAAGGAAACACTCGATGCATTTGCGGAATTCCTGGACGCGATCGACATCTTCCTGCGCCATTCGCCAGGTCCCGTCCGCCGCATCGGGCGCTCGTGGTTTGAATTTCTTGATCCGTTTTTTGACCGCGAAATTCCAGGAGACATCGGTGATCAAATCCTTCAGGCGCGGGAAGGCTTTCATCGGCTCGATCGTGATCGGCTTGTCGAGCGGGAGATCGCTCAGCCGCGTCATGCACATGAGCTTGGGCATGCCGTTGACTTCGGCCGAGCAGGAACCGCATTTGCCGGCCTTGCAGTTCCAACGACAAGCGAGGTCGTTCGCCTGCTGCGCCTGGATATCGTGCACCGCGTCGAGCACCACCATGCCCTCGGAGATGCCGGTCGTGTAGTCGCGAAACTCGCCTCCCTTCGCGTCGCCCCGCCAGATGCGAAAAACCGCCGTGCTCATTTCATCTCCTCGATCACGCGCTTCAACTCATCGCGCATTTCCGGGATGGGTTCGCGCCGAATCTGCATCGCGCCGTTGCCGCCCCTCCAGACAATCGTGTTCACTTTCGCAAATTCGTCGCTCTTCGCCGGATAGTCGTCGCGGAACTGCGCGCCGCGGCTTTCCTTCCGCTCCAGCGCCGCACGCGTGATCGCCTCCGAGATGGTAAGGAGGTTTTTCAAATCGAGCGCGGTGTGCCAGCCGGGATTGAAATCGCGCGTGCCGGTGACGCCGACCTGGCCGGCGCGCTCCCAGAAAGTCTTCAAATGTTCGAGGGCCGCGTTCATCTCGCTCTCCTCCCGCACGATCCCGACGTTGTGCTGCATGACCTCCTGCAGATCGCGCTGCACGGTGTAGGGATTCTCGCCGCCTTCATCCTCGAAGGGCCGGAGTGCTTCCTGCGCCAATTCCTCGACCGCGCTGGAATCGATCGTGCCTAACGAATTACCTTTGGCAAACTGGGCCGCGAATTCGCCCGCGCGTTTTCCGAAAACCAGCAGGTCGGAAAGGGAATTGCCGCCGAGCCGGTTGGCGCCGTTAATTCCAGCCGCGCACTCTCCGGCGGCGAAAAGACCGTGCACGCTCGACATCTGGGTATCGGCATCGACTCGCACGCCACCCATGATGTAGTGCGTCGTCGGCCCGACCTCCATCGCCTCCTTCGTGATGTCGATGTCGCCCAGTTGTTTGAACTGGTGATACATGCTCGGCAGCTTGCGCTTGATGTGTTCCTCGGCGTTCGGGAGCCGTTTTTTGATCCAGGAAATATCGAGATAAACACCGCCATGCGGGGTGCCGCGGCCTTCCTTGATCTCGCGCACGATGCAGCGCGCGACGTGATCACGGGTCAGCAACTCCGGTGGACGGCGCGCGTTTTTGTCGCCCTGGGTATAGCGCCAGCCTTCTTCCTCGTTGTCGGCCGTCTGCGCCTTGTAGTTTTCCGGGATGAAATCGAACATGAAGCGCTGGCCTTCCTTATTCGTCAGGATGCCGCCCTCGCCGCGCACCCCTTCGGTCACGAGCATCCCGCGCACGCTCGGCGGCCAGACCATCCCGGTGGGATGAAACTGGATGTATTCCATGTCGATCAGCTCGGCCCCGGCGTGATAGGCGAGCGAGTGGCCGTCACCGGTGCAATCCCAACTGTTACTCGTGATCTTGTAGGCCTTGCCGATGCCGCCGGTGGCGAGAATGACAGCTTTCGTGCGAAAAATCCGGAAGCGACCGCGCTCGCGATCGTAACCAAAAGCGCCGCTGATTCGGTTTCCGTCTTTCAACAAACCGAGCACGCACACTTCCATGTGAACATCGATGCCCTGATGAACTCCGTGGTCCTGCAAAGTGCGGATCATTTCCAGGCCGGTGCGATCGCCGACGTGGGCGAGGCGCGGATATTTATGGCCGCCAAAATTCCTCTGCAAAATTCGTCCGTCTTTCGTGCGATCGAAAACCGCGCCCCAGGCTTCCAGTTCGCGCACCCGAGCGGGCGCTTCGCGCGCGTGCAGCTCGGCCATGCGCCAGTTATTGACGTATTGGCCGCCGCGCATCGTGTCGGCGAAATGCACCTGCCAGTTATCGCGATCGTCGACGTTGGCGAGCGCGGCGGCGATCCCGCCTTCCGCCATCACGGTATGCGCTTTGCCGAGCAGGCATTTTGAAACCATCCCGACGGAAACGCCGGCGGCCGACGCTTCGATCGCGGCGCGCAGACCGGCCCCGCCGGTCCCGATGACGAGGACGTCGTGCTCGATTGTTTGGTAGTCGGGCATGCGGCTCAGCGTCTAAAAAAATCGCAGATCATGCCAGACGCCAAGCGCGCACAAGCGGACATAAACATCGGTGAATCCCACCCAGAACAAACTCATCCAGGCCCAAAGCATGTGGCGGCGATTGAGACAGCCGACGCACGCGTAGGCGCGATAACAGGCGGGCGATTTCGAGAATTGATCGAGAAACCCGCCGACCAGATGACGGAGGGAATGACATCCAAAAGTGTAGCCGCTAAGAAAAACAACGTTCAGCGCCAGCACAATCGTGCCGACGCCCATCCCGAAAGAAGTTTGGCCTGTCGCCGGATCAGTAAACCAAAGCGCCTTCCAGACATCGCTCGC
>DASXYO010000215.1:0-7503 GCA_036502465.1 Chthoniobacterales bacterium
AAGGTGATTTTCCAACTGCGAGGGCCTGGCGCGAACGAACCGATATCCGAAAAACGTGGAAGAACTTCCGGTAGTCGCGGAATTTACTTGCAGTTTCCTTCCTGAAATGTAGGATCGCGCTTCGGTCCATCCAAAACCAAGCCTGACACTCTTACTATGTACAATTCCTCGACCAAACCGCCGACTAAACTCGTCCGCTCTCTTCGTTTTACCGCTCTGACCCTGCTTGCGGCGGGGGGTGCGTTGATTTTTGCGCTGGCCAACGTGTCGACTGCGGCCGCGGCAAAAACCGTCGACGTCACTGTCGCGCCGGGTGGCGCTCTGGTCTTTATGGAGGCTGATATCACGGTCCAGGTCGGTGATACCGTGAGGTGGACTTGGCAAGGGGATGGCCACAGTGTTACTTCGGGAACTCCTACCGGCGGTCCGGATGGATTATTCGATTCCAATATTCTGGACACCGGCGCGACGTTTTCCTTCACGTTTACGACCCCCGGGACAGTGGAGTATTATTGCAAACCGCACGGGATATGCTGCGGGATGGTTGGGTCGGTAACAGTAACCGCGGCGAGCCCGACTCCAACTCCAACACCCACGCCGACGCCAACACCCACGCCGACGGCCACACCTTCACCCACGCCTACCCCAACGCCGACTCCGGCGCAGCCGCTGAACATTTCCACCCGTATGCAGGTGCTGACGGGCGACAAGGTGCTGATCGGTGGCTTCATCATCACGGGCGATGATCCCAAGCAGGTCATCCTGCGCGCGATCGGACCGTCCTTGGCCGATATGAACGTCGACAATCCGCTGTCGGATCCCGTCTTGGAGCTTCATCAGAATGTCTCCGGCGTGGATACGACGATCGCGACGAATGATAACTGGAAGGATACCCAGGAAGCGGAGATCACAGCCACCGGGTTGGCGCCCAAGAATGACTTGGAGTCGGCAATCGTGCGCACGCTCGATCCTGGCCTCTATACTGCGATCGTGAGCGGCAAAAATGGTGTCACCGGTGTCGGACTGGTGGAAGGCTATGACCTGGATACAGCGGCCCACTCCGAACTGGCTAACATCAGCACACGCGGCTTTGTCGATATCGGAGCAAACGTCTTGATCGGTGGCTTTATCCTCGGCGGCGACGGCAACGACGCGAGTGTCGTCATCAGGGCCATCGGGCCGTCACTCACTGCCGCGGGGATCGACGGAGCGTTGCCGAATCCGACGCTCGAATTGCATGACATCAATGGCAATCTTCTTCAATCAAATGATGACTGGCAGGTTGATCCTGTCGGCGACATCCCGACCAATCTGCAACCGGCGGATGCTTTGGAGTCAGCCATGCAAGTCACGCTGCCGGCCGGGGCCTACACAGCCATCGTGGCGGGCAAGGATGGCGTGACCGGGGTGGGTCTGGTCGAGATTTACAAGCTGTAATAGGGATGGCATCAGCAGGTCGAGAGGACTGTGCGTCTGTTTTCGGTCGGTGAGCGTATAAGGGTTTTCACCATGCTGAAACATCGGGCTCACCTTGGTCGTCTGCTTGGTCTTCTTCTGCTGGCGGCGGCCGTGCCGTCGGGCGCGTTCGCGCAGGCGCCCTATGGCCTGGATTCGCGGGCGCCGATCGGGCCCTATCTTAACAACACGATGCCCCCTTTTGACGGGGCATTTCCATTTCCGACGGTGCTTTCTGCGACCGGCGCCTTCAGCAATGTCCCCGACGTCGTTCCGACGGACGGGCTGATTCCTTATACGGTGAACTCGCCGCTCTGGTCTGACGGCGCCCTAAAGGAACGCTGGATGGCGGTCCCGAATGATGGCCCGCCTTATGACCCGGGCGAGCAGATCGATTTCGTCCCGACGGGCGAGTGGACTTTCCCTAACGGGACGGTCTTTGTGAAAGAGTTCGACCTGATTGTCAACGAAGTGACGCAGGAAAAGAAGCGTTTGGAAACTCGCCTGCTGGTCCGCGATGAGAACGGAGCGGTCTACGGGGTGACCTATAAGTGGCGAGCAGACAACAGCGAGGCCGACCTGCTGACGGCGGATGGTCTCGACGAAGATAACACGATCACGACCGCCACAGGCGAAACTCACATTCAGACCTGGCATTATCCGAGCCGCGAGGAATGTCTCTTCTGTCACAACCCGCCGGCGAATTATGTTCTCGGCCCCAAGACTCACCAGCTAAACGGAACGTTTACTTATCCTTCGACTGGCCGCACGGACAACCAACTGCGCTCGCTTAATCACCTGGGGATGTTCAATCCCAGCGTGGACGAGGCGGAGATTCCCAATCTGCTCCATTCCGTGCTCGTGACGGATGAGACTCAACCGATTGAATTGCGGGCGAGATCCTGGATCGATTCGAATTGCTCGCAGTGTCATCGACCGACGGGTTACTGCCCGAGCTACGACGCACGCTTTTACACGCCGCTGGCAGACCAGAATTTGGTCGATAGCTTCGTCAAATTCCGCGACATCCCCGGCTCCGAACTCTATCAGCGCGACGATGCCCTCGACGACACAAAGATGCCGCCACTGGATAAGAATCTGGTTCACGAGGCGGCAATGACTGTCCTTCGGCAATGGATCGCCAGTCCGCTGGAAGTGCTTTCGGTTTATTTCTATCAGGATAACA
Source organism: Chthoniobacterales bacterium (assembly GCA_036502465.1). Lineage (GTDB taxonomy): Bacteria > Verrucomicrobiota > Verrucomicrobiia > Chthoniobacterales > UBA10450 > Palsa-1392. The sequence goes on from DASXYO010000215.1 coordinate 2,642, forward strand.
GCCATCTCATGGTGAGATTTAACAGTCACGTCGACCCGGTGACTGCGACGGTGGCCAGTAACTATACGCTCGACCAAAATCAGGTTGTTACAGAAGCGGTCATGAGTTCCGAGCCGGATACCGTGATCCTGACTTGCTCGCCCTTGGCGGAGGGATTTAGCTATTCACTTTCGACCAGGAATATCCAGGACACCGCTCCCTCGGCCAATACAGTCTGGTTGGATCGAGCTGTGACATTTGTCGCGCAGTCGGAGCCTGCGGCTGTCCCGCACTGGCTGGCTAACCTTTCCACGCGGGTGGATATCGGCAGCGGCGATCAAGCTCCGATCGCCGGATTCATTACGCGCGGCGGAGATACGAAACGGATGCTGATCCGCGGGCTTGGTCCTTCCCTCGCCTCGGGTGGGATCGCCAACACCCTGGCCGATCCTGTCCTGAACCTCTACGACGATCAAGGGCAACTGCTCGCGAGTGATGACAACTGGCAGGATAACGCCAACCAGCAGGAAATCATCGATAGCGGCCTGGCCCCCGCCTCAGATAACGAAGCCGTGATCTTGTTGCGCGTGCCTTCGGACGATGTTGGGATTCCCTATACGGCCGTTTTGAGCGGGGCGGATGGGGCCACCGGGGTCGGGTTGGTCGAGGTGTACGATCTTGATTTCGGCGTCGGGCCTACCGTGCAAAACATCTCTACCCGGGGCAACGTAAATGTCGGCGAGGGCGTGTTGATCGGCGGCACGATCGTACTCGGATCGAATTCCCAGGACGTCATCGTGCGCGCTCTCGGTCCTTCCTTGCCGGTCGATGGCACCCTGGCGGATCCGACGCTCGAGTTATATGACGAGAACGGCGCGCTCCTGAGGAGCAACGACAATTGGCGGAGCGACCAGGAGGCGGAGATCGAGGCGACGAACTTGCAGCCAACGAATGATTCGGAAGCGGCCATCCTGGCGACCCTCCAACCCGCGCCCTACACCGCGGTCGTGCGTGGCGCGAACGACGCCGTCGGCGTGGCGCTGGTCGAGATCTACGGGCTCAACTAAGCGCCCGGCAATGTGGGAGGGGCCTTTGCGCCCCGATTGCTTCATCGCAGACGACAGTGCGCGCGGTTCGGTCTGATAAGGTCGGTTAATTGTCCTTCGCCCGAGGAATCTTTGTTCGACAGGCGCTTCCTCGAGAGGACAAAGTAAACGGTGCCCAGCAATCTCCACCGAAAGGCAAACGCTGAAGTCGTTAGGCGAAAGCGCTGGCTTTGGCTACCGGTCTTTGCCCTGATCGTGCTCGTCTGGAGCGCGCGGGTTTTTGCAGAAGGCGACTCGTTCGCCCTGCTCCATGTCACGATAGTCGACGCCACCGGAAGCGCGCCACAGGTTGACCGCACGGTCATCATCGCCGGGAATCGCATCGCCAGCATCAACACCGCGCCGCCGCCGGGCGTTGTCCCTAAGATCGACGCGCGCGGAAAATTCCTCATCCCCGGCTTGTGCGACATGCACGTCCACCTCGCCGGCGTGACGGCCGACCCAAAGTGGAGCAAAGCTACATTACTCCCACTGCTGATCGCTAATGGAATCACGACCGTGCGCGACATGGGAGGCGACTTGGCCGCGTTACAGAGTTGGCGCAAGGAAATCAGCGCCGGAACCCTGATCGGCCCGCGCCTTTATTTCCCGGGACCCATGCTGGACGGCGGGAAATCAGACCCGCCGGCGCTGCTTGCCGTTTCCACGCCTAACGAGGGCCGCGCCGCGGTGCGCGACCTGAAAGCGAAAGGCGCGGATTTCATCAAGGTGCTGTCGCGCCTCGATCGCGACAGTTATTTCGCCATTGCCGACGAAGCGAAAAAGCAGGGTATGAGCTTCGTTGGCCACGTCCCAAACGTTCTGCATGCACGCGAAGTCTCGGACGCCGGCCAGAAAAGCATCGAGCACATTTTCTACAGCAACCTCGCCTTTGATTGTTCCGCGCGAGAAGACGAGCTGCGCCAAAAGGCGGCCGAGGCGCGGGCCAAACACGACAGCGCGGGCGCGGCGGCGGCGCGCGATGAAGCGAACGCCAGTTTCAGCCGGGAAAAGGCCGATGCGCTCGCCAAGACGATGGTGAACAACAAGACCTGGCTTGTGCCGACTCTGGTCGCCGTCCGCGATATCGCGCAGCAACGCGAGTTGGCGGCGAGCGGTCCGCCCGAGCTTGCTTATCTGCCGCCGGCCTTGCGCAAGAAATGGTCATCGGCGGAAATCGAAAAGGAAGTTTCACCAGAGGTCGCGGGCTGGTATCAGGCCCAATTTCAAAACGACCTGAAACTGGCGCGCGTGTTGCACGAGGACGGCGTGCAAATGCTGGCCGGATCAGATTCGTTAGACCCGCTGAATATCCCGGGGCCGAGCCTGCACGACGAACTTGTATTGCTGAACCAAGCCGGCTTCACGCCGCTGCAGGCCTTGCAGGCGGCTACGCTCCGGCCGGCCGAGTTTCTCAACGCCGCGGGGGCAGGCGGGCGGGGGACGATTCAGCCCGGCCGGGCGGCGGATCTCGTGCTGCTCGATGCGAATCCGCTCGCCGACATCAGCAATACCCGAAAAATTCACGCTGTCGTTCTGGCTGGCAAATACCTGGATCGCGACGCCCTCGACCAGATGCTTGCGCAAGCGCGCGCGGCCGCGAACAAGGCAGAGTAATCGGGCGCCTGGTTCTGCCGATGGTCGTTAGGGCCGATTGGCCATCTCGAGCAGAACATCGGCGTGGCAGAGCTGATCGAGCGGGCACCAGCAGGCGAGGTTTTTCCCGCGCAGACAGGCGCGCAGATCGCCTTCGTTAAAGGCATCGCTCGCGTATTGCCGATAGAGCGCGATCGATTTTTGCACGCTCAATTTTTCACCGCCAATCATTTCCGAACCGGTGACAAACGGATTTCCCCAGACGCTCGGCCGGCCGACGTAAACGGTGTTGGCCGGCATCTTCCAGTTCTTCGTTCGGCGCCGCACCACGCGGTGCGGCTTGCTGGGTTTCGGCTTCACGGAACAAGGTCGCCATCCTTCTGCCTGCCTGCAACGGGGCTTTAGACCCAGAGCGTCCGGTCGAAGGTGCGGTACTGGATCGCTTCGCTCACGTGGTCAGGCGAAATCGCGTCCACTCCTTCGAGATCGGCGATGGTGCGCGAGACCTTCAGAATTCGATCGTAGGCCCGCGCACTGAGATTGAGCTCCGACATCGCGATGCGAATCAGCTCCTGCGAATCGTCGCTCAATTTGCAGTGCGCCTTGATCGCGCGCGCACTCATGCGCGCGTTGCAGGTCGTCTTTTTGTCCGTCCGGAATCGCTCTCGCTGGCGTTCGCGGGCCTGGCCGATGCGTTCGCGAATCGCGGCGGAAGGTTCTTCGGCTCGGTCGCTCGAGATGTCGCGGTATTCGACCGAGGGCACTTCGATATGGAGATCGATCCGGTCGAGCAGCGGCCCGGAGATGCGTTGGCGATAACGTTGCACCTGCACCGGGCTGCAACGGCATTCGCGTTTGAGGTCGCCGAAGTAGCCGCACGGGCAGGGATTCATCGCGGCCACAAGCATGAACTCGGACGGAAAGGTGACCGTCCCGGCCGCTCGCGAGACGGTGACGCGACCGTCCTCCAGTGGTTGGCGCATCACTTCCAATGTCGAGCGCCGAAACTCGGGCAGCTCATCGAGAAAAAGAACGCCGTTATGCGCCAGGCTGACTTCGCCGGGCGCGGGGTTAGCCGAGCCGCCTAACAATCCAATATCCGAGATGGTGTGGTGCGGGGAACGGAAGGGCCGGGTCGCGACGAAAGATTGCTCGGCCGTGAGCAGGCCGGCGATGCTGTGGATCTTGGTCGTCTCGATCGCTTCCTCCAGCGCCATCGGCGGGATGATGGTGGCGATCCTTTTCGAGAGCATCGATTTGCCCGATCCGGGCGGGCCAATCATGAGGATGTTGTGCCCGCCGGCCACCGCCACTTCGACCGCGCGCTTGACGTGGCCCTGGCCTTTCACATCGGCGAAATCAACGTCGTAGTTCTGGTGGTTGGCAAAAAACTCGCTCAGGTCGCCGCGGACCGGGTCCAGCTGGGTTTCGCCCCTAACGAATTGAAATGTCTGCCGCAAATTCCTGACCGCGAAAACGTCAATCCCCGCGACCATCGCGGCCTCGCGCGCGTTGGCTTCCGGCACCACGACCGCCCGCTTTCCGCGGCGGCGCGCCTCGAGCGCAACCGGCAGCACCCCTTTCACCGCCCGGACCGCGCCATTGAGCGCCAGCTCGCCGACGAAACTGAACTCCGCGAAAGGATCTTCCTCGATCTCCTGGGCGGCCGCGATCATCCCGAGCGCGATCGGCAGGTCGAAGCTGGGGCCTTCTTTTTTCACGTCGGCCGGGGCGAGATTGATCGTGGTCCGGCCGCGCGGCCAATAGTAGCCGCTGTTGCTGATCGCGGTTGTAACCCGATCCTGGCTTTCTTTGACCGCCGTGTCGGGCAAGCCGACGATCACGATCTTGGGATTGCCGCCGGCGGCGTTCACCTCGATCTCAACTTCATATGCATCCACGCCGAAAACGGCCGCGGAATAAATTCTGGCGAGCACGGGTGTGAGATTGTCAGAAGAGGGAGCCGAAGTCTACCCGGGAACTTTCCCGCAGGTGGCAATCGCGATCGGTGGCTTCTTGTGGCCGGGAATCTGCTTTCAATCGGTAGGGAGTAAGAATGCCCGGGTAACTCCGCTTGATGCTTTCGAGATGATATCCACGAGCGCTGCCGAGCCAGAGTACGCGCCAAACGAATCGCCATGCCCGGGTTCTGCCGGTCTCGTTAGGCAACGAATCGGCGATGGCGCCGGGCGTGAATCGTCG
>DASXYO010000216.1:0-3038 GCA_036502465.1 Chthoniobacterales bacterium
AGCGATCTCTTCCAGGCGATCTACGGCGGGCACGGCGACAGCCCGCGTGTCGTTTTGGCCGCGAAGACGGTCGAGGATTGCTTCTACATCGCGGTCGAAGCCGCGCGCATCGCGCGCAAATACAGCACCCCGGTTTTCATCTTGAGCGACACCTCGCTCGCGACCCGGATCGAGGCCTTCGACGAACCAAAGCTGGCCGACCTGATGCAGGACCCGAAACCGGACCTGACCACGCTCGACACCCACAAGCCCTACTCGCTCGACAAGATCACCCATCACGCGCCGCCCGGCACTCGCATTCGCGACGGCAAATACCCACTCATCAGCGGCCTCGAGCACGACGAACTCGGCCATCCCACCGGCAGCCCGAAGATGCACATGGCGATGACGGCCAAGCGCCGCAACAAACTGCGCCAGCTCGCCGAGGAAATTCCCGTTCCGGAAATTTACGGCGACGAGGAGGGCGACACCCTGCTCATCGGCTGGGGCTCGACCTATGGCCCGATCCACGACGCTGTGAAACGCGCCCGCGAGTATAACGAAAAGATCGGCACCATCCACCTCCGCCACGTTCATCCCTTGCCTAACGGATTGGAAAACATCTTCGCCCGCTTCAAGCGCGTCGTCGTGATCGAGATGAACGACGAAGGCGTCTATGGCTTCGGCCAGTTGGCGACAATTCTGCGCGCCCGCTATTGCGAGCCAAAGATCGAGAGCCTAACCAAGACAGACGGCCTCACCTACCGCGTCCGCGAAATTCTCGAAGGAATTTTCCATCGCAAATTTCCGCGCCTCGTCGGATCGAACGGCGCTCAACAAAACGGCAACGGCGCCTCCGACAAAACGACCGACGTCCCGAGCACCGCCACGGCCACCTCGCGCGCTGAAGCGAAAGTTTCGTCCGACCGCGACCACGCCGGCGACAGCACCGCGACGCGAGCCGAAACCTACGAAGCCGCCATGCCGAGCAAGTCAAAGGATTCCACGGCCTAACGAATCGGATTCAACCTTCTTAAACTTTCACAAATGAGCACTGACACATTGACCGCCACGATCGAAGAGCCCCGCGAGAAACTCACCAAGAAAGCAATCACCGCCGATCACCCGACGTGGTGTCCGGGCTGCGGCGACTTTGCCGTTCTCGCCAGCTATTACAAGGTCCTCGAGAAACGCCAGATCGAGCACGAGAAAATCGTCACCCTGGCCGGCATCGGCTGCTCCTCGCGCTTCCCCTATTTCGTGAACGGCCACGGCGCCCACTTCATCCACGGCCGCGCCGTTCCGCTCGCCAGCGGCATCAGCCTGGCCCGGCCCGACCTGCACGTCTTTTTGTTCGGCGGCGATGGCGACGGCTTCTCCATCGGCGGCAATCACCTCGACCACGGCGCGCGCAAGAACATCAACATGACCTACGTCATCATGGACAACTTCGTCTATGGCCTGACGAAGAAGCAGACCTCGCCGACCAGCCCGATCGGGTTCAAATCCAAGACCGACCCGCAGGGCGCGATCGACCAGCCGGTCAACGCGATGAAGAAACTCGTCGCCAGCGGCGCCACCTTCGTCGCCCGCACCCACGCGAGCCAGGTCAACCACATGATCCAGATGATCGAGCGCGCGATGGACCACCAGGGCTTCAGCGTGATCGAGTGCCTGAGCGAGTGCGTCGAGTTTTTCCCGGGCGCCTTCGACCCGGCCAACCCGCGCAAGGGCGGCGCTTTCTCGGTCATCGAGGAAAAGAAATACGACAACACCCCCGAAGATGAGCTGCGGCACGATGTCACCGACGAACTCGCCGCCTACAAGCTGGCGCAGATTCCATTTCCCGGCGTCTTCGGCGTCTTCTACCAAAACGATCGCCCGACCAAAAACGCGCTCGAAAAGAAATGGGTCGACACCACGAAGGAGAAGCTGGGCGGCGCCAGCGACCTCGAGATTCTGCGGAAGACTTTCGACCGGATGAAATAAGGTCCTGATGAGGGTTAAAGAACAGGTTCTCCAAGCCATCCAGCGCCTGCCCGACGACATCGACTACCGCGATGTCACTGACGAGATCGCCTTCCTCGCCGCCGTTGGCGAAGCGGAGTAAGACATTGCCGCCGGGCGTGTCGTCACCGACGAGCAGATAAAAGCTCGCATCGGTGAATGGACCGGAAGCTTCTGGACCGAGAAGGCTTCGAGCGATATCGAAGCCATCGTTCGCTAAATCGCGCGGCGGGATGCCCGCGCTTCAGCCCGCATTGGGTTCGGCATCTACGAGCGCGCGCAAATCCTCCTCAAGCATCCGGAGACCGGAACAACGCCGTTATGAAACGACATCGCCGGCTCTAATGTCCAAGTTCGGGATCCATCCGTTGGACGAGTAAACCTCAACTGAAGAGCGTTTGTCTTGACCTGCGTCGCATTTTCTCCCAGAAATGTTCCGTCTTCGGGATCGTTTTGTTTGAGGCAGAGACTGTATGACTTCTTCCTTCGCTTCTTATCTTCGCGGGCTCGCATTGCTGTTCGCGATGCACGTCTTTCTCTCCAGCGATCTTCTCGCAGGAGTGAAACGAGACTACGGCACCTATCCCGTGCCGCCGCCGCCGCCGCTGCCCGCCGCGGGCGGCACTGTGATCGACCCGACCTTTGGCACGACCGTCATGCGTTTGACCGATTCTCAGGACGGTCCGGATTGTATTAATTCCTACTCCTATTGGCCGACTTTTAATCTCAATAGCACGCGCCTGCTGGTTTATAGCGGCACCGCCTCGCTCCTGTATCGGTTTGATCCGGCCGCTTTCAAGATCATCGACAAGGCGACCTGGAATACCATCATCCCGGGAGGAGGATCCGTCCGCTGGGACGACGCCATCTGGAGCGGATTGGACCCCGACCTCATCTACTGTCACGACAATATCGGCATGAAGATCTGGCTCTATAATGTCGCCACCCAGAGTTACACCCAGCTAGCCGACCTCACCGCGCAATACCGGCCAGGTGACTATCTTTGGCAGATGAGCAAGGCGAGTCGGAACGACAACATCTTCGCCTTCACT
>DASXYO010000217.1:0-17205 GCA_036502465.1 Chthoniobacterales bacterium
AGGCGCCCGATCCCAAAGCGCTCGAAAACGCCGAGCAATTGTTAGGCGACCTCGGGGCGCTGTCGGTGGGGCGAGACTCCGTCGAGCCGGGGGGAGGTTGCGTCACGGAAAAAGATGCTCTCCCCCCGGCTCGACAGCGTCTCGCCCTACCGGCGAATGCGCGCGCCACGTCATCCATCACCTCCTTGGGCCGGCGCATGCTCGCCTTCCCTGTCCATCCGCGGTACGCGCGCATGCTCCTCGCGGCACAGGAGAATAATTGCGTGCGCGGAATCGCGCTCATCGCCGCCCTCACCCAGGGACGCAACCTCCTCCGCCGCGCGGAAGGGAAAGAGATGCGCGACGAGCGCGAAGATTTCCTCGGCGGCGAAGATGAATCCGATCTCTTCATTCTGCTGCGCGCGTTTCGTTTCGCGGAAAAGAACAATTTCGATCCGCGTCGTTGTGCGCAGATCGGGGTCAACGCCGGCGCGGCGCGCGAGGCCGGTCAGCTTTGGGAGCAATTCCTCGCCATAGCAAAGGCAGAAGGTCTCGACATCGCGGAACGAGAGGCCGCACCGGGCGCGATCGCCCGCTGCGTTCTCGCCGGGTTTCCCGATCAGGTTGCCGTGCGACTCGATGAAGGCACGCTCCGCTGCGCGCTGGTCCACAACCGTCGCGGCGTATTGGCGCGCGAGAGCGTGGTCCATCGCGCCCGGCTCCTGACCGCTTCGGAGATTCGCGAGATCGAGTCGAGCGACGGCGAACGCCAGGTCCTGCTTTCCCTCGCCACCGCGATCAAGGTGGAATGGCTGCACGAGTTTTTCCCCGACGCGATCCAGGAAAAGACCGACGTTAGTTTCGACAGTTCGTCCCGTCGCGTGGTGGGACGAACAGTCGTCGTCTTCCGCGATCTCGTGCTGGCGGAGAAGAAAACCGATCGCGTTCCCGCGGCCGAAGCGGCCGCGCTGCTCGCCCGCGAAGTAATGGCCGGCACGTGTCCGCTCAAGAAATGGGACCACGCCGTCGAGCAATGGATCGCGCGCCTCAACTTCGCCGCGCGCACTTTTCCCGAGCTGGAATTGCCGCCGATCGGCGAATCGGATCGCGCGCTCTTGATCGAGCAGGTCTGCCAGGGAGCGACGAGCTACAAGGAAATCAAGGAGCGATCGGTCGGCCCGGTCCTGAAGTCGTGGCTCAGCGCCACCCAGCGCGCCGCGCTCGACCAGGTCGCGCCGGAACGGATCAAATTACCCAGCGATCGGACGGCGAAGATCGTTTACGGAGCGGACAAGCCGCCGACCATCGCCGTGCGCATCCAGGATCTCTACGGAGTGGCGAACGGCCTCGCCATGGGCCCGAGGCGGGTGCCGTTGCGAATCGAAGTGCTGGCGCCAAACCACCGTCCGCTCCAGGTGACGGACGACCTCACCACCTTCTGGCGCGATAGTTATCCGAAGATCAAACAGGAACTACAGCGCCGTTATCCGAAGCACGAGTGGCGCTAAGCCCATCGCCGCGGCTGGTGGGCTTGGTGAACCACGAAGGACACGAAGAGCACGAAGGTCTGGTAGGGCGAGACTCCGTCGAGCCGAGCCTAGAGGGCACCGCTTCGTCGGTGCCGGGAACGTAATTTTCGGGAAGTCCTTGCCCGGATATTTCTCGGATCGATGGACGCAAAATGACCACGATGTGCGAATTTAAGACATGAAGAATTCGAACGGAGACAATTTTACGGAAAACGATCCGATGTCTGAGACGGAGTTTGGCAGCGAGACGGCGGGCCGCAGCGCCCAGGGCCGCATGCAAGAAGGTGCGCGGAAGTTTTCCAATGCCGCCTCTGACACCTGGGACCAGACCCGGCAGAAGGCGGTGGTGGTGCGCGAACGGACGGAATTTTTCCTGCGCGAGAATCCGGTCCCGACTGTCCTCGGCGCGCTGGCTCTCGGGTTGGCGATCGGTTTGGCCATCCGTTACTCCTCGCGGCCGGAAGAGCCGACTCCTCTCTCGGTGAAACGCGCCTTGCGCGAAATCGATTGGAGCACCATTTCGCCGGCTTTTCTGCCCGGCCTGATCAGGAGCGCGAAACGCGGTTACGCGGATTCGGCCGATGCGGTCCGGGGCGGTTTTGACCGGGTCAAAGAGGTGGACGTGGACGAATACGTGAAGCCGCTGCGCAAGCAGTGGAAGAAGTGGATGAGCTAGGCGCTCTTCCGTTCTAGATATTTGGCTGCTGACCTTCCGGCGCGGGTGCCGGTGGCGAGACAACCTTGCAGGAGATAGCCGCCGGTGGGGGCTTCCCAGTCGATCATTTCGCCGGCGAGAAAGACGCCGGGCATTTTGCGCAGCATGAGCTGCTGATCCAATTCCTGCCACAAGACCCCGCCCGCAGTTGAGATCGCTTCGGCGATCGGCCGCGGGCCTCCCAATGGCAGGGGGAAATCCTTCAGGCGCGCGATGGCTTGCTCGCGGTCGGCGGCGTCTTCCGGGAAATAGCTCTCGAGGAGCGCGATCGCGCCCGGGCTTAATTTCCAGGCGCGGAACCATTCGTTTGGCTGGCGGTGCGGGGCGCTTCTCTCCAGGAGGACGCTCGCGGCTACCTGCGGTTTGAAGTCGATCCGCAAGGCCGGCTGCTTCATTTCCCGCAGCAGCGGACCGAGCCGATAAATCGCGCCGCCCTCGAGGCCGTAACGCGTGATCAGGAGCTCGCCCGAGACGACTTCGCCGGCCGCGCTGACGTTCAGATTCTTGAGCGGTAGGCCTTCGGCGTGTTCCAGAACTGCGGCGGGCCAATCGACATTCCATCCGCAATTGGCCGCCACGAACGGCGCCGCCTCCACTCCGTGCGCCGCCAGCAACGCCGGCCATGAGCCATCGGAACCGGTTTCGGGCCAGGAAGCTCCGCCCAAGGCGAGCACGACGGCGTCGGCGAGCAGATGTTGGCCATTTGCGAAGTCGACGCGCCAGGTTTCATCCGCTCTCGTTAGGCCGGTCAGGCGTGCGCCGGTCTTGAATTCCACGCCTGTCTCCTGCAAACGCCGCAGCCAAGCGCGCAGTAGGACGGCCGCTTTCTGGCCGCGCGGGAAGACGCGCTTGCTCGTGCCGACATACGTCTCGACGGCCAGTTCCTCGGCCCAGGCGCGCAACGCGTCCGGGCCAAAATCCGCCAGCAACTCTCTCCAGCGTTCCGGTTCCGCGCGGTAACGTGCCGGGAAATTTTCTACTGGCTCGCTGTGCGTGAGATTCAAGCCACCGCGGCCGGCGACGAGAAATTTCCGCCCCGCGGAAGGTTGCGCATCGCAAAGCACAACGCGGGCGCCATCCGCAGCCGCGACTTCGGCGGCGCGCAAACCGGCCGGGCCGGCGCCGATCACGGTTACTTGCTTTGCCCCGCCGTTGTCTGAATCCACAAATTGTTCTCCCTTGTCGGCGGCCGAGATGCAACTGTTTCGGCCGAATGCCGACCGCGCCTAACGACTCCGCGCCACCGATCGCGCATGCCAGTTTTGGCGAAGCTTTTCGTTCTGGCTCAAGCTCGGGTTCATCAGCTTCGGCGGACCGGCCGGGCAGATCGCGATCATGCAGACGGAGCTGGTGGAAAAGAAGCGCTGATCGGGCGCAAGGCTTTGAAGAACGAAGTGATGTGGTCGATCGCCTGCACGCGCCGTTTCCGCTCATAGTGCTGGCCGCTGGTCTGCTCGGGGGCAAGTTTTGGAAATCGAAATTCGATGTGCTTTCCGGCCATGGTCCTGAAACGACGGCGGTCCTGAATGACGAGACGGAGTCGGCGCCGCATCTTCGACCTTCGTGGGCGCGCGGCCTGCGGGTCGCCGTGGTTTGCCTCGCACGTTTGGTTTGGGCCGATTATCTCGATCGGCTTTTCGTTAGGCACGGACCACACTCTTTTCCAGGAAGGTCTTTTCTTCAGCAAAGCTGCGGTCGTGACATTCGGCGGCGCCTATGTCGTTCTGCCCTACGTCGCGCAACAGGCGCTCTCCCATTACGGATGGCTGCAACCTGGCCAGATGATGGACGGCCTCGGTCTCGCCGAGACGACTCCCGGGCCGCTCGTCATGGTGCTGCAATTTGTCGGCTTCGTGGGCGGATGGAATCATTCGGGCAGCTTCGCGCCCATCGTAGCGGCAACGGCTGGCGCGCTGCTTACAACTTGGACGACTTTTGTTCCCTGCTTCCTCTGGATTTTTCTCAGCGCGATCGCTTTCGTCGGCATGATGCGCTGGGCGCTGCAATATCACCCCCGTCGTGCTCGGTTCCGGGGCGCTCGGGTTGCTTCACCAGTATGCGCTCGGAGCGATCCGTTAGGGGGCGATGCGGAAGCTAAATCCACCTTTGCCGACGTGAAGGTCCTGTGCGACCGCGCTCCAGCTCACCTTGTAAAGACCCGGCCCGAGATTGGCAGCGAGCGACAAGTGGACGAGGGCCGGCTGCTTTTCATCCGCCCGCAGGTCGCCTTGATCCACCTGCTTCCCGTTCGCATCTCGGACCGCGAAGGTACTGAGTCCAACCTTGATCGGTTCCGAAAACCAAAGCCGGATTTCATGCGGCGCGGCCTTTAAAGTCTCGCCATCTTTCGGTTCCGAACGCTGCAGCGAGGAATGACCAAATGCCGGCGCGGCGAGCAGCACCAGACTAACGATCGCAAAAAGAATGCGTCTCATTTGCCTAACAACACGATGGGCCCCTCGGCCTTGGTCACGCCGCCCTTGCGCTCCAGGCTGATGGCAAAACCTTTTGCTCCCCGGACAGGCGACGAAGGATGAAACGGCACCCGCAACGATCCGTCATTCGCGATATGGAAGACGCCGCCGTCGACCGGATCCTTGTAGCGCGGGTCCACCAGCCAGAGTTGATAATCGCGATTCTCGTCATTCCGCGGGAGCTGGGTCACTTTCAAAATGCCGCGCTGCTTTTTCTCGTCCCAGACGACGACGGCGTTCGCATCCGGCGCGTTTTCCAGCTTCGAGTTGAGAGAGGCGATCTGGATTTGCGCCAGGAAATCGCGCTGTTCGAGACGGGTCAGGCGTTTCCGAAGACCCGCGCGATCTGCCACGAGATAGGCGGAAGTGAGGGCAAGGCAGGCAGCAATCGCCCAGGGCAACCAGTTCGAGCGACGCGGGAAGGCGACGGTCCTTTCTTTGCGCACTTCGGCGAGCACGCGCTCGCGCAATTCCGGCGGCGAAGCGCGCGGAGGGGCGGCGTGCGAGACGGCGGCCGCGGCTTCATCGAGTTGGTCGACAAGAGCACGCAGCTCGGGGTCGGATTCCAGCCGGCGCGCAAAGGCTGCCGCTGCATCCGGCTCGAGAAGTCCTAGAACGTAAAGCGATGCCTGTTCTTCCAGTTGCTCGTTCACGATGACATCCCTCCCAGCACTTCGCGCAAAGCAAGGAGCCCGCAACGGATGCGCGCCTTGACCGTGCCGAGCTGCGCGCCCAGCCCTTCTGAAATTTGCGTCTGGGTCAGGCCGCCGAAGAATGCGAGGTCGATTGCCTCGCGCTGCGCGTCGCCGATTTGACTTAGGGCGACTCGCACCCGCTCGCGTTCGTCGCTGCGGGCGAGCGTGTTGTCTGCCCGATCGGAGGAGGGCGATAAGGCGAAAGGCTCCGATTCAACCGCTACCGCCTCGCTCAGGCGCGAGTGCCGCTGGCGCGATCGCAGGCGGTCGATTGCCTTGTGCCGCGCGATCATCACCGCCCACGTGAACAGGCTGCTCCGAATCGCGTCGTAGGTCGCGATCCGTTTCCACATCTGCAAAAATGCTTCCTGCAGGACATCCTCAGACTCCTTTTGGTCATGCGAGATCGCGTAGATCATCGAAAAAAGACCGGGCGCAAAGCGATCGTAAAACATCGCGAAGGCACGTTCATCGCCAGCCCTCATCTGCCGAACGAGTTCTGCATCCTCCGGATTCGGCGCGCGCACCGGGCGGATTCCGGCCTTCTGAAGGTCGGAATCGCGGGAGGAAATGGAAGGATCGGTCGCCACGCTGCACGCACCTGATCGAAGAATTGAGACTGCGCAAGAATTCTTGGACGACCTTTGTCAGCGGCCGATGGCCGGGCGCAGCACTGGAAGAACTTCCTTTCACACCCTTAAGATGCCGTCCGCTGCCGGTTAGATGCATCCCTCGCCGAAGCAGAGGCCGGCGGTTGACAAGATCAGCTCCGTGCGGTTCACTGGGATTCGGTTTGCCTCCTCGATAGTCTTCTCTCTCGAGGCGTCCCGTTTCGCTCCCCCGCGCAACGCAGATCTGTCCGGCGACCTCCTTTTTTGCAGCAACTCATCACATCCCCATTCCATGGCGGGACATAGCAAGTGGTCAAAGGTCAAGCGCGCCAAAGGTGCGCTCGACGTCAAACGCGGCACGATCTTCAGCAAATTTTCGAAGGAGATCAGCGTCGCCGCGCGCCTCGGCGGCGGCGATCCGGCGGGCAATCCCCGGCTTCGGAGCGTAATCGAGATGGCCCGTGCGCAAAGCATGCCTAACGACAACATCGAGCGCGCGATCAAGCGCGGAACCGGTGAAGGCGTCGACCAGGCGCATTTCGAGGAAATCATCTACGAAGGCTACGGGCCGGGCGGAGTGGCTATCCTGCTCGAGATAACGACTGACAACAAGAACCGGACGGCCGCGGAAATCCGGCACATTTTTTCCAAGAATCACGGCAACCTCGCGACCAGCGGGAGTGTTTCTTACATGTTTCACAAAAAAGGACAGATCACCGTGCCGCGAGATACGATTGAGGAGGAGCGCCTCTTCGAGCTGGCCCTGGAAGCCGGGGCGGAGGAGTTGACAACGGAGGAGGAACAGTATGTTATCCTTACTTCCCACGGTCAGCTCTACGCCGTAGCTGAGGCGCTCAAACACGCGAGCGTCACGATCGATGGGCAAAAGTTTACTTTCATTCCCGACACGACTGTTCATGTCGCCGACGAGGAGGCCGCGCTGCAGGTCCTGCGCCTCTGCGAAAGCCTCGAAGACGACGACGACGTTCAAAACGTCTATTCCAATTTAGATATCCCTGAAGAGGTGCTGGCCAAACTGCCAGCCTAACAAATGCGAGACGACCCTCCGCCGTCCTGCCTCGACGAAAGCCGGTTTCAATTATGAGCGAAGAATCTGAAAACAAGCCTACCCAGGCACCCGCCGCGCCATTCCGGAGACGCCGCCCTTCGCGCCGGCGGTCCGGCCGGCGCAACGACGGGGGGCACGGCTCCGGCAATTTCAACCAGTCAGGCGACAACAAGCCCGGTCGCACAGACGGGCCTGATGTTCTGGAAGACGACGAATCCCGGGAAACCGAGCGCCGGCGGGAAGACGCCGCGCAATTTGTCGAGGCGACCGATGGGTCGGGCGAGAATAGATCCGCCGATGAGCGGCAAGGCGGCTCAGCGAACGGCGATCAGCCTCCGCGGGAACCGGAGTTTGGTGAAGGCATCATTGAGATTTCCGGCAAGGGCTTTGGTTTTCTGCGCGATGCGAAACGCAATTTCGTCCAGACACCGCAGGATATTTTCGTAACTCCGGAAATCGTCCGGCGTTTTCAACTCCGCGACGGCATGTGGGTCCAGGGCGAAACCCGGCGCGGCAATCGCGGGCCGCAGCTCACTCGCCTGCTCAAGATCAACGACGAAGAACCGACCAAATATCAGGATCTGCGGCCTTTCGAAGAGCTGACCACGATTAACCCCAATCAGCGGATCAAACTGGAAACAGTTCCCGATCGTTACACGACACGCGTGATGGATTTGATGACGCCGCTGGGCAAAGGCCAGCGCGGTTTGATCGTCGCGCCGCCGCGCACCGGCAAAACCACTCTGCTTCAGCACATCGCCGATGCGGTGGTGAAGAATCATCCGGAGATGAAGTTGATCATCCTCTTGGTCGACGAACGGCCCGAGGAAGTAACCGACTTCCGCCGTTCCTGTCCCAATGCGGAGATCATGGCGAGCTCCAACGACAGCGATATCAAGAGCCATACCCGCATCGCGCAGCTCGCAGTCGAGCGGGCCAAGCGACTCGTCGAAGCCGGCAAGGATGTTTTCATCCTGCTCGACTCGATCACCCGTACTGCCCGCGCTTTCAATAACGCGACCGGCGGCGGCGGGCGCACCATGAGCGGCGGTATCGACGCCCGCGCGATGGAAATTCCGAGAAAACTTTTTGCGGCCGCGCGCAACACCGAGGAAGCCGGCAGCCTAACGATCGTCGCCACGGCCTTGATCGAAACCGGCAGCCGGATGGACGAGCTGATTTTCCAGGAATTCAAAGGCACCGGCAACATGGAGCTCGTGCTCGATCGCAAGATCAGCGACCAGCGCACTTACCCGGCGGTCGATATTTTCCTCTCCGGCACGCGCCGCGAGGAATTGCTCCTCCAGCCGTGGGAACTCGACAAAATCAATCTCATCCGTCGCGGTTTGGCTGGTCACAAACCGGTCGAGGCGATCGAGCGTCTGCTCATGTTCGTGAAGAAATTCCCGACCAACGCGCAGATGCTGAAAGAGATCCCGGGTTGATGCATTCGCGCGTGCCGCGCGAACTCTATCTATGACACTGAAATCGACCGAGGCTCAGGAGGTCGAATGGGAAGTCCTCCCGCCCGAAGAGGAGAAAAAGCGCGCGGAATTGGAGCCGCTGTTTCGTTGGCTCGCGCTCATCATGGATAACTTCCTCCGCGTGCCCGGAACGCAATTTCGTTTCGGTCTCGATCCCCTCATGGGCCTGCTGCCCGGCCTCGGCGACACCGGCTCTGCCATCATCTCCGCGATGGCCTTGATCGCCGCCGCCCGTCGTGGCCTCCCCAAAATCCTCCTCGCCCGGATGTCGCTCAACATCCTGATCAACGAAGCCATCGGCATCATCCCAATCGCGGGCGACGCCTTTTCTTTTTGGTTTAAATCCAACGCCCGAAACTACGAACTCCTTAAGCGCCACACCGCCGGACCACGACGCTCGACGACCAGCGACTGGATTTTTGTCGCGGCAATTCTCGGCCTGCTCTTCGTCATCCTGCTCGTTAGTCTGGCGGTCAGCTTCTGGGTTCTCACTCTGATCGTGAAATTCCTTGGCGGCCCACGCGCCTAGTCGATCAGGTAACGGAGTCGCAGGGAGTGGATGATTTCCCTCGCTCGGCCGTAGGGCTTCCGAAAATCTTCGATCGTCGCGCACTTCATCCGGCGGGCGAAAATGTCCTCCTCCGGGCGATTCGCCGGCAGGCGGGAGACGCTCCGATTTCCCCAGCGCCGCAGGACCGATTCGCAGGCGCGCAGAAAATTATAGGCGCTTCGCAGGCTGCCGGCGTCGCCTGCTTCCATGATTTTTTGTCCGCGCAATTTATCGAGCGCGGAGAGAAAATTCGGTTCCCAGATTCCGTGCCGCATTTGCAGCCCCTGGACTAAAAATTCGGCTTCGATCATTCCGCCGATACCGGTTTTGAAATCGTTAAAATCGTTCCCGCTTCCGCGATCGTTGGCGATCCGGACGAGCATGTTCTCGATTTGACTAACGAGATCAGGACGACGCCCCGCTTCCAGCCAGAGCTCTTTTGCGAGGGCCTCAAAATCGTAACGGAGCGGACCGGAGATCGCCCGCGCCCGGGTCAGGGACTGCAATTCCCAAAACTGCGCCCGTTTCTCATAATAAACGCGCAAGGTTTCGAGCGAACAGACGAGAGGCCCCTTCTCACCCTCCGGCCGGAGCCGCGGATCAAGCGTGGCGAAGCTTCCTTCCGCCGTCGAGAGCGCCATTTCGCCAATCAAGTTTTGCGCCGGTCGCGCATCGTCGCCGATAAAGAGGATGTCGAGATCCGCGCCGTAACTGATCTCGCGTCCGCCAAATTTGCCCAGTCCGATAACCGTGAGCGTATTCTCGGGATTCAACAATCGATCGACAAACACGAGGCACGCCTCGGCCAGGTCGTTTTGCTCGGCGAGCAAATGTGAGAGAGGCAGAATCTCGAGCACATCGCGGAGGAGGATGCGCAGCGACTCGCGCTGCCGGTAGACTCGCACCGGATCTATCTTCTCATTCGTCGCGCCTAACGACTCCAGTCGCTCGAGGTGTTGCGCGACGCTGAAGGTGCGGTCGAGCATTCCGCCCCGGGTCAACTCCTCGAGCCATTGCGGACGGCGAATCAACCAGCCGCCGCCCGCCTCGCTCGCGTCGAAAGTCTTGATCAGCAATTCCAAGAGGCGCGGATTCGCCGCTAGCAACTCAAAAAGCAGACTCCGAAATCCATAGGCCTCCACGAAGCGCACAAACTGCGTCAGCGTCGCATCGGGATCGGCCGCGCGGTTCAGCCAGGTCAGGAGAAGCGGCCGAAGCTTGCGAAAAATCTGCCGGGTGCGCGGAGCAACGTGAAAGCCGGCTGCGCTCTCGCCCAGTTGAGTCAGAGCCTTGGCCGCTTGCGTCGCGTCGCGGAAATTTTTCAGGTCCATCGCCCCCGATTCCCGAGTCGGGCCGGCTTCGCCCACCACGCGCTTGAAGATGGCACGCACGCGCTGCATCTGCTCGCGCAACTCCGCGACCAAGTCGGCGCTCCCGGCGAAACCAAGGCTCTGCGCCAGGACGCGCAGGGCTTCGCCATTTTCCGGGATGGTATGGGTTTGCTGCTCGGCCTCGATCTGCAGGCGATGCTCGACCCGGCGCAGAAAACGATAGGCGGTTTCGAGACGGCTCGCGTCTTCGTTAGGCAAAAATTCCAGCTCGGCCAGACCGCGAATCGCTTTCAACGTCCCTGCCTCCTGGAGAAACGGATGCCGCGCTGCGTGCAAAAGTTGCAATGCCTGCACGACAAATTCGATCTCGCGAATTCCCCCGGCGCCGAGCTTCACATTTCGGTCGCGCTCCTCGAAGCCGACGATGTCGCGCTCGATCCGATTCTTTATTGCCGCCACCTCGTCGAGCAGGTCGGGCGTCGGACTTTTCGGAAAAACAAACGGCTGCAGCTGACGCAGAAAATCATAGGCCAACTCGCGATCGCCGCAGATCCAGCGCGCCTTGATCAACGCCAGCCGCTCCCACATTTCGCCAAAGCCGGCATAGTAGTTTTCCATGCTCTCGAGCGAGCGGACGAGCGGCCCGCCGCGCCCCTCCGGCCGGAGCCGGAGATCGACCCGGAAAAGCGACCCCGCCGGATCGGAAGCGGCGAATGTCTCGGTGATTTTGTTGCCGAGCCGGGTGAACCATTCGTGATAGCTGAACTTCGCCGTCAGCTGCCCCTCGTCGCTGTAGACGAAAATGAGGTCGACGTCCGAACTGTGATTCAGTTCCCGTCCGCCGAGTTTTCCCATCCCGATGATCGCGAACTGGCTCGCCGGCGAACCCCAGCGCGCGCGCAGTTCGTGATTCCAATAGTCGTAGACAGTCGTTAGGCAAATATCCGCCAGTTGCGACAACTCGATCAGAGTCTCCTCGAGCGGCGCTGCCTCTGAAATTTCGCGCAAGGCGATCCGCACCATTTCGCGGCCTTTCCAGGATCGCAGGACGCGAAAGTTATCGTCCGCGATCGATGCGCGCCCGGCCAGGTTGTGCAGGTCGGTCATCATCCGGCCGAAACTGCGACGATCAGCAGAGATTTCGGGATCGGCCAGCCAGAGCAGAATCTCCGGATGCTGGCTAAGACGCGCGGCGCAAATTCCGGAGACCGAGAGAAGATGAAAGAGGGCCTTCTCGCCTAACGGAAAGCCGGCAACGATCTCCGGCAAAGGCGGCGCGCCGGCCGGCCAATTGGCCTCCATCGCCTCCAGCGTGCCGGCCACCTGGGCCGGGCGGATGCTGCGCGAAATTTCCCCTAACCAGTCCGCAACCGCCACGCTAGTGCGGTGGTTCGGTCATCTTTTCGCGGGCCTGGGCGAGCGCCTTGCGCTCGCGCCGAGTCAGGCTGCCGAGGCCGTTGCGCGAAATTTTTTCCAGCAGCGGATCAATTTCCGCGGTGATGAATTCGTCGAGCGACATCTGTCGCATGCGCTCGCTTTCCACCCGGCGGTTGCGCAAATAACGTTGCAGGAAAGAGGGCCGTCCATACCCGAGCAGATGGGCGTAGAGCCAGCCGACGGCACTCCCGCCTAACAATGCGCTATATGCGACCACGCCCTGCCGGTCGAACACCACCAGCACCACGGCGAGTGCAAAAAAAGCGTTCCCGAGATATTTCGCCTTCAGCTTCAACGGAACGACGAAGAAGAGTGACTGAGTCACTTCCAGCTCGGGCAAAATCGTCGCAAATGCCACCACCACAGCCGTCAGCCCGCCCAAGGCGGCGAGAAGCACCGTGGTCGAGGGCATCAGGAAAAGATGTCCGAGTTCCCCACCGACCAGGCCGCTCAGGTAAAGATAGAGAAAATGCTTTTGCCCGAAGATCGACTCCACGTCGCGGCCGACGAAGTAGAGAAGAAACATGCTGCCCGCGAAACTGAAGACGTTCGCGTGCAGGAACATCGCGCTGAAAAATTGCCAGGCGTAAGCCTGATCGATTCCGCGATAACTCAGGCCGAGATAATCCAGCGCGTCGGGTTGATAGGCCAGGACAACCTGCTGCGCGACGAAGGCGGCAAAATTCGCGCCAATCAGCGAGAACAGAACGACGCGCTGACGGGGCGTCCAGTGGGGCGCGTAGGACGAAGCTTTTCGGCCGGAAAGGCGCATGAGGCAAAAATATCGCAAACGTTCCGGCTTGTCATTGGGAATCAAAGATTCGTTCTCGCGACAGGTCCGAGGAGGTGTGAATTGCCAGCGGCGGCGCCAGCACTTTCAAGCGTCGTGGTTGCATCTCAAATTCCACCGGACAGCTGCCAGCCAACTCGCCGTCCAACTCCACCGGAACGTCATCCGCACTCGTCACCCGCAGGCGTGAAGTCTGGAAATACTCCACTTCGCGCGTCGTGATGTCTGAGGTGAAAATGACGTTTTGCAGGTACTTGATTAGCTCGATGTAGCCGATCTGCTTAAAAACCAGCACATCGAGCAGGCCGTCGTCGATCACGGCGTGTTTGAAAAAGGGAAAGGGTCCGCCATAGAGCCGCCCGTTACCGACCAAGACAAAGGAGCCTTCTTCCGTCACGGCATCTTCCGATTCGATTAAAAGCCGCGGTGGGCGCCGCCCCGCGATCTGCGCGGCGGAGATGAGATAACTGAGCGGTCCAAAATTGCGCTTCAACGTCAGGCTGGTTTCCTTCACCACCTGCGCGTCCAGCCCGACGCCGGCCAACTGCACGAAATGTTTTTTGTTCGCGGTCGGCAAATCTATCAGCCGGGTGCGGCCGCCGCGGATGATGTCCCAGCAACGCCCGAGATCATTGGCCGGCAGCCCGAGTTCGCTGGCGAAGACGTTCATCGTCCCCATCGGCATCAAACCAAGAGCGGCGTCCGAGCCGGCGATGCCATTCACGACCTCGTTGATTGTCCCGTCGCCGCCTGCCGCGACAATCCGGTCGAATCCATCCGCCACCGCGGTCCGCGCGCGATGCTCGGCATCCCCGGCTCCGACGGTCGCGCAAAAGAAAACGTCGCCACACATCGTGCGAAGTTGTTTTTCCCAACGGCGGGCGCGCTCGCTGCGCGCGGCAGGATTCAGAATGACGCAGGTTTTCGACAAGGGTTTACTTGTTAGGCTGGTTTCATCTTTTCTTCAACCGCGCCTTGCGTAGTTTCACCCGGTGAAGAAACTCGGCCGCCTGTTGCTCTGGCTCCTCGCCGGGGCTCTGGTTTTGGCCTTCGTCGTCTTGCTCGCGGTTAATCTCTACGTCCAATCGCAGGGCACGCACCGTCGTATTCAGCAGGAACTCAGCCAGCGGCTGAACACACCGCTTCATCTCACCCAGATCAGTGTCACGCCCTGGAGCGGGCTGAAGCTGAATGGCATCACCATCCCGCAGGAGTCAGGCAAGATCGGCGGCAATTTTCTCCAGGCGGAAAGCTTCCAGTTGCGGGTGCAATTCTGGTCGCTTTTCAGCGAGCAGCTCGTCATCCGGCAGGTTTCGCTGATCAAACCGGAAGTCGTCTGGGCGCAAAACTCCGCCGGAAAATGGCGTTTGCCCGAGCTGCCACCAGTGAAGGCTGATTCACATTCGGTTCCAGCCCCCGCCCCCGCGCCCGCGCCGGCCAAAGCAGCTCAGCCGGGCGCGACCGTTGCCCCGCGCGCGACCAGCCCTCCTCAGCCTAACGAGCCCGCCCTCGCCGTGACGCCCGCGACTTCTTTCACCCCCGAAGTGCAACGGGTCTCCCTCAAGGACGGCAACTTCACTTTCCTCGACTCCGGCGGCCGCGTGATCGCGAAATTCAACGGGCTCGACTTTCGGTCCAGCTTCCGCACCGCGACCGAGATCAAGGGCAGCGCGCGGGTGGAGAAAATCTCCTTGCGCGATCGCTTTTTTATCGAAGATCTCGAATCCCCGCTTCACTACGATCCGGAGGAACTCGGCTTCTCCAACATCTCCGCGCGCGCGGCCGGGGGTGTCATCAATGGGCGTTTTGAGATGGCCGTGCAGGCGCCCGATTCGCCCTTCACGGTGATGGTAAAGTTCCGTGATCTGCAGGCCGAGAAACTCATGACAAATGCGGGCGGCCCGGCCGGAATGCTCCAAGGCCGGGTGGAAGGTTTCCTCGATGCGGCCGGTAAAACTGCTGACAGCAATTCACTCACGGGCCACGGCGAAATCGTCCTGCGCGATGGCAAATTGCAGCAATACAGCCTGCTCGTTGCGCTTGGCCAGATTCTGCAGATCGACGAATTGATGCAGCTCCATCTCGACCAGGCCGAGGTTAAATACCACATCAGTCCCGGCGTGGTGACGATCGACCAACTGCTTTTGCGTTCGCCTAACATTCGCCTGACCGCGAACGGCACGATCAGCTTCCGGGGCAAGCTCCGCCTCGATTCACAGCTCGCGCTGAACGACAAGGTGCGGCGTCAACTCTTCGCGCCCATCCGGGAAAATTTTCAGCCGCTTCCGGAACCGGCCGGCTACGCCGCAGTTGACTTCAAGGTCAGCGGCACGATCGACCGGCCCAAGACCGATTTGATGGATAAGCTCGTCGGCCGCGACCTGCGCGATCTCGGTGGCGTGATTAGCAGCCTCTTCGGCCATCCAAAAAAGAAAAAAAAGCCGGCCGAACAACCAACGCCAGCGCCTAACGAAAGCCTCACATCACCCGTGCCAACAGCATCCGCGGCCGCCTCGGGTGTGCCCGACCAATCGTCGCCCGAGCCTTCGGCCGCACCTTCCCCGTCGCCATGAGAGTCATCGCCGGGACCTCCGGCGGCATCCGGCTTTTCGTCCCGAAAACCGACATTCGGCCGACGATGGATCGGGTCAAAGCCGCCATCTTTTCCAGTCTCGGCGAACGTGTCATCGGGGCGAACGTTCTTGATCTCTTCGCCGGCACCGGCGCCCTCGGAATCGAGGCCCTGAGTCGCGGCGCCGCCTCGGTCATGTTCGTGGAAAGCGACCGCCAGGCCATCGCGGCGATCGAGCGCAACCTCGCCCAGACCGGACTGGTCGGCCGCATCCGGAAACAGGACGTTTTCGATTTCCTCAACCACGCCAGCACCGCGGAATCGCACGATTTGATCTTCGCCGACCCGCCTTACGATCTCCTCACGGCCGGAGAGAGCTTCACCCGGATGCTTCTCCGGAACGACCGCCTGCCCGCCCGCCTAACAAGTGAAGGAATCTTCGTCCTCGAGAAAAGACCGGGCGAGCGACTGCCGGCAACCGAATTCTGGGAGGTTATACGGCGCAAGAAGTACGGCGCGACCGAGACGATTTCCCTGCAACGCAAAGGCGGCGAATGATCCGCTTTCTCTACAACCTCCTTTTCCCGCTCGCGCTCGTCATCTTTCTCCCGGGCTACGTCGTGAAAATGCTCCGGCGTGGAAATTACCGGGACAAGTTCTGGCAACGCCTCGGCTTCTACGATGCGGAAACTCGCGCCCGGCTCACAGCGGGCGTGACCTGGCTGCATGCGGTCAGCGTGGGCGAAGTGATGATCGCGCTCAAGCTCGCGGCGGAAATGAAGAAGCAGGAACCCGCGCTACGCGTCGCCCTAACGACCACTACCACGACCGGTCGCGCCCTTGCCCGAAAACAAGCGCCGGACTGGATCGACGTCCTTTATACTCCGCTCGACTTTTGGCCAATCATGCGGCGCGCCTTCGCCGTCATTCGACCGGCTCGCATCATCCTCGTCGAAGCGGAGGTCTGGCCCAACCTGACCGCCATCGCTCATCGCCGCAAAATCCCCCTCGCGCTCGTCAACGCGCGCCTTTCGCCCCGTTCCGAGGGCCGCTTCCGGAAGTTTAATCTTTTCGTTAGGCCGTATTTTTGCATGTTGGATTTGATCTGTGTACAGGAGCCGGAGGATGTCGCCCGCTGGCAATCGTTAGGCGCGGAACACGATCGAATTCATCCCGTCGGAAGCATTAAATATGATCCCGAGAACGCGGCCTCAAATTCAGCGGGGCCTCGCGCCGTTCTGCAACAACTGGGAGTTGATTTCGACCGACCGATACTTCTCGCCGGCAGTACGCACGACGGCGAAGAGGAAATCCTGGGGCGTATCTTCCTCGAGTTGCGGCACGATTTGCCAGATCTCTTTCTCATCATTGCACCCCGGCACGTCGAGCGCACTTCGGAGATCGAGTCCAGCCTGCGCGCTCTCGGTTTGGAATCGACTCGCCGCAGCTCGGCCGGAAGCGTGGCCGCGGCAGATTGCCTCCTTCTCGATACGACCGGGGAGCTGCGCGATTGGTACTCCGTCGCGACCGTTGTTTTTATCGGCAAAAGCCTGACCGCGCGCGGCGGACAAAATCCGGTCGAGGCGATTGTGGCCGATCGCCCGGTGGTTTTTGGTCCGCACATGGAAAACTTCGCCCAACTCTCGCGCGCCCTGCTCGCAGCAGGCGGCGCGCTGCAGCCCGGCGACGAAGCCAGCCTAACGACGACTTTGCGCGATCTCTTGCGCGATGGCTCGAGAAGAGGAAACCTCATCCGCCAGGCCCGGACCGTTCTCGATCCGCATCGTGAAGCGACGGAGCGCACAGCGCAGCTCCTCGAAAAACTCCCCGTTCCGGCGGGCTGAAATCCCTTGCATCGGCCGGGACCGCTCCGGATATTGGGCGCTCTCCTGACCCTATCGTCCAGTGGCCTAGGACACCGCCCTTTCACGGCGGTAACACGGGTTCGAATCCCGTTAGGGTCGCCACT
>DASXYO010000218.1:0-8396 GCA_036502465.1 Chthoniobacterales bacterium
CACGCGCCCACCAGCGCCTACCAGCACAATCGCACCGGCGAAGATAACGCCGACGCCCACCTCAAGCGCCAGATCATGGGCCGTGAAGTCGTGGTGGCCATCACCAAGGGCAAGCTCGATCTCGGTCCGTGGGAACAGATCATGTACGGCGAATTCGACGGCCACCGCAGAAAGCGCGTCCTGGTGAAGGTCATCGGCGAATAGCTACCCTTTAATGAACTGGCGCGCCGATGAGAGTCGCACTTACCCGGCAACCATTAACTCGAAGCCGGATGACGTATTTTCCGTTAGATGCCATTTCAATGCCCCCCGGGAAAAGCAAAAACCGCGGAGCAGGCAGGCTTCGCTCGATGATCTCTGGACGAAGGTTCAGGCGGCCCTCGGTCGCGACCACGAGGCGATCGCCCCGGAGTAATTGCGTCTTTCAGAGACGGCTCTGCCACCGTTGCGCGCGATCCGTGACCTGCCAGTGATCGACCGGCTGGCTTTTCTTCGCCATCCGCCGGGCGGAGGAGCTGCGATCTCTGGATGAAGACTGTCATGAAAACCACACTTATCCTTATTTGCTCCCTGGCTCTCGCCGGGTTCAGCCATGCCGCGGAAGAAACGACTCACCTCGCCGGTCGCGCCTCCAAAACCCCGGGGCCTCCCGGCTATGCCAACGTCCCGCAGGACGACAAGGCGATCGACGCGGCGGTGGATCGCGCGCAGAAGTCGCTCGGCCTTTTCATCGCCGCGCTGAAGAAAAAGAGGGACGGCGACGAACGTTTCGAGATCAAGAAAGGATTCGACGACGGCCAGCAGGTCGAGCACATCTGGGTCGACCAGCTGACGTGGGACGGAAAGCTGTTTCACGGCCGCATCAATAACAAGCCGCTCGACGTGAAGAATGTGCGGCTCGGGCAGAGCGTGACAGTCGCGCCGCGCGATGTCTCCGATTGGATGTTCATCCGCGATGGGAAACTCATCGGCGGTTACACGACGCGGATCTTTTATCGGCGGCTCTCGGCGGCGGACCGGGCAGAGTTCGATAAGGAAGCGCGTTTTACAATCCAGTAAGGAAGAGACCTATGAAATCACCCGACTCTCGAAACCACGCTTCCCTTTTCTCACTCCGGAGCGTTCTCGTCACCGTCAGCCTGCTCGGCGCGCTCAGCCTGGCGGGCTGTGCTGGCAGCTACGGTGTTTTTTCCGCCGGCGACGGTTATTACGCCCCCGACTATAGCGGCTACTACGGCGAATATGGCTACGACGGCGGGCCGTACTATGGCTACGATCCCGGCTACTACGGGAGCTTCGTCATCGGAAACGCGCGCTACAACCGCTCCTACGGGCACCATCATTTCACCGGAAACTTCCACGGTGACCGAAGCAGGACGCGTGGCCAGAACCGAGAGCGGGGCGATGCCGCAAGAAGTCGTCCATCAGCTCCGCAGAGGAGCGGGAATAGCAGCCACAACGGCAGTCAGCGGGATCATCCTTAGGAAGGACGAAAGGCAAAATGAAGGGAGCACACTCCAATAATTCGGCGACGCTCCTGAACGACGGCACCATTCTGGTCGCCGGTGGGACGTTGAAGCCGCTGGTTTCCTCGGAGGTCGGCACGGTCGCGCCCTGAGTCGGTGACAGGACGAGGCACAGGCGCGTGGCCTCGCAACTTGTCGTGATCAGCGCAACGGAGACGACAACCGCGTAGTCTGCGCGAGAGTCACCTCGCACCGACCATGCTGCGCTGCGCTTTCCTGACTCTGGGCGATTCGACTGGGTTTGTCATCGATGACGAACTGGCTTACTCGCCGCTTGCCGCTCTGGGCTGGCGCGCGGAAGCGGTCTCCTGGCGCGCGCCGGGCTGCGATTGGCGGGCCTTCGATGCGGTCGTGATCCGCTCGACGTGGGATTACATCGCCGACCCGGAGGCGTTTCTCGCGGTGCTGGCGGAGATCGAGCGGGCCGGCGCTCCGCTCTTCAATGGGCTCGAACTCGTGCGCTGGAACATTCGCAAGACTTATCTGCGCGACCTGGCGGAGCGCGGGGTGCCTGTAGTGCCGACGATCTGGCGGGAACGGCTCGATCCGGGTGAGCTGCCAGCGTTGGTGGAGGAAATCGGCGGCGACGAGGTGGTGATAAAGCCGGTGGTGGGGCTCAACGCGCAGGGGGTTTTCCGGGTGAATGCGCGGAGCGCCGGGAGGCCGGGGGCGGAGTTGTGCGCGTACTACGCAGGGCGCGCCTTCATGGCGCAGCCGTTTCTTTCTCATGTGCAGGGCGAAGGGGAGTTTTCGTTGTGTTACTTCAATGGGGTGCTGAGTCACGCCATCCTGAAAACGCCGCAGGCGCACGATTTTCGCGTACAGGAGGAACACGGCGGCGTCATTCGAGCGGTCGAGCCGGGGAGCGAGCTGCGGGCGGCGGGCGAAACGGCTTTGCGCGCGCTCGGGCCGGCGCCGCTCTATGCGCGGGCGGATTTTGTGCGGGCGAATGAGGCGCCGGGCTTTTGGTTGATGGAACTGGAGCTGATCGAGCCTTCGCTCTACCTGCGGATGGATGCGGGAGCGCCGGAGCGCTTTGCGCGGGCGTTGCATGAGCGGGCGAGCAGCGCTGACTCGAGCCGTGGTAGGCTGGGGGGATAGTTTTGGACGACACGGCGGTCGTCCCTCCAAGGTGCTAGGGGAGGCGGTAGACTTCTACCAAGCCGACGCCGGTGGTGCCGCCTTTGCCGGCGACGATCGCGGTGTAAGCGCCGGGCGCAAGGGTCTCGGAGATGGCGGACTCGAGGTCGTTCACGGGCGCGAGGCCGGTGGCTTCGATCTCGGTCTGCTGCGTGTCTTTCCAGTTGTCGTTGCTCTGGATGAGAGCGCCGTTGCCGTCGTGCAACTCAAGAGTCGGATCGGCCAGCGCGCCGGCCACTCCCTGCCCGGTCAGGGAAGGCCCGATCGCGCGCACGAGCACCTTCGTGTTTTCACTCCCGCCGCCGAGGATGAATCCGCCAATCATGACGTTGCTCCCACTCTCGACGAAACCGCGGGTGCTGATATTCAATAGCTGTGAGGTGGCGCTGCCATCGAGGTCGTAGGCCTCGACCAGGCCGACGCCGGTAGCGCCGTTCTTCCCGTTCACGATCACGGTGTAACTGCCGGGGTCGAGAGTGATGACGAGGGCTGACTCGAGGTCGTTCGAGGGGGCGAGGCCGGTCGCCTCGATGTCGGCCGTGGGGGAGTCGCGCCAGTTGTCGTTCGTGGTAATGACGGATTGATCGCTGGCGTGGAGCTCGAGAAACGGGTCGGCCAGCGGATCAGTAATGCCGGCACCGGCGAGCGACGGCCCGAGCGCGCGCAGGATGACGCGCTTCGGTGCGGTGCCGGTGATGATCAAGCCGCCGATGAGCACCTGATCGCCGGTCTTTACCTCGAGCCTGGTGGAAATATTGACCGGCTGGGCAGCGGCCGGCGACGGGGTGGGCGTGGCGGCGGCGACGGTCACGCTGCCGGTCATGGCACAACAGGCGCCGTGCGGCATGCAGTAATAGGTGAAGGTCCCGAGGTCCTTAAACGTGTGGGAGAAAGTGAACCCCGAGCTGTTCACCCCGGAATCGAAAAGCCCGCTCGGCTTGCCGGGCGTGCCGGAGGTGACGCTGTGCCCGCTCGCTCTCCAGGTCCAGGTGACGGTGTCGCCGGCCCGGATGGAAACGGTGGACGGCGAAAACATGAGCTGGCCGCCGGGCGCCACATCGACGGAGACGGTGGCGGCGCTGCTCGGGGCCGCGCCGAAGCAGGCGAGGAGGATGCCCGCGCCGAGGGCGATAAAAATGCGTTGGAGGAAAGAAAGTTTAGCCATTGTGTCGCGCCCTTCAACGAGGGCGATTGTCCATTTCAATTTTTAAGCGATTCGGGGGCAAAGTTCCAGTCCGATCTCTCGCACAGGCCGGTTCGCGCGCGCCGCAATTCGCGCAAAGAAAATCTTTTCCGATGCCAAACCCGATGTAAATAGAACGCTCCGATTCCGCGCACCGCGCGACCCGCAATTTCAGCCTAACGAACCATGATTACTCTGCCAACTCTCGCTCTTTCCCGTCGTTGCGGCGGCATTTTCGCCGCCTTTTCTCTGTTGCTCCTGCCTGTTCTTTGCCTGCAGGCTGCATCCCCCACTCCAACTGCCACACCAATGACTGAAAATCCGTTACTCAAGGAAAGTTCGCTCGATCTCCAGTATCCGCCTTTTGACAAGATCAAGAACGAGCACTTCGCGCCGGCCTTCGAGCAGGGCATGGCGGAACAATCGAAAGAGATCGCGCCGATTGCGAACAACCCGGAGGCGCCGACTTTTGAAAACACGATCGTCGCCCTCGAGAAATCCGGCCTCCTGCTGGGCCGGGTCGATCGCATTTTCTCCAATCTCTCGAGCGCGAACACGAACCCCGAGATCCAGAAAATCGAGACGGAAATGGCGCCGAAACTTTCCGCGCACCAGGACGCGATCTTTCTTAACGGGTCACTCTTCAAACGAATCGAGACGCTCTACAACGACCGCGCCAAACTCGGCCTCGACGAAGAATCGACCTGGCTGATCGAGCGCTACTACAAGGATTTCGTGCGGGCCGGCGCCAAGCTGTCCGACGCGGACAAGACGAAGCTCAAGAAGATGAATGCCGAGCTGGCCGAGCTGCAGACGAAATTCTCGCAGAACGTGCTGAAGGAAAAAAACGCGGACTCGATCGTGGTCGATAAACGCGAGGAACTGGACGGCTTGTCCGACGCGGAGATCACCGCCGCCGCGGCGGCCGCGAAAGACGAAAAGAAGGACGGCAAATTCGTTATCCCGCTACAGAACACGACTGATCAACCGCCGCTGACCAATCTCAAGAATCGCGCGTTGCGCCAACGGATCATGGAGACTTCGCTGGCGCGGAATAGTCATGGCGGGGAATTCGATAATCGCGCCGTCGTCCTGCGGATGGTGAAACTACGCGCGGAGCGGGCCGCGCTACTCGGTTACCCGAGCCATGCCGCTTATCAGCTCGAAGACCAGACCGCGCATGACGTCGGGACGGTGAACAAGTTGCTCGCCCAGCTCGCCCCGCCGTCGGTGGCCAACGCGCGCAAGGAAGCGGCCGACATGCAGAAATTAATCGACGCCGAGAAGGGCGGCTTCCAACTCGCGTCGTGGGACTGGGCTTATTACTCCGAGAAAGTGCGGCAGCAGCGTTACGCTTTCGACGAGTCGGAGATCAAACCATATTTCGAGCTGAACCACGTGCTGCTCGACGGCGTTTTCTACGCCGCGACTCAGCTCTACGGCATCACCTTCAAGGAGCGCCATGACCTCCCGGTGTATCAGCCCGACGTGCGGGTCTTCGACGTCTTCGACAAGGACGGAAAACCGCTCGCCATCTTCCTCATGGATTACTACGCGCGGCCCTCGAAACGGGGCGGCGCCTGGATGAACGAATACGTTAACCAGAGCGACTTGTTAGGCACGAAGCCGGTGGTGGCGAATCATCTCAACATTCCGAAACCGGAAGCGGGCCAGCCGACGCTGCTCACCTTTGACGAAGCGCGGACCGCGTTCCATGAATTTGGCCACGCCTTGCACGGCATGTTTTCGCACGTGAAATATCCGCGCTTCAGCGGCACGAGCGTGCCGCGGGATTTCGTCGAGTATCCGTCGCAGGTGAACGAAATGTGGGAGACCTGGCCGCAGGTCCTGCAGCATTACGCGAAGCACTACAAGACCGGCGCGCCGATGCCGAAGGAGCTGCTCGACAAGGTCCTGGCAGCGGAAAAATTCAACCAGGGCTTCAAGACCACGGAATATCTTGCGGCCACGCTGCTCGACCAGGCCTGGCACCAGCTGAAACCGTCCGAAGTGCCTAACGATGTCCTCGCCTTCGAAGCGAGTGCACTCAAGAAAGCGGGCGTCGATTTCGCGCCGGTTCCGCCGCGTTATCGCACGACCTATTTCTCGCATGCTTTCGCGGGCGGTTACTCGGCTGGGTATTACAGCTACATCTGGAGCGAAGTGCTCGATGCCGATAGCGTCGAATGGTTCAAGCAACACGGCGGCCTGAAGCGCGAGAATGGCGACCATTTTCGCGACACGCTTCTCTCGCGCGGCGGGAGCAAAGACGCGATGAAACTATTCCACGACTTCACTGGCCGCGATCCATATATCGAGCCCTTGCTCGAGCGCCGCGGACTCGCCCAGCCGGGCGATCCCAAGGCTCACGGCGAAGCACCGCCAAAATCAAACTAGTTCGCGCGCTAACTTCCCGGGAGGCTTGACGACGGCGCTCGCATCCTGCCAAGAATCAGCGGATGAAAGAGCGATCTGTGCGAATTCTCGGTCTGATTTTGGGGTTGTGCTCTGCTGCGATGCTGCTGCAGTTCGTCGGCTCCGCCAATCCACGGGAGAGGCGGTCCACGTCTCACGATCGAGAGCAGGAGGAACATCGTGAGAGTCCGCCGGAAGATTGGTTTGTCACCCAGCGCGTCACGCACGGTGGCATCCCGGCGGGCGCTCTCGAAAAAGCAGGCGCACAAGCGGCGGCGCTTAACCTCGCCGCGGAAACGTCAGGCAACCAGCTGACCCGGGCAGGATGGAAATTTGTCGGGCCAACCAACATCGGTGGACGGGTGGTGGACATCGCCGTCCATCCGACGGCGGCCGATACGATCTACGTCGCCGCGGCGACCGGCGGCGTGTGGAAAAGCACGGACAAGGGCGCGCATTTCACCTCTGTCTGGCCTGCGGCAAACCCACAGTCGCTCGGAGCGCTCGCGATCACTCCCAGCGGGACACTTTTCGCCGGAACAGGCGAGGCGAACCCGGGCGGCGGGAGCATCACCTATGGCGGCGCGGGTATGTATCGCTCGGTTGACGGCGGCGCGACCTGGCAGGTCATCGGACTAACGAACTCAGGTGCGATCGGCCGCATCGTGATCGATCCGGCGAACGCGCAGCATATTTTCGCTGCCGTGGCCGGTGCGCTCTACAACCACGGCGGGGAACGCGGCGTATATCAATCGATCGATGGCGGCTCGACCTGGACGCAGGTGCTCGCGCCGGATAACGACACGACCGGAGCGGTCGACCTGGCGATCGATCCGACGAACTCGAGTCGTGTCTACGCCGCGATGTGGGATCACTTTCGCGAACCGGACTTGCGCACCTATGGCGGAGTGGGCTCGGGTGTTTATCGCTCAATCAACGGCGGCGCGACCTGGTCACGCCTAACGGGTGGTCTGCCGGCGGCTGGTTCCACGATCGGACGGATCGGGATCGCGCTGGCACCGTCGAATCCGCAGCGGCTTTACGCCATCGTGATCCAGACGAGTGGGCTTTTCCAGGGGTTCTACCAATCGGATAACGGCGGCGATTCCTGGACCAAGCTGCCGACCAGTTCGGCGCTCTCGGGCGCGCAATCGAGTTACGGTTGGTGGTTTGGCCGCGTCTGGGTCGATCCTCTAGATCAGGCGCATGTTTTCGCAGGCGGCGTCTCTCTTTGCGAGTCGAAGAACAGCGGCTCCACCTTCACGAGTGAATTTAGCCCGCATGCCGATCATCACGCGATGGCGTGGGATTTGAAAGTCCCGAACCGCGTCTATCTCGGCAACGATGGCGGGACTTACCGCTCCGATGTTAATGGCTCAAACGATCAATGGGTCGCCGGGGTGAGTCAGCCGTTCACGCAATTCTATAGCGTGGACGTGAGCGAGCAGGACAGCACCCGGCTGGTCGGCGGCGCGCAGGATAACGGCGTCAATCGCTCCTACCCGGGGACGAGTTGGAATACCTATGTCGGTGGCGATGGCCTGGAGGCGTTGATCGATCCTGTCGATCAAAACTTCGTTTACGGTTGCAGCCAATACGGTTTCTGCAGCCGTTCGACTAACGGCGGCGATTCCAGCTCCGATTTCACCGGCGCCACTGTCTCATCGCGCCGCAACTGGCTTAGTCCGCTCCAATTCGATCCAGCAAACCCGGCGGTCATGTATTACGCCGGAAATCAGGTCAATCGTTCGACCAACCACGCCGTTAGCTGGTCAGCCATTAGCCCTGACCTCACGGGCGGTCCAGGGCGTGATCCGAATTATCCTTTCGGCACGGTCACCACGGTAACCGGAGCCAAGACCGATCCGAACCGGGTGCTGGCCGGAACGGACGACGGGCGGCTCTGGTTCACGACCAACCTCGGCGGGAACTGGACGCAGGTGACCGACCCCGATGTGCCGGGAACGTGGGTGACACGGGTCACGGTCGATCCGACCAATGCCTTGGTGGCGTATGCAACTTTTTCGGGTTTTCGCTCCGGCCAGGCGCTGCCCTATGTGCTGAAGACAAGCGATGGTGGAAGCACATGGACCAGCATCGTGGGTAACCTTCCCCAGGCGCCAGTGAACGAC
>DASXYO010000219.1:0-27738 GCA_036502465.1 Chthoniobacterales bacterium
TCGCTCGCGCACCAGGACTAACGCGACAATCAGGAATGCGCGGCGCGGCGCAGCCGGTCCATGATCGCGAGGCCGAGACCTTCCTCCGGCATCGCCTCGGCCACCACACAATCCAATCCGGCGTGATCGAGCTCGCGCAGCTGACGGAAAAGATTCGCCGCTGCCTCGCGCAGATTTCCAGTCGTGCTTAGACGGCGCGACTCGACAAACGTCTCCGAAAACGGCATGTCGCTCCAGAGCAACGCGCCATAACGCTTTCCCCTCGGCACCGCGATCGTCGAAATATCTTCCACAATCATGAGCGGCGTTTGCGGGCGATAATGCGACGGCAATTGTCCCGGCGATTCCGCGCGGCCGGAAGTGGGAAGGCGCACCTCGCCAAAGCTCGCCAGGTCTTCGCGCGTGATCGGCCCAGCGCGCAGCACCTCGATCGCGTTCCCGCGAACGGCGACCACCGTCGATTCGATCCCATGCTCCGTCGCCCCACCATCCACGATGAGCGGGATGCGTCCCGACAATTCCTCCATCACATGCGCCGCCGCCGTCGGGCTGATGCGGCCGAAACGATTTGCACTCGGTGCTGCGAGCGGCCGCCCAAGGGCACGCACCACTTCCGAGAAAAGCGGATGCGCACTCATCCGGAGCGCGATCGTGTCGAGACCGGCAGTCACGATCGGCGCCACCCTTTCCCGCCGCGGCAATACGATCGTTAGGGGGCCGGGCCAGAATTTCGCGATCAACCGTTCCACCAGCGGCCGCACCTTCTCTTCGACCACCGCCACCCGCTCCAGCCAGGCCAGCTCCGGCAAATGCACGATCAACGGATCAAAATGCGGACGCTTCTTCGTTTCGAAAATCTTCACCACCGCCTCCGCGGAAAGAGCGTCAGCCGCCAGGCCGTAAACCGTCTCCGTCGGGAGAGCGACGACCTCGCCGGCGCAGAGCAGATCGACCGCGCGCGTCACCGCCCGCCGCCGCTCGTTAGGCGAGGCCGTTGCCGCGATCTGCGTGTTCATTTCGACCGCAGATTGTCGCGCGCCTTTTGCGCACTGGCCGCGGCCGCTTCGATCGTCTCGCCGACCGCGGTCAGGTGGCCCATCTTGCGCTTCAGGCGCGGCTCGCGTTTGCCGTAGAGATGCAGATGCACGTTCGGCTCCGCCAACGCCGCCGCCCAATTCGGCTCGCCCTCGCTCCAGACATCGCCGAGCAGATTCACCATCGCCGACGGACGCAACATTCCGGTCCCGCCTAACGGCAGCCCGCAGACCGCGCGGACGTGCTGTTCGAATTGGCTCGTGACGCAGCCTTCGATCGTCCAATGCCCGGAATTATGCGGCCGTGGCGCCAGCTCGTTGATGATCAACTCGCCGTTCCCGCAGAGAAACATCTCGACCGCGAGCAAGCCCACGAGATCGAGACTCTTCGCGACCGCGCAGGCCAGCTCGCGCGCCTCATGCGCGACGCCCTCTTCGATTCGCGCCGGCGCGAGCGTGACGTCGAGGATGTGATGGCGATGAATATTTTCGCAGACCGGGAAGACGGCCGTTTTCCCGTCCGGACCGCGCGCGACGATCACCGAAATTTCCCTTTCGAAATCGATCACCTGCTCGAGCACGCATTCCGCGTCCTCCCGCGTCGACCAGATGTCCGCCAGGTCGGTATCCGGATCGATCCGCTGCTGGCCTTTGCCATCGTAACCAAAGGCCGCGCCCTTCAGAATAGACGGCCGGCCGATCGCCGCCAGTGCGCTCGTTAGGTCATCTGCACTCGCGACCCGGCGGAACGCCGCCACCGGAAATCCCGCCCCGGAGAGAAATTCTTTTTCCCGCAAGCGGTTCTGCGCAATAAGCAAAATGTCACCGCGTGGCCTGACGACCTGCTCCCGCGAAGCCCATTCGATCGTCGCCGCCGGGATGTTCTCAAACTCAAAAGTCAGGACATCGATCGAGCGCGCAAATTCCGTCACCGCAGCCTCGTCGTCGTAGTCCGCCGTCGTCGCCAGATCGGAAAACTGCGCCGCCGGCCCATCCTTCTCCGGCGAAAAAGTGTGGATCCGATAACCCATTCGGCGGGCCGCGATGGCAAACATGCGGCCCAGCTGGCCGCCGCCCATCACTCCGATCGTCGCCCCGGGCAGCAGCGTCTTCGCTTCCGTCATGGCAGCTTCTGGGCGAGCACGCTCTTTGTTTGCCGCCGCCGGAATTTCTCGACCGCCCCGCGCACCTTTTCGTTATGCAACCCGATGATGCTGGCCGCGAGCAACGCCGCATTTTTTGCCCCCGCCACCCCGATGGCGAGCGTGCCGACCGCCACCCCCGCCGGCATCTGCGCGATCGAGAGCAGCGAGTCGAGCCCCTTCAGCGCGCGCGACTCGACCGGCACACCGAGCACCGGCAGCCAGGTCTGCGCCGCGATCATGCCCGGCAGATGCGCCGCCCCGCCCGCGCCCGCGATCATCACCTGCACGCCGCGCTCCGCCGCTTCCTGCGCAAACTTCGCCATCAACTGCGGGGTGCGATGCGCAGAGACGATTTTGTGCTCGTGAGGCACGCCAAACTTTTCCAGGAGCGCGACACAGTGCTGCATCGTCTCCCAGTCCGAGGCGCTTCCCATCACGACACTGACGAGCGGCGCGGTTAGTTTCTTCTTTGCCATGTGCGATTTCCCAGACCGCACATTCCTTCTCCTGAAGCGGTGAAATTGCAATCCCGTTTCGATTTTCCATCCGCCGAGCCAGTCCGCGCTCGCCGTTGCGCCGGCGCACCCTGAAACCGGACGAAGGGGGGACCTCCAGCTGCGGCTCGACGGAGTCTCGCCCTACCGGACTTCGTGCCTTCGTGGTTCACCAATCTTCGGCTGAACGTTTTCGCTCGCCGGCCATCTAACGCTCGATTGCCGTTTACAGCCGCGCTCTTCCGATTGATCTTCCCGCTCTTTTCCTGATGCACCAATTTCGTTTCCTTCTCGGCGCGCTCGCGCTTTTCATCGTGGCCGATGCGCACGCTCAGCCAAATGGCCAAATCCAGAGCAGCCTGGTGCGGATCACTTCGACGGAGGTGGAGCCGGATTATCGCGCGCCGTGGAACTCGGGCTCGATCGGCCGCGGGGTCGGCGCCGGGTTTGTCATCGATGGGAAACGGATCCTGACCAACGCCCATGTGGTGAGCAACAGCCGCTATCTCACGGTGGAGCGCGAAGGCGATCCGAATAAGTATCCGGCGACGGTTCTATTCGTCGCGCATGATTGCGATCTCGCCCTGCTGCAGGTGGCGGCACCTAATTTCTGGAAGGATATGAAGCCGCTTAGCTTTGGCGGCATTCCGCCGTTGGAATCGACGGTCTCGGCTTACGGCTACCCGATCGGCGGCGAACGCATGTCGGTCACGACGGGGATTGTTTCGCGGATCGATTTTAGTCTCTACACGCATTCGGCGATCGATTCGCATCTCGCGATCCAGATCAGCGCGCAGATCAACCCGGGCAACAGTGGCGGCCCGGTGATGCAGAACGCGAAGGTGGTCGGGGTCGCTTTCCAGGGATATAGTGGCGACATCGCGCAAGGGGTCGCCTACATGATCCCGACGCCGGTGATTCGGCGGTTTCTCAAGGATATCGAGGACGGGCATTACGATCGCTATGTCGATCTCGGGATTACTTATTCGAAGCTGCAGAATCCGGCGCAGCGGCATTATCTCGGCTTGAAGGATGACGATCGCGGCATCCTCGTCGGCACGGTGCTCGACGCCGGTCCGTGCGGGAAGCTGTTGCAAACGGGCGACGTGATGCTGGCGGTGGATGGTCACCCGATCGCGAGCGATGCCTTTGTCGAATTTGAAGGCGAGCGGGTGCAGATGCCGGAGGTGGTGGAGCGGAAATTCAAGGGCGACTCGGTGAAGCTCGATCTCCTGCGCAACAAGCAGCCGATGAGCATCGACGTGACGCTGGGCACGGTCTGGCCTTATTTCATGCAGGCGCACAGCTATGACATTCGGCCGCGCTACGTGGTCTATGGCGGGCTGCTGTTTCAGCCGATGTCGCTCGATCTGCTCCAGGCGTATCGGATCACCGATCTGCGGGTGCGGCACTTCTTCGACTTCTTTGTTACCGAGCAAATTTATCTGCAGCACCCGGAGGTCGTGATCCTGACGAACGTTCTACCGGATCCGATCAATACTTATTTGCTGCCATACAAGTACGGCATTGTGGACGAGATCAACGGCAAGAAAATCGGCACGCTGCAGGATCTGGCCCGAGCCTTTGAGCAACCGGCGGATCGCTTTGTCGTGAAGATGGTGGGCGATGGTCCCCCGCTCGTGCTTGATCCGAAGCAGGTGAACGCCGCCCGGGAACGGATTAAGACGCGCTACAACGTCCTCCAGGAAGAAAACCTCGACGAACAACCGCCGGCCAAGCCCGCGGTCGCCGACAAAGACAAAATCTGATCCATGCGCACGCCCGTTCTTTTTCTCGTCGCCCTCCTCGCTCTCGTCCCGCTGGCCGAGGCCAAGAAAGCGCCCGTCGCGGTGAAGAAACTCGCGCCCAGCGCGCAGGCCGCCGTCCAGGCGAAGGAGGTCTCGCTCGTCCGGGTGAACGTGACCGGGCAGCCTTACGATTACTTTCGACCGTGGCAAAAGAAGGCGCCCTTCTCGAAGCGGGCGCTCGGGGCGGTCCTGCCTAACGACCGCGTGCTCGTCACCGCCGACCTCGTCTCGAACCAGAATTACGTCGAGCTGGAGCGCGCGGAATCGGGCGAAAAAACCGCGGCCAACGTCGTGGTGGTCGATTACGAAGCGAACCTCGCCCTGATCGAGCCGACGGATAAGAATTTCCTCAAGGGCCTGCAACCGCTCGAGCTCGCGCTCGACACCGTGGTCGGCGATCGCCTTGCCGCCTGGCAACTGGAAGCAACCGGCGCGCTCGTCGTGACGGAAGGAATCGTGACGACGATCGGGATTACGCGTTATCCGGCCGACGTGGCCGACTTTCTAACCTACCGGCTCAGCATCCCGATGCAGTATCGGGACAACAGCTACACCGTGCCGCTGGTCAAGAACAACAAGCTGGCCGCGCTGCTTCTGCGCTACGATCCGCGTTCGCAGGTGCTCGACGCGATTCCCGCGCCGATCATCGCGCATTTCCTGAAGGACGCGGCCGGGCAGAAGTATCAAGGATTTCCTTCGCTGGGCATTTCCTTTTTCCCGACGCGCGATCCGCAACTGCGCGCCTATGCCGGTGAGACGAGCAAGGCGAGCGGCGTCTACATCACGAGCGTGGAGCCGGGGTTGCCCGCGGCCAAGGCCGGTCTGCAGCCGGGCGACATCGTGACCGCGGTCGCGGATCACGACATCGATCAAAACGGGAACTATGTCGATTCACTCTACGGCAAGCTCGGGTTCGGCAATCTCCTGACCGCGAAGGCGTATGTCGGCGACTCGGTGGCGTTGCACGTCCTGCGGGAGGGAAAGCCGCTCACCTTGAACGTGAAGCTCGAGCATCGTGCGGAAAGCGATTACGTCGTCCCGCCCTACAACATTGATGATCCGCCTTCCTACTACGTGCTGGGCGGACTCATCTTCCAGGAGCTGACGCGCCAGTATCTCAAGGAATGGGGCAGCAACTGGGAGAAGGACGCGCCGCAGGATTTTGTTTATCTCGATAAGTTCCAGTCCGAGCTTTTCCCGGAAGGCAAACGCCACGTCGTCATCCTCAGCCAGGTGTTGCCGGCCAACAGCACGATCGGTTACGACGACTTCAGCTATCTCGTAGTCAAGAAAGTGAACGACAAGGAAATTCACTCGCTGGCCGATCTCGCTGAAGCGGTGAAGACGCCGCTGAATGGTTTCGATGTGATCCAGACCGTGGACGACCCCAAGCAGCTCGAACTCGATGCCGCGCAGGTCGCGGCCGAGGCCGACGCGCTGCAGAAAAACTACGGGCTGCCCGCGTTGCAGCGGCTGGAGTGACCTCGCGTTCGCTGGCGCCTTTCGGGGCGATCTTCGACTGGGACGGCGTCATCATCGACTCGGGCAAACTGCACGCCCGGAGCTGGCAGATGCTGGCCGCGGAACTCGGAAAGACGATCGCGCCGGATAGTTTCATCCGCGGCTTCGGGATGAAAAGCTCGCGGATCATCGAGGAGATTCACGGCTGGGCGAAAGAGCCGTCCGAAGTCGCGCGCCTAACGAACCGGAAAGAGGCGCTTTACCGCGAATTGGTCGGCCAGGCGAATATCGCACCGCTGTCGGGCGTTGTGGAATGGCTCGATCGCCTGAACGCCGCCGGCATTCCCTGCGCGGTCGCTTCGTCGACGCAGCGGGCAAACATCGACGCTGTCCTCAACCGGATTGGTTTGCAGGAGGCTTTTTGTGAGATCATCTCGGCCGAGGATGTCGTGCACGGGAAACCGAATCCGGAAGTTTTCCAAAAGGCCGCGGCGCGTCTCGGCATCACGCCCGCCCGCTCCGTCGTCTTCGAGGATGCGCATGTCGGGATCGAAGCCGCGCACGCCGCGGACATGAAAGTGATCGCGGTCGCGACGACGCACCCGCTCGAAGAATTGTTGGAAGCCGACCTCGTCGTTAGGCGCCTTGACGAACTGACGGTCGAGCAGGTCGCGGCGCTTCTTTAGCTCGCGAGCGACTTAGTCGCCAAACGAGATCTCAACGTCGCGCGCCGTCTGCACCATCTGGCTGGAAGGTTGGACGAGCCGCAGCCGGTTGACCGCGTCCGCAATCGGCACGTGCTGCACCTGGTAGTTTTGATAACTCACCATCGAGCCAAACAGACCTTCATTCGCCAGTTGGACTGCTTTCACCCCGAAGCGCGTGCCAAGAATGCGATCCAGCGTTGTCGGCGCGCCACCACGCTGAAGATGACCGAGCACACAGCAGCGCGTCTCCTTGCCGGTTCGTGCCGCCAGTTCGTGCGCGACGACGTCGCCGATGCCGCCGAAGCGGTATTCGCCCACTTCGGTCTGATGCAGGACCTGTTGCCCGTCCTTGGGCTTGGCGCCTTCCGCGACGACCACCATCGAACTTAACGAGCCGGCCGCTTCTCGGCGCTTGATGAAATCGGCTAGCTTTTCGTAATCGAAAGGGATTTCCGGAATCAGAATCGCGTCCGCGCCGCCCGCGATCCCGCCGTGGAGCGCGATCCAGCCAGCGTGGCGTCCCATTACTTCGAGAACCATGACGCGTTTATGGCTGGTCGCTGTCGTGTGCAGCCGATCGAGCGCGTCCGCCACGGCCGCAACCGCGGAATCGAATCCGAAGGTCATGGCCGTCGCTTCGAGATCGTTGTCGATCGTTTTCGGAACGCCGATGCAGTTGATTCCGCCTTCCTGGAGTTGCAGGGCGGTGGTCATCGAGCCGTCGCCGCCGACGATGATCAAAGATTTGACGTTCAGCCGGTCGAGCACTCCGCGGGCCGCCTCGATCACCTCCGCCGCGACCACCGCGCGATTGCCGGCGCCGACCTTGGCGATGAAATGTCCTTTGTTCGTCGTGCCTATGATTGTTCCGCCTAACGACATGATGCCGTCCGTCCGGGCCCGGTCGAGGATCACATACTGCCCGGGCGGCAGAAGCCCTTCGAAGCCGTCTTTGAAGCCGACGACTTCCCAGCCAAGTTTTTCCGACGCCAGCACGACTCCGCGCAGGACCGCGTTCAAGCCGGGGCAATCACCACCACTGGTCAGGACACCGACGCGCTGCTTCATCTACTCGTTAGGCCCGCCCAGCACTTCGCCCTTATCCATCGGCCGGCCTGCCGCCGCCCAACTGTCGTAAAGCGACCAGCCGCGCGCCAGCAAGGCCGCGCCTTCGCCAAAGCGATTGGGGCTGCCGAGCACAACCACGATCAGCCGCCGCGGAGTGACCAAAGTGGTCGTGCCCTGCTGCACAACTTCGGATGGCCGGGCGGCCGAGATCACGAGGCAATCGCCGGCCCGCGCGGTCCGGCCGGTCTTTACGCCATCGATGTCGTCTCGACCGAGCAGCTCATTCGTGTTTCGGAGCAGATACCGCATCCGTTCCGCACCGCGCCCGAACTCTATTTCCCGCTCCTTCTGCGAAACGTAAAAACGGAAACCGGCGCTGTTCATCGCGTATCTCGTTAGGCGGGCGATGTCGGCCGCGGTCGAGTAAGGCTTCTCCTTCGTATCCACCCCGCTCGGGTTGAGAAAACGTGTCCGTTCCATTCCGAGGTGCCTGGCCAGTGCATTCATCTGCAGGACAAAGTAATCGACCGGTGTGCCGCGCGCGGCCTCGCCGCTGGGCGGCACTTGCGAGAGGAGCGCGCGCCCGACGTGATCGGCCAGCGTATTGGCGGCAATGTTATCGGATTGGACGAGCGCGGCGTAGAGCAGGTCGCGCAGAGTGATCGTATCGCCCGGCTGAAAGCCAACGTTGTTCTCGCTCGCCCCGGCAAATGCGGCCGGCGGGATGACTGCAACCTGGGCAAGATCGCCGCCCTGTTTGGTCGACCAGTCGAGCACGACCATCGCGGTCGCGATTTTCGTCAGGCTGCCGACCTGGCGCTTCTTGCCGGCCTGGACTTTCTCGAGGACGAAGCCGGTCTTGGCATCCACCGTGATCGCGGCTTCGGCGGCGCAGGCGGACGTCGCCGCACCGAGCAGAAACGCCGGGATGACCAGCAGGCAGAGGGTTTTGCGAAGGAAATTCATGACGGCAGAGGTCGAAACCGCTGCACGTTAACTGGACACCCTCGCTTGGCAACCGCAATCCATTCGCGCTTGCCTAACGAATCGCGCAGACTAACGAAGTGAGACCGTCGACCGTGCGCCGAAGCGAAACGGGTCGGGGCTGAGGACAAGGAGAATGCGCTCGGCGGCGTTGCGCAGATCGAACGGGGTCGCCTTGCCCAGGCCGCTGGCCCGGATCGAACCGAGCTTGCCTTGGCCGCGGCTGCCGCCGGCCATGTCGAATTCATAAACCACGCGATGCTTTTCCACGTCTGTCACTTTCACATGCAAAGCGAGAAAGGAGCGACCGGCACCGAATTGACCGAGGAAAAAACGGCCCACAGGGTCGCCGCCGTCAACCAGGTCAAACTGACCTTCCACCAGCCAGCCCACCTTCGGAACTTCGTCGTCCGCCAGGATTCGGGTCGGAGCCAGCTTGCTCAATTCTTCCTTCAAATCTCCCGCAAACTGGATGGGCGTGAGCGCCTTGCGAATGGGCATTTCGCCGTCGCTGACCGTCTCGTCACCGGTAAAGATGGCGCGGTCGATGCAGAACGGACGGATGTAAATCGCGGCCGGATTTGCTGCCCCGACGCCGCAATTGGTCTCGTACCGGACAATTTCCTTGGAACCAAAATCTTTCCCGTCGGCTTCGGTGCGACTGGCGGAAGCGGAGGTGTAGGTCTTCGTGACGACCATGTCGGCGCACGAGCACAGGAGAAGGCTGGAAGCGATTACAGCGAAGGATTTCATAGGTTTAACTTGGTCTGTCGCCGGCCGTCGTCGTTAGGACTACAGCCCGCAACTTCGTTTCCATGATGCAACTCCCGTGCCGCCGAAGGGAAAAATTCAGCCGGCCGCTTCCTCCCCTCGCCCGGCCCGGTGGCTCGTGACCAGGCCGCGACAAACGAAGTAGACAATCGCGGCCGAAGGCAAACCAATGAGGACCGAACCAATCAGAAGCGGGCGCCCGACGGAAAAGAACATCTCCCAATGGATGTAATCGCGCAGCGCCAGCGGGTGAAAATGAAGTCGCTTCGGAAGATGGCCGTGCAGCGCCCAAAACCCGGTTTTATATTCCCAAAGGTAAATCGCCGGCATGAAAGGCAGGATCAGGTCATGCAACTGGACGCTGATCGCGGCCGCGATCTTGTTGCTTTTGCAAAGCCACGCGACCGCAATCGAGAGAAGAGTCTTCAAGCTCCAAAGCGGAGTGAAACCAAAGAAGATTCCGATCGCGACCCCGAGCGCGATCGAGTGTGGGGTGTCCTCGATCGTGACGATGCGGAAGTGGAGATGGCTCAGCCAGTTTCGGAAGCGCCGCCAGGCTCCAGGTTGGCCGG
Organism: Chthoniobacterales bacterium; assembly: GCA_036502465.1. Lineage (GTDB taxonomy): Bacteria > Verrucomicrobiota > Verrucomicrobiia > Chthoniobacterales > UBA10450 > Palsa-1392. The sequence goes on from DASXYO010000219.1 coordinate 10,045, forward strand.
GATTTTCTTGCGCCATAAATTGCCCCTAACGAAAAAGATCCGTTTGGCGCGCGGGGCCCTTGGCGATCTGACCGAGTGCGGCGCGCAGTCTGAGGGCAGCGTGTGGAGCGAAATCGAGCGCGTTGTTGTTGAAGACCACGTGAACCTGCTCGGCCTCGCCGGCGAGCTTCCTCGCCCGCTCTGCCACCCCGGCGATCTCCTCGTCGCTGTAATCATAGTAGAAGCGTTCCGCGACCGTCTTCCCGCGCAGGTATGCCTCAGGGTTGCGACCGTGCAGACGCAGGTAAGCGAGGCGCCGGTTGGTCACTTCATTCAACCCGCTAGGCATGATCGTGAAATGCGCTTCGTCCGGCGCATCAACCAGCGCGAGCGCAGTGTGATGTCGTTGGAAATAATCGAGCGTGGCAGCGAGCTGTTCGTCTTCCGTCCAGTTCCGGTTCCGCAATTCAACCACCACGCCTAACGAAGCCAGCCGAGTCAGCAGATCGTCCAATTCCGCCAGCTCATGTTTCCGCGGCGAGAAGGCGGGTGAAAGTTGCAGCAGAAACGCGCCAAATTTTTTCGCCGCCCGCAACGGCTCGACCGTTGCCACGATCTGCTCGAGCAGGGCGTGCTCCAGTTTTTTTGTCAGCTCTACTTTGCCCTTCGGATCGGCGGCTGCGTTCCGCTGCAGGGCGGGCGGAAGCGATTTCAAGGTGGCGGCATGGCGCGAGAGCAAGCGGTGCAGCTTGACGTTGAAAACAAATTCACCCGGCGTCGCGCGATCCCAGCGCTCGACTAACCGCTTGTCCGGCACGGCGTAGAAGGTCGAATTCACCTCGACCATTTCAAAATGCTCCGCGTACCACGGGAGACGGTCACCCGCCGGCAGCTTTGGCGGGTACCAGCGCTCGACGAAACCGGGATCGGACCAACTAGCCGTCCCGACCAGGATGTTCGAGGAATGTTTCGCCGGCACGATTCAGACAACGTGCGACGGCCTGCGAACGCAACCGCGATTGCGATTGGTTGCGGGGGCGGGATTTGAACCCGCGGCCTTCAGGTTATGAGCCTGACGAGCTACCAGACTGCTCCACCCCGCGATCTTGAGTGCCCATTATCACCGCGTTCGCGCCGAACGCAAACGCCGAATTCGCTTTCCAGTGTCGCGCGGACAAAACACTTGCCGCCTCGACCATCAGAGGCAAGATATACGCCCGCTCCGAAGGCCGGAAATTCCAGCGTAGCTCAGTGGTAGAGCGGTCGGCTGTTAACCGATTGGTCGTAGGTTCAAATCCTACCGCTGGAGCCAGTCCTCCTCACGGCTGCCCACCGAAGCTGACGTAATCGTCGAGATCGAGTAGAGCGGCCCAGGTCGTAATATCTTCGCGGCTTTGGCTGATCTTGCCCAGCATGTCGCCGAAATGAGCGCGCGTTTCGGCGTCGCTTTCCGGCCCCCGGCGCTGCATGTATTCGCTCCACTGCTCAATCTCCCACGGGGTGCGTTTGTGCTCCGCCGTCTCGTTGATCCAGTTCAGAATTTCGCCGTCGCCCTTCCCGGCCGCGAGTTGTTCGCGCAGCCCGGCCGAGTCGATCCCGACGAATTTCACGAAATGCTGGTCGAGCGGGCAGTTGTAATGGTACTCCCCGTTTTTCCCGGCAATCTCCGCGCGCCCCTTGTCGAGCATGCGCGGAAGGAGAACGTAACCGCCGAGCCGAATTCGCGGACTGCGCGGAGGCCGTTGCGTGAGGTCGGGCGTGGAGTTGTTTTGATTCTGTGTCGTCATTTTTTGGTTATGGATCGTTAGGTCTGGTTGTTAGGCGGAAGTCGAGCTGCCGCTCAGGTTGTTGAGTTTTTCCAGGATCGCTTGCTTCGGGGCGCCGCCGACGAGTTGATCTTTCAATTCGCCGCTGCTGAAAAAGAGCAGCGTCGGCACCGCCCGCACGCTGAAGCGCTGCATCAACGCCGGGTCGTCATCGATGTTCACCTTCGTCACGCGAAATTTTCCGTCGCTTTCGCGGGCGATTTCATTGATGAGCGGCGCAATCATCTTGCAGGGGCCGCACCATTCCGCCCAGAAATCGACCAGCACCGGGATGGGCGACTGGAGGACGGCTTTTTCAAAACTCGCTTCGTTGATATTGATGGGTTCGTTCATAATTGCTTCTATTTGTTAGTGTGATTTGGGACGCGGGCGGGCCGCCAGTGACGGTAATTCCCGCGGCACCACCATGCAGAAAAGTTTCTCCGTTCCACGGAGGAACATGAGCGGCGATGGAATCCCGATCTCGGCCGCGACCAACTGCTTGTGCAGATCATCGACTGTCGCGATGGCCTGGCCCTTGAAGCCCACAATGGTATCGTTAGGCAAAAGTCCCGCCACGGCCGCCGGGCTGCCCGATTCCACCTCCATCACGAGCACTCCGCGCTCGTTAGGCAACTTGTGAAAACGCACGACGCGAGGATGCAGCGGCACATTCTGGCCGGCCACCCCGATCGAGCTCCGACGAATCCGTCCGTCCTTGATCAGCCAGCCGGCGACAAACTTTGCGGTGTTGCTCGCGATCGCGAAACAAATCCCCTGTGCCGGCAGGATGACCGCCGTGTTCACACCGATCACTTCGCCCGCGCTATTCAAAAGCGGACCGCCCGAGTTACCGGGGTTGAGGGCGGCATCCGTCTGGATGATCTCGTCCATCAACCGCCCCGACTCGGAACGCATCGAACGGCCGAGTGCACTCACAATTCCCGCCGTCACTGTCTGCTGAAATCCGTATGGCGAGCCGACCGCGACCGCGATTTGGCCGACCTGGATCTGCGACGAATCCGCGAGCCGCACATGCTGCACCTCGGGCGCGTCGATCCGAATGACGGCGAGATCGGTTTCTGGATCCGTCCCGATGAGCTGCGCGGGATAAACACGCGCATCCCGAAGCGTCACCTCAATCTCACGCGCTCCGTGCACGACATGACTGTTCGTGAGGATGAATCCATCGCGGGCGAGGATAAAACCGGAGCCGCCCCCCTGCCCTCGTTCGCCGCTCAGGACGCGGATGTTGACCACACTCGGCGCAACCCGCCGCACCACTGCTGCGATGGTCTGCGAATAAGTGTCGAGCAGTTGCGCGTCGCCTAACGACGCTCCCGCAGCTGTCTCAAACGGCTCCATGGCGTCGCCCAGAACGGAGGCGAGCCGTAACCGGGGACGGCGTTGTCTTTGTCGAAGAGTTTCCATCTCGCGTGAGCTTTGTGTTTACCAGGGAAGCGGTTTGCCCATGTGAACGTAGGTGCCGTTAGGCCCGCCGGCGTCGAGGGTGGCGAGCGCGACGCTTGTCTTGGCGCCATCTTCGATTTCCATCACTGCGCCTTCGCCGCCCATGTCTGTCTTCACCCAGCCGGGATGCGCTGCGTTTACCTTCATCTTGGTATCCTTCAACTCATAGGCGAGCTGCACGGTGTAGGCATTAACCGCTGACTTGGAGACATTGTAGGCGGGAGTGTCCTTCTTTTCGTAAACCGGCGCTCCGGGCGTCGCGTGATATTCGATCGAGCCGAGAATGCTGGAGAGATTCACAATTCGGCCGGCGTCGCTTTTGCGGAGCAAAGGCAGAAATGCGTTCGTCGTCGCGATCAGGCCGATCACGTTCGTTTCAAACGTCGACCGCCAGGTATCGAGTGATTGCTCGCTCACCTTTTTGTCGCGCGCGTCTTTCATCACGCCGGCGTTATTGACCAGAATGTCGAGCCTGCCAAAATCGCGTTCGACCTGGGCGGCCGCTTTCTTCACGCTTTCCGGATCGCTCACGTCGATTTCGACAAAATGCGCGTCGATTCCTTCTTGGCGCAGTTCATCGGTTGCCTCGTTGCCCTTTGCCACATCGCGAGCCCCGAGGAGAACGGTGATGTCCTTCTTTCCAAGTTGCCGCGCGGTCTCAAGACCGATTCCTTTGTTCGCGCCGGTAATCAGCGCAGTTGTTTTCTTATTCATATGAGAGTGTATTTCTGTAATTCGTTAGGCTGAGGGCATCATTTCGCGCACCTTGAGGTGGGCGAGAGTTGGGAAAAAGAGCGACGGAAACGGGGTTGCCCAGGACGCTTCTTCCGCTTCCTGCACTGCGCGAGCGATCAATTCCCGCGCCGCCGGATAAATCGTTTCATAATGCGTCTGGATCGCTTCCTCCAGGCGCGCGAGCCCACTTTTCAGTTTCCGGCAATAATCAGCCGGAACGTTCTCCAACGGTTGGCAGTCTCGGGATTCGAGGATCATGTTCATTCTATTTTGGTCTTCTATTTGACTGGTCATCTATTATCTTTGTAGTTCCAAGAAGTGCTTAAATGCTTGCCCGCCTATTTCGCCGCCTTTGCGGATTTCGCGCCGAGTAGCTCCAGCGCGCCGTCCGCCAAGCGCTGCAGCGGGCGGACGTCGTTCTCAATCCGGGCCTGGGCGAGGCTGCCTTGAAAAAACGCAACGAGCATCTGGGCCTTCGCTTTCGCGTCCGGCGCTGAAATCAGCCCCTGGGCATGCGCATCGCGGATGGCGGATTCGAAATATTTGGCGTTGCGATCGAGAATTTTGTGCACCTGATCCCCGATCGCGCGATCCTGCGTCCCGATCTCGCACCCTATGGTGCAATAGGGGCAACCGAGGACCGCACCGCATTCCCCGTGCGCTTTTGTCTGGCCTTCATAGACGTGCTTGAAATAGCTGCGTAAACGATCGAGCGGCGGGACAGAAGCGGAAAAAATCTCGTCCATTCGCGCCTTCTTCCGCTGCCAATCGGCTTCCAGCGCCTTGACCGCGAGCTCGGATTTCGATTCGAAGAAGTGATAGAAGCTACCCTTTTTCGCCCCGGCTTTTTCGCAAATGGCGTCGACTGAAGTCGATCCGTAGCTGTGTTCCCAGATCAAATCCATCGCGGCGTTCATCAAACGCTCTTCGACGTCGCTTTGTCTCGGCATGCAGGGAATCTGCTTATAGTTGACTAATCAGTCAACAACCTTTTTGGAGCTTGTTTTACATTTCTTCATTCCAACCGGATCTGGATTCTGCGTGACCAACTTTCTTCGATCGCCATTCAACGAAACACTCAGCGGTGGGGAAAAGGCCTCGATCCCCTGCTCGCGCGCCACCGGTCGGTGGATTCTCGCGGCGACGATTCTCGCCTCAAGCATGGCTTTCATCGACGGCACGGTTGTGAATGTCGCGCTCCCGGCGCTGCAGCGGGCATTTCAAGCGGACGTGGTCGACGTGCAATGGGTCATCGAAGCCTACTCGCTACTCCTCGCCGCCTTTCTGCTCACCGGCGGCTCGTTAGGCGACGAGTTTGGCAGGCGGCGCGTTTTCCTGCTCGGCGTGGCACTTTTCGCAATCGCCTCGGTGGGGTGCGGATTGGCGGCGACGATTGCGCAACTGATCGCGGCTCGCGCCGTGCAGGGATTGGGTGCCGCACTCCTCGTCCCCGGCAGCCTCGCCATTATCAGCAGTTCGTTTGCGGTCGAGGAACGCGGTCGCGCCATCGGGACCTGGTCGGGTTTTAGCGCGATCACGGCCGCAATCGGCCCGGTGCTGGGCGGCTGGTTGATCGAGCACGTCTCCTGGCGTGCGGTTTTCTTCATTAATGTCCCCCTCGCCGCGCTCGTGATCGCGATCTCGTTCTGGCGCGTCCCGGAAAGTGCGAATCCGGAAAAGAACTCACTCGATTGGCTAGGCGCAGTTCTTGGAGTGCTCGGCCTCGGCACCCTCGTCTACGGCCTAATCGAATCCTCGCGTGCCGGTTTTACCCATCCAACAGTCGCGTGCTCACTAGCCGCCTCAGCAGTCTTGCTCACGCTCTTCGTGCTCAGCGAAACGAAGAGCTCGCACCCGATGCTGCCGCTCGGTCTTTTCCGCGAACGCTCGTTTGTCGGCGCGAATATTCTCACGCTTCTGCTTTACGCGGCGCTAGGCGGCACGCTCTTTTTTCTGCCGCTCAATCTCATCCAGGTGCAGCGCTACACGCCGACTGCGGCCGGCGCGGCGCTGCTTCCGTTCATTCTCATCATGTTTCTGCTTTCTCGCTGGTCCGGCGGGCTGATCGCAAAATATGGCGCGAAAATTCCACTCGTGATCGGGCCGCTCATCGCGGCCGCAGGCTTTGCGCTTTTTTTGCGGCCCGGAGTCGGAGGCACTTACTGGACGACTTTCTTCCCGGCGATCGCCGTCCTCGGTCTCGGGATGGCGGTGAGCGTCGCGCCCCTCACGACGACCGTGATGAATTCCGTTCCGGAAAGTCGTGTCGGAGTTGCCTCCGGAATCAACAATGCCGTCTCACGCGCGGCTGGCCTGCTCGCGATCGCGGTTTTCGGAATCGTGATGCTGCAGAGCTTCGATTGGTTGCTCAAACGGCAACTGCAAAAAACTCCATTGGCGCCTGCGGCCCAGGCCGCGCTGACTGAGCAGCGCGATCGGCTGGCCGGCGTGGAGTTTCCATCGGACCTGGACCCGGCAAGTCGGCAGCTTGCGCGTCGTACAATCGACCAATCTTTCGTTGGAGGTTTTCGCGTCGTCATGGCGCTGGGCGTCTTGCTGGCACTGGGCAGTGCGATCTGCGCCCGGCTCCTGATTCCGTCGCCTAACGACAAGCAAAATTCACCCGCGGGCCGCAAAAACAGGGCGCACAGGTGACTCCGCGCGCACGTGGTTTAGATTCCAGAAACGCATGAACACGATCCGCGGAATCAAATTACGCTGGCTGCACGAAACGCTGGGCGACGTCACCTACCAGATGACGCGTTTCCAGCTCTCTCCTCCCGGGCCCTATCGCTGGCGTCCGGCGATCAACGCTTTCCAGTGCGACAAAGGCCTGCGCATCTGCGTCGACCTCGCTGGTGTCGACCGCTCGGAAGTGGATCTGACAGTCGAGCCGCGGCGTATCTCCATCCGCGGGACGCGATCCGCGCCCGAACCGACCGATGAAGAAGGCCGCGCCGTGCAAATGATCGCCTTCGAAATCGATTACGGACCTTTCGAGCGAATCGTCGAGCTGCCGATGCTCGTCGATCTCGAGCAGGCGAAGGCCGAACAACGCAATGGTCTCCTTTGGATCGAGCTTCCTTTTCAGCAATGAGCGGACAACCTTTTAGCACTTTGCAAAGTTCAGAAGAAACGCCGTCGCAGGTCAGCGCGGCGGTGCCCGGCAGTGTCGCTCCGGACGCGATGCCCGCGATTCCCGAGACGCTCGCGATTCTTCCGGTACGCGGGTTCGTGGTTTTTCCGCGGACGGTTTCGCCGTTGAATGTCCAGCGCGCCGCTTCCATTCAATTGCTCAACGAAACGTTGCCGCAGAACAAAATCATCGGACTGGTGACGCAGCGCGACGAGGCGAAGGAAGATCCGGATGAAGCGGATCTCTATCAATTCGGCACAGCGGTGATGGTGCTGAAACTTCTTCGCCAGGCGGATGATCACGTCGTGGTGATCGCGCAGGGTTTGCGCCGCTTCAAGATCCGCAAAATCGTCCAGAAAACGCCGTTCATGCGCGCCGAAGTGGAAGTGCTCCAGACTCTGCCGGCGCCGACGACCAAGGAATTCGAAGCCGAATTCCGCAACCTGCGCGATTCCGCCGGCAAGCTCCTCGAACTAACGCCGGACGTTCCGGAACAAGCGCGTGCGATTGTGCTCGGGATCGAGGGCGCGGAGGAGTTGACCGATTTCCTGGCGCCGAACTTGAACCTCGACGTCGCGCAGAAGCAGGCGCTGCTCGAGGAAATCGATCTCGAGAAACGGATGCGAGTCGTCCAGGCCAGCATTTCGTCGCAGCTCGAAATCGCGCAGATCCAGCAACGCTTGCAGCAGGACGTGCAGTCGCAGTTTTCCGATGCGCAACGCCGCGCCTATCTGCGCGAGCAGGTGAAAGCCATCCAGCGCGAACTCGGCGAAGGCGATTCCGGTGCGGAGGAACAGCGCGCGCAGTTGCGCCAAAAACTCGAGGAAGCGAAGCCACCGGAAGAGGTGATGAAACAAGCCGAGCGCGAATTGAAACGACTCGATTTCATCCCGCAGGCCAGCCCGGATTATTCCGTCGTCGTGACCTACGTCGAAACGATCGCAGAGCTTCCGTGGTCGAAAATGAGCGACGACAATCTCGATCTCGACAAGGCGCAGGAGATTCTCGATCGCGACCATTACGATCTCGAAAAAGTAAAGCGACGCCTGATCGAATACCTGGCCGTGCGCAAACTCAATCCGAAGGGGCACGGCCCGATTCTCTGCTTCCTCGGACCGCCCGGGGTCGGCAAGACCAGCCTCGGTCAATCGATCGCCGACGCGCTCGGACGCAAGTTCGTTAGGATGAGTCTCGGCGGAATTCGCGACGAAGCGGAAATTCGCGGCCATCGACGCACTTACATCGGTTCCATGCCGGGCCGGATCATCCAGGAGCTACGCCGCGCCGGGACCCGCAACCCGGTCATGATGCTGGATGAGATCGACAAACTCGGAACCGATTTTCGCGGGGACCCGGCGAGTGCGCTCCTCGAAGTGCTCGATCCGCGGCAGAATTTTGCCTTCGTCGATCGCTACCTCGACGTGCCGTTCGATCTTTCACAGATCATTTTCATTGCGACCGCGAATTACATCGAAGGGGTGCCGGAACCGATGCGCGACCGGATGGAGATCATCAACCTCGCCGGCTACACCGGGCGCGAGAAACTCGAAATCGCGCGACGTTACCTCGTCAAGCGACAGCTCGAGGAAAACGGGCTCAAGCCCGAACAGTGCGAATGGGAAGAAGCCGCGCTCGTCAGCGTGATCGACAGCTACACGCACGAAGCCGGCGTGCGGGAGCTCGAGCGCCAGCTCGGTGCGGTCATTCGCGGAGTCGCGGCGCAGGTCGCGCGCGGCAGGACGGATCACGTCAAGATCACGCCCGCGCTCGTCGCCGAAATGCTGGGACCGGCGCGCTACATTCACGACACGAAACTGACCGCCAACAAGCCAGGCATCGTCACCGGGCTCGCCTACACCCCCGTCGGCGGCGAAGTGCTGCACATCGAGGCAACTCGTTACCCGGGGAAAGGAAACATCACGCTCACCGGACAGATCGGAAACGTGATGAAGGAATCGATGCAGGCCGCGCTCTCGTTAGTCCGGAGCCGGGATGGCCAGGTCGGCGCGACGCCGAAGGATTTCGCGGAAACCGATATCCACGTCCACGTTCCGGCCGGCGCCGTTCCGAAAGACGGGCCGTCGGCGGGAGTCGCGATGTTTACCGCGCTCGCCTCACTTTTTAGCGATACCCCGGTCCGTTCCGACGTCGCGATGACGGGCGAGATTACCCTTCGCGGTCTGGTTCTGCCAATCGGCGGCCTGAAGGAAAAGAGTCTGGCGGCAATGCGCGCCGGTGTGACGACCGTCATTATTCCCAAGGGGAACGAGAAGGACCTGGTCGACATTCCGGAGGAGGCGAAAGAGAAAATCCAATTTGTCCCTGTCGAAACGGTCGACGAAGTGCTGAAGACTGCGCTCGAGCAGCCGCCTTCGCCCTACGAAGCGTAACGAACGCATCGTTTTCGACTTGTGATCGTCCCTGCGACGCGACCACACTCATCCCTGTGCGCAGGTTAAAGCTGACGTTAGGCGTGATTATGATCGGGGCGCTCTTCGTTCCGCTCAGCGAATGTTCGCACGGCGGGCCGAAGGCAGCGACAACACCGCCGCCCCGCACCCTGGTGCAGAAAATCTTTCCACAAAGTGATGCCCAGACCGATTACAACTACGGCGCGACTCGCCTCGGCCCCTCACTCAACGGCCTGCTGACCCTGACAGCCTTTTGCTGGCCGTTGGTGCTGGCTCTTCTCAATCGCCGCGTCGCCGGAAAACGATTTGCCTGGCTTTTTTACTCGCTCGAGATCTTGCTCGCCGCCGGAACGATTTACTGGATCTGGGCGACGACCTTTGGCGGGACTCTTCTCTGGGGCGGCTACTTTGTTTTTGCCCTAACGACTGTCTACGCCATCGCGGCAGTCATCGACCTCTGGCAGAATCTGCGCGGCACTCGGAAACCGCCCTCTTAGGCCCCCAGTCCCCCGCTAAATTAAGTGCTTGTCGCCTGTCGCAGAGGCGTTAAGATTGCGGTCCCGAATGGAGAATCGCGACCCGGCTGGCCCGGCTGCGATGCGCCAAAGGATGCATAACGACATCAACATTCCAATCGCCGATCCGTCCGAGAACCGGATGGTCGCTCTCCATGAATCAGCACCGTGCCCGCAGTCGTTAGGCACGGTTTTTTTATGAATGACAATCCTGCCGATCTTAGCTTGAGCAATTTCCTCGCCGGCGAGGGGCGTGACCCGCTCCAAGCGCCCGCCAGTTTCACCCGCTGGATGGAAGCGGGCGCTTGGGCGGTCGAACTTTACGAACCCGAAATGCGGTCCGCGGCCGAAGCCCGAACGACCATTACCTACGGCGGCCAGGCGCAGCCGGTCATAAATCTCTGCTCTTATAACTACCTCGGCCTGGCCAATCACCCCGAAGTTATCGCCGCCGCGCACGACGCCCTAACGACTCACGGACTCGGCGCCTGCGGTTCGCCCATGCTTTCTGGCATGACCGATCTGCACCGGGAACTGGAGCGCAAGCTGGCGAAATTTCTCGGCCGCGAAGACGCAATGCTTTTCAACAGCGGTTTCGGCGGTGCACTGGGAACGATCTCGGGTCTGCTTCGCAAAACCGATGTCGCGATTCTTGATAATCGTTCTCATCTCAGCCTGCGCGATGGCGCCACTCTCTCGCGTTGCCGCTCGGAAAAATTCGAGCATAACGATCCCGCCGCGCTCGCGGCGTCGTTAGGCAGGCATGCCGGGAAACGCCAGTTGGTCGTGATCGAGGGCATTTACTCGATGGACGGCGACTTTGGAAACCTGGAGGCGCTAATCAACGTTGCCGATGAACACGGCGCGAGCGTCTTCATTGATGAAGCTCATTCCATTCTCGCCTGCGGCGAGCAGGGGCGCGGCGCGGCGGAAAAATTCGGCGTCGAAGGTCGGATTCCCCTCACCTACGGCACCTTCTCGAAAGCTTTCGGTGCCCTCGGTGGTTTCGTCGCAGGTTCCCGCGAGACCCTGCAATACCTGCGCTTCTACGCTCACCCCTACGTTTATTCCTGTGCGCTTCCGCCGGTCGTGGTCGCGGCGATTCTCAAGGCCCTCGAGATCGGCACCAGCCAGCCGGAACTCCGTACGCGGCTCTGGGAAAATGCCGATTATTTTCGCGGGCAACTCCAGGGACTTGGCATCGACACCGGAAATTCCAACACCTACGTGATGCCGATCGTGATCGGCGATCGCGAGCGGATGTATCGCGCGGGCCACGAACTGCGGAGCCGCGGACTCTGGGTCGCGCCGGTCGATTACCCGGCCGTGCCGCAGGATCGCATTTGTTTCCGGGCTTGCGTGACGGCGCTGCATACCCGCGCCGATCTGGACGAAGCGCTTAACATTATCGAGGACACGCTTGTCCCCGGCCTGATCGCGCAAAACGCCTAACGGCGTCGAGATCAATTGCAGATGCCGGCCGGGATGGAGCCAGTTTCGGCCGTCGAGAAGAGCTACAAGGCGCGGGATGTCGAAGCCTTCATCGACATCCATTTCTATCGCCGACTTGGCTATCAGCTCGCCCTGATTTTTGCCCGGCTGCGAATGACGCCGGCCCAGGTCACGCTTCTCGGCGCGGCCCTTGGCGTGGCCGCGGGGCACCTCTATTACTACCGCGATCTGCGCTGGAATGTGCTCGGGATGATCCTGCATATCCTGTGCAACGCCTTCGACAACGCCGACGGCCAGCTCGCTCGCCTAACGAAACAGGGCAGCCGCGCCGGGCGAGCGCTCGATGGCCTGGCCGATAATCTGGTTTTCATCAGTGTCTACGCCCATCTCTGCCTGCGCTACACGAGCGGCGGCGGATCGCATTTCGTCTGGCTCCTTGCGCTCGCGGCCGGCGCCAGTCATTCCATGCAAAGCGCGGCGGCGGATTATTTTCGCAACGCCTACCTCTATTTTGCCGAGGGCAAAGGCCGGGCCGAACTGGACGCTTCGGAGGCGTTGCAAACGGAGTTCGATCGTTTGCGCTGGCGCGTGCAACCGGTAAAGAAATTCCTCCTGCGCCTTTACCTGAATTACACCCGGCAACAGGAATGGCTGGTCCCCTGCTTGAACATCCTCAAACGGCGCGCCGCTTCGCCTAACGAGGGGGCGATCGCGCAGGCCTACCGGAGCGCGAGCCGGCCCTTGCTCAAGTGGACTAATCTACTCGCGACCAACCCGCGCATGATGCTGCTTTTCGCTTTGCTCTTCCTCGGCCAGCCGGTCTGGTATTTCGTGGTCGAACTCACGCTCTTTAATCTTGTTCTCCTCTTTTTGCTCCGACAGGAAGACGCGATTTGCCGGCGTCTGCTCGCCACGGCGCAACCATGAATTCGATCACGGTCTCTCAAGTCACCACGGCTGCGGAAAGGGACGCCTTCATCAAATTTCCCTGGCAAATCTATCGCGATGATCCTGCCTGGGTGCCGCCGCTTTTGCTCGAGCGGAAAGAATTCCTCGATCGCAAAAAACATCCCTTTTTCGAGCACGGTGACGCCGCAGTTTTCCTCGCCCGGGCCGGCGGGAAAATCGTCGGCCGGATCATGGCGAGCGACGATCCGAACTACAACGCGCTCCACCGGAGCAACGTCGGCTGCTTCGGACTTTTCGAATCCGTGAACGAACCCGCGGTCGCGAAGGCGCTCTTCCAGGCCGCGGCCGATTGGCTCCGGGCCAAAGGACGCAACGAGATCATGGGGCCGATTGATTATTCGACGAATTACGTCTGTGGCCTGCTGGTCGAGGGCTTCGAATTTCCGCCTACTCTGCTGACCGCGCACAATCCGCCTTACTACGCCGCGCTCATCGAAGGTCTCGGCTTCAGCAAAACGATGGATTTCTACGCCTGGTGGTTTGCAGAACCGGAGCGCGCCGCGAAGCGTTTGCGCCGTCTCGCCGCGGGTCTGGAGAAACGACATTCGGCCACGATTCGTCCGGGCGATTTGAAAAACTTTGGCTTCGAAGCGCAGCGGATTCGCGAAATCTACAACGAAGCCTGGAAGGAAAACTGGGGCTTCGTCGCTTTTACGGAGAAAGAATTCGCGTTCCTGGCGAAGGAGTTGAAGCAGCTGGTTGTGCCCGAGTTCACCCTCATCGCGGAGGTCGGCGGCGAGCCGGTCGGTTTCATCCTTTGTGTGCCGGATATCAACGTCGCCTTCAAGAAAATCAACGGCCGCCTAACGAGTTACGGTCTGCCCGTCGGCCTGGTGAAATTGCTCTACCACAAAAGCCGCATCCGGACCGCGCGGCTCATCGCCCTTGGGGTGAAACCGAAGTATCGGCGCGGTGGCATCGCCGAGATGTTGGTCCTGCGGATTATCGAGGACGCGATGATCAAGCGCGGCTTCACCGGCGAGCTGAGCATGACGCTGGAAAACAATCACCTCATCAATCGCTTCCTCAGCGCGATCGGGGCCAAAAAATACAAGACCTACCGGATCTATCGGCGATCGTTAGGCGAGAGCGCAAACTAGACCGGCGCCAGGTCGCGCATGCGACTGGGCCGCGCGCCCTGCATTCTGGAAAAGCGACTTCCGACCATCCCGGCCACTTCCCGGCCCACGTATTGGAGCGGGTGGCTCACGGCGAGCGACGCTTCGGCGGTGCAATAAACCCCGCAGCCCGCCTGGCAATCCTTCTTCCGATTGTAACTAAGCAGATCTTCCCGGGTGATTTCGAGAATGTCGCGCTCCGTCCGCACCTGGCTGCAGAGCCAGAATTTGCCGCGAGACGAGACAAAGAAATATTTGTAGCCCGCGATGCAGGTCCATTCGACCGGCTCCTGGCGCAGCATTTTCTTTTCGTAAGCGAACAGGTTCCAGCTGGTGTGGATCTTCTCGCCGCCGCGCTTCAAGTCCTCCTGCTTTTCAATAAAACGAAGGAGCGGCTCGTTCGCATTCGGATCGCGCAGTGCGCGATCATGCACGAGATCGTCGTGAATGACGCGCGCATGCACGGGAATGCCGCGATCGAGGCAGGTGTCGATCACCTGCCCCATCTCATCAAGCGTCTCTTTGAAAAGGACTCCGCTGACGTTCAAGTGGATCTTGGAATCCCGGAACCAATCGAGTTTGTGCACGATCGACTTCATCGATTTGCGCGTGCTGGCGATCGGGGTCATCCGGTCGACCGAGATTTGGAGTTGGTCGAGCCCTGCCCCTTCCAGCTCCGCCAGCAGCTCTTCGGTCAGGAGAAAGCCGTTGGTCGACATGCTGACTTTGTCGAAGCCGAGGGATTTCGCATAACGAACCAGCTCCACAATGTCCGGATGCTTGAGCGGTTCGCCCCCTTGAAACCCGATCCGGGCGACGCCGAGATTCCGAATGTGGTCCATCCACTTCTGCAGATCGGCCACTGCCGGATGCGGAATCGAGTTGTCGTACTCGTTGCAATAATGGCAGTCGAGATTGCACTGCTCGGTCACGTAGAGATGCGCGACCCACGGCTTGCTGTCGAAAACCCGCAGGACTTGCTGAAGACCAATCACTCTCGTTCTTATCGCTGGCGTGGAGACGACGTCAAGCAATCAGCGGCAGCGCGTTCGCACCGCCCAGGCGGCGCGCGGCACTTGAATCGCCGCCGTGACCGCACCCCACCAGGCGATGAGTTTGAAGGCGGAAACCGGAGCCTGGAACAAAACCCCGAGCGCGAAAAGCCAGACGTAAATATTGCGCCGGCCCCCGACCAGCCTAACGACTCGATCGAAATCGCTCAGCTCGTCGATCAGCCGACCGCACCGGCGAATCACACTCCATTTCGCCAGTCCCGCCGCCGCCTCCGCCGAGAGCAGGAGCGCGAGGTAACTGAAAGCGGCGGGGAGCAATCTGGAAACGTGGAAGAAAACGGCGAGCGCGATCCACCACGAAATCTCGAAGAGCGCGTCAAACCAATGCTCGAGCTTGCCGGCCTCGGAGGTTTCGATTTTCAGTCGAGCCTGTTTCCCGTCTAGGCCGTCGAGAATGCCGACGGCGAGCGCAAGAATGACTCCCGGGCCGAGATGCCCTGTGGCGAAAAGAGCCGTCGCGCTCCAGGCCACAATGTTGGTCGTGGCGGTCAGTTGGTTCGGCGTAATCGGGGTCCGGCAGAGGTAGGAGACAAGGAAATTTTCGATCGGCGCGTGCACCATTGCGGGCAAATCCAGCGTGCCCTTCTGGGCCGCATCGAGCAGGACGCGCTCGGCATTCTTCCCCTGCGCGGGGAACCAGTAGGGTCGAAGCGTGCGCCGCAGCGACGCGATATTCCAATCGCGACATGCGATATCGATCGTCTCGATCTGTCCGGCGCCAATCTTGTCCTGCAGCATTTTCTGAAAGGACGCGGGAGACGATGGCCTCGAGTCCGACTCGAGCAGAGCCGCTCCGCACAACCGACCGCGGGCCGTTTCCGGCTCGGAAGCGATTAGAGGTTGCAGGCTCGGCGGCGGCGCGGAATCGACCAGGGTGGCGGCGCAATCTTGCTCATCGAGCAATTGCAGGAGCCGGGAATCAAGGACCCGGTCCCCTGCGACAACCAGAACCCGACCGGTATCGTTAGGCCAGTTTTCAGGCGTGCTCGGGCGGATATCGAGCGCAACTTCAGCGCGATTCGGAGAGGGCCGGGCGAGGTGCTGCGCGATCAACACCGGCGTGCCGGAGAGGATAACTGCTTTCGTTAGGCCAAGCCGCTGCAACTGTCGCAACAGTCGCTCGAGCGAGGAAATCCCGCAGATCTCGACCAGCGCTGCAGGAGCGTCGGCCAGGACGATACATTCATGACGCACCGCAGTTTCCTGAACAATCGCCGCCCTCTTGGCAAGCTTCGCCCTTCTTGTCCGGGCGCCGACTTCGTGTTACACCCGGACGTCCCGCTGCGGAAACTCGTCCATGTCGCCAAGCCTTTTGTCCCGTTTCCGCTATAGCCCGTTTCTGGCCCAGATGGTCGTGATCCGGCGCTGCAACCTGGCCTGCGGTTATTGCTCCGAATTCGACAAGACAAGCGATCCGCTCCCGGTTGAGGTCCTTGAAAAGCAGCTCGAGAAATTGAAGGAACTCGGCACCTTCGGCATCTCACTGACGGGCGGCGAACCGACCCTCCATCCCGATTTGCCGCGCCTGATTCGAAAATGTCGCGCGCTGGGATTTCTCCGCACCGGTATGATTTCGAATGGTTTCTTTCTCCGGCCGGAATTGATCGAAAAACTGAACGAGGCCGGGCTGCAGGAGATGCAAATCTCGATCGACGGCGTGCAGCGGAACGAGACGACCGAGAAGGTGCTCGATAATCTTCGGAAACGCCTCCTCGCACTGCGCGATCATGCCCGTTTTCGGGTGACGGTGAGTGGCGTCATCGGGGCGGCTCCGCCTAACGAGGCGGAAGAGGTCATCTCCTTCGCGCGCGAACTCGGATTTACTCCGCGCGTGCTCCTGGTGCACGACGGCAACGGCCAGCTCAAATTGCAGCCGGAAGAAGTGCAAGCCTTCCAGCGCATCGTCGAGACGCTGCCGAAAAGCTGGATGGATTTTTCAAGTTATCGCAAACGCCTGGTGCGCGATGGCGCCGCGCCGTTCAAGTGCCGGGCAGGCAGTCGCTATCTCTACATCGACGAATTTGGCAACGTGAATTGGTGCTCGCAGACGCGCAATGTCTGGTCAAAGCCGCTCGCAAATTACACCTCGGAGGATTTGCGCGCGCAATTCCACACCCACAAAACGTGCAACGAAACCTGCACCCTCGGCTGTGCGCGCTCTGCCAGTCAGCTCGATAACTGGCGTGCCTGATCGTTTCAGGGACACAGGCAAATCAAGGTGGCACTGAGCGCTCGACAATTCTGGTGGGCCGTCCTCGGGCTCGTCCTGCTCACCGCCTTCACGCGGCTTCCCGCGCTGGTTCATCCGCAGGCGATCGATGACGAGGAAACTTATTCCGTCGTCGCCAACGTCATTGCCGATGGAGGCCGGCCTTACGTCGATGCGATCGAGCGAAAACCACCGCTGCTTTTCTGGACTTATGCCGCGGTCGTGAAAGCGGCCGGAAAATATGATTGGAAGGCGCTCCATGCCGTCGCCCTGGCCTGGACGCTCGCTACGATGGCTGGCCTCTACGTTATCGGGCGCGGTTTGTATGGTCCCACGACCGGGCTGATCGCAGCCCTTCTCTACAGCATCTTCCAACCCTACGGCGATCCGCGGGACCTGGCTTTCAACGGAGAGATGATCATGAATCTTCCCCTCGTCTGGGCCTGGGCGATCGGCCTGCGGCGCAGCAGCTCGCGCCTTCGGCCCGAACTTTTCCTCGCCGGCTTTCTCTTGGGCGCAGCTTTCTTGCTCAAACAGCCGGCTGCCATCGCCGCGGTTCCGCTTGGAATTTACTTACTACTTCCGGCCTATCGCCGAAGCCGGGGCCTGACATTTTGGCAGAGCGTTATCCAAGCCGCGCTCTTGACGGTCGGATTCGCTGCCGCGCTCGGCGTTGTCGCACTCGTGCTCCAGCAGCAAGGCATCCTGCGCGAGGCTTATTTCTGGACGATCACCGACCACGCGATTCCCCATGTCTTCTGGACCAAGGGCGTCCTGCACAGCCTCGCCTTCGTTGGTCTTTGCCTGCCGCTTTTACTCGGA
>DASXYO010000220.1:0-2923 GCA_036502465.1 Chthoniobacterales bacterium
ACGGCGCAGTTCTATCATGTCGCGGTTGATAATGCGTTTCCGTATCACATCTACGGCGCGCAACAGGACAACTCGAACGTCGGGATCTCGAGCCGCAGCCCGAGCGGGGTGATCGGACGGGAGGATTGGTTCCAGGCGGGCGGCGGGGAATGCGGCTTCGTCATTCCCGACCCGCGCGACTGGCACATCATCTACTCGAATAACGAGGGCTTTATTACCCGCTACGATAAATCGAAGGAGCAATACCAGGACGTGAGCGTGTGGCCGCTCGATAACTCCGGTCACGGCGCGAGTGACCTGAAGCATCGCTTCCAATGGGTCTCGCCGTTGCTCATCTCCGCGCACGATCCGAACACTCTGTATACCGGCGGCGAAGCGGTCTTCCGCTCCACCGACCAGGGCCATAGCTGGACGGCGATCAGCGAAGACCTGACGCGGAACGACAAGAGCAAACAAAAACCGAGCGGCGGCCCGATTCAGAACGACATCACCAGTGTCGAATATTACGACACCGTCTTCGCGCTCGCGGAATCTCCGTTGAAAAAAGGAATGCTCTGGGCGGGCACGGACGACGGACTGGTCCACGTCACGACCGACGATGGCGCGACCTGGCAGCGCGTGACGCCGAACATGCCGGAATGGAGCCAGGTCTCGTTGATCGACGCCTCGCATTTCGACGCGGGCATCGCCTATGTCGCGGTCGATCGGCATAAGCTGGATGACTTCAAGCCCTACATTTTTAAGACGACCGACACCGGGCGTAACTGGACCGCGATCACGAATGGAATCCCGGAAGGCGCCTATGTGCGCGCAGTGCGCGAAGATCCAAAACGGCGCGGGCTGCTCTACGCGGGCACGGAGGAGGGCGTGTATGTTTCCTTCGACGACGGCGGGCATTGGCAATCGTTGCAGATGAATCTGCCGACTTCGCCGGTTCGCGATCTCGTGGTGAAAGATGACGATCTGGTGGTCGCGACGCACGGTCGCTCGTTCTGGGTGCTCGACGACCTGACTCCGCTTCGCCAGGTCAACGACCAGGTGGCGCAGGCCGATATGAAACTCTACGCGCCGCAGACCTCGGTGCGTCTCCATTACCCGGAGGAGATCGATAGCCGTCAGCCGGCCGGGACCAATCCGCCTTCCGGCGCGATCATCGATTATTATTTCAAGGACGCGCCGAAGGGCGAGGTGACGGTCGAAATTCTCGACGCGCAGGGCAAGACGATCCGGCATCTCTCGAGCAAGGAGAACAAGGACGAAGAGCAACCGCCCGAATGGCCCGACCAGGTGAAAACGCCGAAGACGATTCCGGCAAAGGAAGGGATGAATCGTTTTCCGTGGGACCTGCGTTACGATCACCCGGTCCTGACGCCGGGCACCTTTTACTACGGGAGTGGACCGGTCGGCGCGCTCGCCCTTCCAGGTGATTATCAGGTGCGCCTAACGGCGAACGGCAAAAGCGAAACCGCGCCGCTCCATCTCGCGATCGATCCGCGCCTGAAGGGCGCCGAGGATGGAATGCAGAAATCATTCGACCTTTCCGTGAAGGTGAACGCGCGCTTCTCGCAACTGCATCAGGCGATCAACGAAATCCGCGAAACGAAATCGCAGATCGATACCTTCCGCAAACGCGCGACCGACGACGCGCGGCTCAAACCCGCGCTCGACGCCGCCAACGACATGGAAAAGAAAATGTCGGCCGTGGAGGAGAAGCTTCTCCAGGTCAACATGAAGAGCTCGGAGGGAAATCTGGTTTACCCGAATCAGTTGAACGAAGAATTCTATACCTTCAGCAAAGTGATCGAGGCGGACGCGGCGCCGACCCAGCCGCAGCTCGAAGTCTTCAAGATGCTGGATGGCCGGCTCGAGGAACAATTGAAGGCGTGGTCGCAGATCAAGAGCGAAGATGTTCCGAAAGTGAACAATCTGATCAAGCAGGCCGACCTGCCCGCGCTGACCGTGGCGGAGATGGCCAAGCCGACGCCGGCACCGTCGCCGACGCCGGTCATCCCGATTCCGCCTAACGAACAGAAACCGGCGGCAAAACCGGCCGCGAGTCCGCCGCGCTAGACTAACGAAACGTTGGGATATCGAAGCGGGCTGGAGGGACGGGCGCTGTCCCGTCCGAGATTCACGGACGCCACGGCGGGCGTCCCTCCAGAAGTTGGTCCCGATTCGACTTTGTGCCCTTTGTCTTCTTTGTGCGATCATCAGATGACAGCCGTCACTTCTGACCGATGAGTCATAGCCATCACCATGAAACCGATTTCGGACGCGCCTTTGCCATCGGCGTGCTGCTCAATACCGGCTTCATCGTCGCGGAAGTCGTCTTTGGTTTATTCAGCCATTCGCTTTCCCTGCTCGCCGATGCCGGCCACAACCTGAGTGACGTAATGGGCCTGCTCATGGCCTGGGCCGCAACCAATCTCGCCCGGCGCAGTGCGACCGAGCGTTTCACTTACGGGCTGCGCCGCACTTCCGTGCTGGCCGCGCTTTTTAACGCCATTCTCCTCCTCGTCAGCGTCGGCGCCATCGCCTGGGAAGCGATCCGCCGCATCCGCCAGCCGGAACCGGTTCTTGGCCTAACAATGATCTGGGTGGCCGCCGCCGGAGTAATCGTTAACGGCGCCACCGCCTGGATGTTTGCCCGGGGCCGCAAGGGCGATCTCAACATCCGGGGGGCGTTCCTCCACATGGCGGCCGACACCGCGGTCTCGGCCGGCGTGGTTGTCGCAGGGGTGATCATTCTCCAGACCGGCTGGTCGTTGATCGATCCGATCAGCAGCCTCGTGATTGTCGTCATCATTCTCCTCGGCACCTGGGGCCTGTTGCGCGACTCGATCAATCTCGTGCTCGACGCCGTCCCGCGCGGGATCGATCCGGGAGCGGTGAAAGATTTTCTCGAGCAACTTCCGGGCGTGGC
>DASXYO010000221.1:0-3905 GCA_036502465.1 Chthoniobacterales bacterium
CAGACGCTGCTCGCCATCATCGGGATGAGCGCCTGCCTGAGCGCGGTCGTTAGGGCGCCTTTTACTTCCATCCTGATCGTCTTTGAAATGACGCACCAATTCTCGCTCGTGCCCGCTCTTATGCTCGGTGCGCTGGTGAGCGAGGCGATCTCGCGTGGCTTAACGACGCACAATTTCTACGACGAAGTCCTCGCCCAGGACGGCACCGTGCTGGTCCACGTCATCCCGCCGCGCGATCTGCGCAGTTGGCAGGCTTATCCCGTTTCCGCGATCGCCAATTTCCGTCCCGTCGTGATCGAAGACATCTCGCCCGAGAATCTGCGCGCCACGCTGGAAAGAAACCAGTTCAAGCGTTTCCCGGTGCTGGAAGAAGGGAAGGTGATCGGTTGTCTGCGGCGGGAGGAGATGCAGGCGGCGCTGGATGAAAATCGGCCGCCCATGATCGAAGAAGTCGCCACTTGCCGCCGAAGTTTTACGATCAGCGAAGTGGCGCGACTCCTGATTGATGCACCGGGGGGGTTCGCTGTCCTGGAGGCCGGGGATAAGGCAGCCGGCATCATTACCCTGCACGATTTGCTGCGCGCGCAGGAGACGCTGGCCATCCGGGGCACGCACTAGGTCGGGAGGTTTTTTCCCGGGAAAAATGGCGGCCGCGAGCCGGGGCAGGCGATTATGGAAATTATGGTAGCGGTATCAAACCTGCTTCTTCAGATTCTGGATGCGACTTCCCAACTCACAGCAAAAGGCCGGTTTCAGCCTGATTGAAACCACGGTTGCGGCTGCCATCGCGGCCACCTTCCTGGCCTCACTCTTCACGATGAACGTGGCTACCATGGACACGATCCGGGCGGCCAAGGAGTCCATCGCGGCCAGTCAAATCCTGCAACAGCGAATGGAATCATTGCGCATCGCCAACTGGCATCAGGTGACTGACGCCGTTTGGTTGAGGGACAACCTGCTCAATGCTCAGGCCGCGGGAACGGCGCCGCTAAAGGGTCTGGTCGAGACACTCATCATCGTGCCATATGCCAACCCAGGCGCGGGAACGACCCAGCTCCAACGCAGCGGGGGCACGGCCACGATCGTGTCGCAAAACGCGGCCCTCCTGGCCGAAAACGCGGTCAAAATTCTGTGGACGGTGAATTATACCGGCTCGCCCAACAGCCAAAGTATCACCCGGCAGATCGTGACCATTTTGGCGAAGGGAGGCGTGGCGAAATGAAGCTGTCACAAAAAAGCGCGCCGGCCGGTTTCCTTCTCCCGGAAATGTTCATCGCCATGTCGATCTTTACCGCGATCAGCATTGCGCTGCTGATGGGTTTCACATCGCTCGAGCGAAACTTCGTCGCCACGACCGACTTCGCGACCAATCACACCGACGCGATGCGGATCTCCGATTATCTGGCGCTCGATCTGCGCCGCGCCCTCACCATCCAGTCGACGCAAAACAATACCGTTATCACCATTCCCACCTACTACGATGCGAACGGCCAGCCGGAAATGCCGCACCTCGATAACGCCGGCGGCGTCGCCTACGACGGCACTCACCAGATTCGCTACTATCTTTTGAACGGCGCCATCTATCGCCAGGAAGGCGTCGCTCCCGCCGCCGCGATCGCGGAGAATGTTTCCGATTTCCTCTTCACCGTGACGGACCTTGGCAAGGTCGCGACCACGCAGATCACTTTTAATCCGATGTTTCGATCCGTCGGCGCGTCGCAATCCGCCGTCGCGGCCACCGCGGTCTATAACACCACGTTGCTGCGAAACAGCCGCACCGACATCGCCAGCAGCGTCTACCAATGAAACCGACTCTTCGTTCTCAGGAAAGCGGCAGCGTCCTTCTCTGGACGGTGTTGGTAATCGCTATTCTTTCGCTTTTTGCCACCGAGGTAATGCGCGCGGTCTCGGGTCGTTTTCAAATTGGCCTCCAAACGGCCGCCTGGCAGGAGTCGCTTCTCGCTGCTGAATCCGGGATCGACCTGGCCGTCGTCGAGCTGCGCAAATCGCTTTACCCAGCGCCAAATCACGCCTGGGAGGGATGGAACAACGCGCCCGGCAACGGAGTGGTTAGTCATGGCCTAACGACGGTCCCAAACGCCGGTCTCGCCGGGACGCCCATGACCATCTAAGTCAACGTCGATGCGCCCTCCGAGCTGGTCGATGCCAGTACCGGCTGGCAATACTATCGCATCCGCACACTCGGCAGCATGCCCCTGACGGGACCGCCCCGGATCGGCTTTAACAAGCAAGATAACCATCTGCGCAAGCTGACGCTCCGCGTGCAGCGTTTCGTGGACGACCTTTTCACGAGCGAAGACAACAGCCCGCACGCCTCGCGCCGGGTCGAGGCCGTCGTCGCACCGCTCTCCTCCTTTAACCAGGCGATTCTCTCGGTGGGCAGCCTGAATCTGAACAATCAAAACATCGTGGTGGATAGCTATGACTCGAGGTCCGACATGAAATCGACCAACGGTCTCTACGATGTAAACAAGCGACAAGAGAACGGGGATATCGCCACCGATGGCAACCTGATCGACGCCGGCAACGCGCACGTTTACGGCGACGTCTCGACCAACGCGGGCACCGCGAGCGGCATTAGCAATGTGACCGGCGCGATTCGAACCGACTTTTACCAGGAGCCCATACCGATCGGTGAACCGATCTGGCCCTCGATCAATCCTACGCCAGCTCTCGTCAGCGGGAGCGCCACACTTTCCGCCAGCTCCACCAAGGGCGCCGCTTTAAGCCGCTATCGTCTGAGCTCCGTCTCCCTGAGCGGCGGCCAGACTCTCACCCTGGCCGGTAATCCCGACGGTAGCCCGAGCTACATCGAACTGTATGTCACGGGCGATATCTCTGTCGCGGGCACTTCCCAAATCATCCTCGGCGACGGTGTGCAAGCAACGATCTATTTCAAGGGCAACGTCGATATCGCGGGCAAGGGCATGATGAACCCGTCCAATCAGCCCTCCGACCTGCTCCTGTATGGCTTGCAGCCGGCGTCCGGCGCCTCCACTCCGCACCTTTCATTGGGAGGCAACGGTCAAATCTCAGCCGCGGTTTACGCTCCCGATTACGACATCACGGTCAACGGCGGCGGCAGCAGCGGCCACGTCTTCGGTTCGGTCGTGGGAAAGACCGTGTCGATGACCGGCGTCACCAACCTCCATTACGACGAGGCGTTGGGGAACTCCGGTTTGATCAACAACTACCAGATTGTCAGCTGGGTCGAAGACACTCGTTAGGCGGAAGACGGGGAAATTCGCGCTCTAGCGCACCGATCCTGGATCGTAGCCGAGGTTTGGCGCGAGCCACTTCTCAATTACAGCCACCGGAGCATCCTGGCGCGCGGCGTAATCCAGCGCTTGGTCCCGTTCGATCTTGCCGACCGCAAAATAGCGCGCGTCCGGATGCGAGAAATAAAGGCCGCTGACACTCGCGCCCGGGTGCATGGCGTATGATTCGGTGAGCGCGATGCCGGTCTTCTCCTCCGCCCCGAGCAGGGAAAAGAGCGTCCCCTTCTCGACATGGTCGGGCGAAGCGGGATAACCCGGAGCCGGTCGAATCCCGCGATATCGTTCCCGGATGAAATCTTCTTTCGTTAGGCTTTCCTCCTTGCCGAAGCCCCACGCCTTGCGCGCTTCCTCGTGCAGATATTCGGCAAAAGCCTCGGCCAGGCGATCCGCCAGGGCCTTGGTCAGGATCGCGTTGTAATCGTCGTGATCGGACTGAAATGTTTTTGCCAGCTCGTCCGCGCCGAGCCCGGCGGTGACCGCAAACCCGCCAAGATAATCGCGTTTGCCGGAACTCTTCGGCGCCACCAAATCGGCCAAACAGTAATTAAATTGCCCGGCCGGCTTCTGCATTTGCTGGCGCAGGAAATGAAATCGCGCCACGATCTC
>DASXYO010000222.1:0-3255 GCA_036502465.1 Chthoniobacterales bacterium
CGTTGGATTTAACCGCGACCCCGAGATTGAGCATCGGATCGGAGCTCCACTGCGCGGAAACGCGTGAAGCCGGGATGAGCGAGAGAAGAGCGAGCGAGAGTATAAGCTTTTTCATTAGACAGGGGAATTTTACCAGCCCTCCGGCAACGAACGAGAGAAATCTTCGCGTGCTGGGGACCCTTTACAATTGGGCGGAGGCGCGCTACGTATCCGGTCCCCGTTTTTCCACCGCAGGAGCCAATATATGAACATCATCGATACCCTCGCCAAAGAGCAGCAGAAGACCGACGTCACGAAATTCAAGGTGGGCGATGGCCTGCGCGTGCACACCCGCGTGCGGGAAGGCGACAAGGAACGGATCCAGATTTTCAGCGGCATCTGCATAGGCCGCAAAGGCACTGGGATCAACCAGACCTTCACCGTGCGCCGCATCTCCTACGGCGAAGGTGTCGAGCGCGTTTTCCCGATTCATTCTCCGCGCATTGCGAAGGTGGAAGTGGAAAAGCAGGGCAAGGCGCGTCGCGCGAAGCTGAATTACCTGCGCGATCGCAAGGGCAAGGAAGCGACCGCGGTTCGCGAATAGCGATTTCCGGCTGGAGTATCGGCGCGGCCCGGTCGTAATCTGTCGTTGCGATGGCGCGCTGCGGATTCCGACACGAGAAAAAACTGCGAGCGTCGTTAGGCATTGTCCGCATCGCGGGGATCGATGAAGCGGGACGCGGTGCGCTCGCCGGACCGGTGGTGGCGGCAGCGGCGATATTGCCGGAGCGCTTTCGGCATCGGAAACTGAATGATTCCAAGCAGCTCTCGCCCGAGCTGCGGGAAAAAATTTACCGCTACCTAACGAATCACTCCGAGATCGCCTGGGCGGTCGGGATCGTGGATAATCTCGAGATCGACCGGATCAACATCCTGCGCGCCTCGCACGAGGCGATGCGAATCGCGGTCGCTGGCCTGACGATCTCACCGGACCACGTCCTGATCGATGGCCTGCCGGTCTTTCCGTTTCCGCTCCCGCAGACCGCGATCGTCGATGGCGATTGCCTGAGCCTGAGCATCGCGGCGGCGAGCGTGATCGCGAAGGTGACTCGCGACACTTTAATGCGTGAATTCTGCGCGCGTTTCCCGCAGTATTGTTTCAGCCAGCACAAGGGCTACGGAACTGAGTTGCATCTCCAAAGACTCCATGAACATGGCCCCTGCCCGATCCATCGCCGCTCGTTTGAGCCGGTGGCGCAGCCGCTTTTCGCCTTCTAAGCCGGCCCACCTGCGCCTCGGCACGCGAGGCGAGAAACTGGCCGCGCGGCATCTGCGCCGCTCCGGTTTCAAGATCCTCTATCGCAATTTTCGCGGCCGGCAGGGCGGGGAGATCGATCTCGTCTGCCGCGATCGCGACACCCTCGTCTTCGTCGAGGTGAAAACGCGGACGCGGGAAGATTTCGGTCGCCCGCTGGAGGCGGTCAACGCCGCCAAGCAGCGCCGGATTTCGTTAGGGGGGCTGGCCTGGTTGCGATTGTTAGGCAATCCCGATGTACTTTTCCGCTTCGATGTCGTAGAAGTTACGATCGCGAACGGGCGAGAGCCGCGGATCGAATTGGTAAGGGACGCGTTTCAGTTGTCTGAGCCCTACATTTACTAGAGCCGAATCTTTCTGCTATGCGGAGGTCTTCTTTTTTGCTAGAGCCGAGCCATGACTACGGCGAATCAATTCGGTCGCGGTGGCAGGACTTCGACTGGAGCAGCAGGCATTAGCACCCTAACGAAGAAGATCGTTAGGATGGAAAAGAAGTGGGTTCATCTCCTGGGAGGGGCGGTCGTCTCGGCCGCCTTGTTCTTTGCAGGATCTGCGGGCAAGGCGGCGACTACGGATGTTATCTATTCCTTCGGGGGAGAAGACGACGGCGAATACACCGACACTGATATCGCGATCGATGCAGCGGGAAATCTTTACGGCACTTCGGTGCTGGGCGGCGATTTCGGTGGCGGCACGGTCTGGCAATTGTCGCCGGTCGGCAACGGCTGGGTTCATACCGTGCTCTACAATTTCACCGGAGGCGTCGACGGCGGCGAGCCTTACAAGGGCGTGACACTCGACGGGGCGGGGAATCTTTATGGGACCGCGGTGACCGGGGGCTCGGGAAGTTGCGAGGGCGGTTGCGGAGTCACCTATCAATTGACCAAATCTGGCGATACCTGGACGCAGCGAGTCATCCATGCGTTTACCGGAGGAGCAGACGGATCGGGTCCGGGTGCGCGGGTGGCGGTGGATAAGCGTGGCAACCTTTACGGCATGACACCCACTGGAGGCGCGAATGGCCTCGGGGTGATCTACCTGCTTCGTCCGAAAGCGAGTGCCGGCTGGTCCTTTCGAGTCATTCACACCTTTACCGGTGGGTCAGACGGTTCATCGGGCTCCGCGGGCAAAATGGTCTTTCGCGGTGGGCGCGTTTTCGGCGCGGCGACAGCGGGAGGGAATCACAGTGCAGGAGCCATCTTCCAATTGACTCCGACGCAAACCGGCGAGTGGGACTTCAAGACCTTGTATTCGTTCCAAGGCGCGCCGGATGGAGTCTTTCCATATGGCGCGGTGTTATTTGATTCGGCCGGTAACATCTACGGGACGACCTATTACGGCGGGACGAACGGGATCGGTGCGGTTTACAAACTCATTCCGACGACATCCGGCGAATGGAACGAAACGGTACTCTACAGTTTCCAAAACGGGAACGACGGCAACAGCTCGATCAGCAATCTTGTGTTCGATGCGGCTGGGAATCTTTACGGAACAACCAGCGAAGGCGGCCTCGGTAGCGGCACGATCTTCCAGCTGACTCCCGGGCCTAACGGAACCTGGACCGAAAGCATTCCGCACAGTTTCCAAGGGCCGCCCGACGGAGCGTTTCCTTATGCCGGAATGGTCGGGGATGGACTGGGGAATTTTTTCGGCGCGACCGTGCATGGGGGCGATGACGGCGACGGCACGATCTACAGGTTTACTCCGTAGATTGCGCGGTGCCGGGCGCGGTATTCTCCGGATCGGATTTGTCTTCGTCGACAAATTCTCGGGCGAGCAGAACGTCTGTCGAAGAGTGTGCGATGATGGATCCCGCGATGACCAGCGCGATGAGATGAAAGAGCCGGTTGGCGTTCGGGACGTCGCGTTGAAAGAGCAGGAGCCCGTAAACAACGGAGGCGAATCCCTTCGGGCCAAACCAGCCGGCCGTTAGGCGTTCGCGCCAGTCGAGCTCGCTGCCC
>DASXYO010000223.1:0-4790 GCA_036502465.1 Chthoniobacterales bacterium
TTCCGCGCGCACCGTGCCAGAGGCGAGTTCCGGTGAATTGCAATCCCGGCTGAGATGCCCGAGCACGACCCGCCCGATCTTCCCGGGCAACAACTGCGCCACCACCTCGGCCGCGGCCTTGTTGGAAAGATGACCGTGCCGCGATTGAATCCGCTGCTTCACCGGCCAGGGGCGGTGCGGATCGTTTTGCAAAAGTTTCTCGTCATGATTCGTCTCAATCACCAGCGTCTGCACCTGGCGCAGACGCTCGATCGTTAGGCGGGTGGCGTGTCCAAGGTCGGTGATGTAACCGAGCGCGCTCGCGCCAGCGTGGAAAGTGTAGCCCACCGGCTCAACCGCGTCGTGCGGGACGGAGAAACTTTCGACCAGGATGTCGCAGATCGAAAAGGAGGAACCGGTCCGAAAGATCCGCCAGTTGCGATGTTCGCCTAACGACCCGTAGCGGATCGCTTCCGCAGTCAGGGCGTTGCAAAAAATCGGGATCTGGAATTTCCGGCAAAGCACCTCGAGGCCGCAGACATGGTCGCCGTGCTCGTGCGTCAGGAGGACGCCGTCCAGCTCGTTAGGCTTAACCCCGCAAAGCTCGAGCCGGAGAACGAGCTGGCGCGCGCTCAGGCCGCCGTCGACCAGCAACCGGCAATGATCGGTTGCGATGAGCGCGCTGTTCCCGGCGCTTCCGCTCCCGAGCATGGTCAGGCTAAACATTCCCGATTATTAGCGAAGCGCGGCAGGGTTCACAAACGGAAACCGGCTGGAATGGCCGCGTGCGCGAACAATTTTCGACAGCACGCGCCGTGTCGGATACGATTGCCATGAGATGGACGACATCGACCTCGCCGGTTTACGGCGCGAATATGAAACGCAGGGTTTGCGCCGCGCCGAGCTGCATGCCGATCCGATCGAGCAATTCGCGACCTGGTTTTCGACCGCGATTAATTCATCGCTCCCGGATGCGAACGCTATGGCGCTCGCGACCGCCACGCCCGATGGCAAACCATCGGCGCGCATCGTTCTCCTGAAGGGATTCGATGAGCGCGGATTTGTTTTTTTCACCAACTACGAAAGCAAAAAAGGCCAGGAACTGGAGGAAAACCCGGAAGCGGCCTTCACCATTTATTGGATGCAGCTGGAGCGACAGGTTCGAGTGACGGGCCGGGCGGAAAGGACTTCACGCGAAGAATCACAAGCCTATTTCCACGAGCGCCCGCGAGGCAGCCAGCTCGGCGCCTGGGTCTCGCGCCAGAGCGAAGTGATCGACGCCCGGCGAATTCTCGACGCGCGGCTGGCAGAAATGGAGGAGCGCTTTGCCGGGCGGAAGATGATCGAGCTGCCACCGCATTGGGGCGGTTACCGGATCGTTCCCGCGACAATCGAATTCTGGCAGGGCCGCGCCAACCGCCTGCACGACCGTTTTCGTTACACCCGGGAAAAGGACAATTCCTGGACAATCGAGCGCCTCGCACCGTGATCGTTAGGGCAAGCGCCTCAGCTGCGCCGCCCTTAACAATCTCGGATCCAAGTCGCTTAACGATTCCGGGTCGAGGCGGGCGCTTCCGCTTCGCCATGCTCGGAGCCGCCAAAGACCCACGAGAAGACAGCGAAAACTGAGGCCTTCGGTGAATCGTGGGTCGTTCCGAAGAGAGGTGAAACGTCAAAGCGCGTGTTAGCGGTTGGCTTCCAGGCCACCGTCGGGCCGATAATGAAACGATAAGACGGATCATTCCGGATTCCTTTGTCGGAGAAGCCGGTGAATTGCATTTCCGCACCAACCTTCAACCGCTCCTTGGGAAGCAGCACGGGAATCATCGCGCTCTGCGCAAAGCCGTATTCGTGCCCGCGATCACCGCCGGTCTCCGCCTCGAAAAATCCGTTCAAAGCCCACTCGACTTTCCCGAAAAATTCCTCCGCCAAGAGGAGACGGACTTCGAGGGCACCTGGCAGCGGTTCGTGGTCATTGAGGAACGCCTGAGCTTCCCCTTTGCCTAACGGCTCCGGAGGACCTTCGTCATGCAGAATGTCGCCGATGCCAAACTTATACTCCATGAAAATGGTCGGATTGAGTGGAATCTTGTCCCAATCCGCAAATGCATAACGACCCTCGATGCTGAAGGACCTCTCTTGCGTCGTGCCGCGAAACGTCTCGACCGCGTTTTCAATTGCGATCCCGAAACGGTAGGGCAATCCCATCTCGATTTCGGCCGTGTAGTTATGGTCCGGCCGGTTGAAATGCAGAGCGTCACCTTCGTAAATGGCGGCCGCATACACCGCCCAGGGCGGAAGGACGTAGGCATTGACCAAATTGGAGAATTTACTGCGGGATAGCGCGGGCGGCGCACCGTAGGCACTTGGCACTTCTTCGCCTCTAATGACCAGCGTCGGCTCCGCTTCAGCGGTCGACTCGGTAGAACTCGTTTGCCCGCTCGAATCGGCCTGCGCGTTACGCGTCGCGCCCTGGCCTGAGGAAACGTTCGTGGAGTGTTGAGCGTAAACTGCATCTTGCGCAAGCAGTACGGAACCACTTACGAGAACGCAAAAAGATGCCCAAAAACAAAGAAGCGGCCTAACGACACGACAAGAGGTCGCGGCCCGCGACGGAATTGAGTGAAGCATGGCGGATGTTTTAGGTGAGCAAAACGAACATGACAAGAACATAATGATATTTTTGTCAGCCGAGCAGGTCCGGTGCCGCGGAGTTAAGCGTTTTTCTTAGGGTCGATCGGAAATCGGAGGGTGACTCGCGTGCCGCGCCCCACTTCGCTTGTGACCTCGATTTTCCCGCCATGTAAATCGGCAATCGATTTTACGAGCGCCAGACCCAGACCGGTGCCCTCAGTGCTGCGTGAGGGATCGACCCGATAAAAACGGTCGAAGATCCGCGAAACGTGCTCCGCTGCGATTCCGCAGCCGTTGTCTTCCACCGCGATTTCGGCGTTCTCGTCGCTCGTCGTGATTGAGATGGCGATCCGGCCGCCATCCGCGGTGTAATGAACCGCGTTATCGACCAAATTGCTCACCGCGCGCCCGAAGAGAACAGGGTCGGCGTAAACCTGGCCATGACCACTGCAGACGATCTGGAGCGCGCGCTCTTCTGCGATCGCTTCGTTATACGCCGCGATCCGGTCGATCGCGGCCCGCCCGTCGAACCAGGAACACTTGACCTTGCTCTCCGCCGCCTCGGCTCGGGCCAGGAAAAGAAGGTTGTCGATAATGCCAGAGAGCCTTTCGCACTCCGCCACGTTCGATTCCATCACCGCCTCGTATTCGTTAGGCGTGCGCGGGCGGGTCAGCGCGACTTCCGCTTCGCCACGGATATTGGCCAGGGGTGTGCGCAATTCATGCGCGAGATCCGCGGAGAATTGCGACAACCGGTTAAAGGAATCCTCCAGCCGATCGAGCATATCGTCGAAAGCGACCGCCACCGGTTGCAACTCGCGCGGCCATTCCGCCGGCGGCACTCGCTCGTGGAGGCGGGTGGGCCCGACCCGTTTCAGCGAACGGGTCATCGCGTTTAGGGGCCTCAGGCCGCGCCGGGTCACGGTGATCGCGATCATGATGGAAGCGAAGGTGCCGCAGATCAGCACCACCACGACGAGGAGGCCGAACTCTCTTTCGAAACGCTCGTCAACCGAGCGATCCTGCGCCACCTGGATGAGATAGCTTCGCCCGTTCTCGGTCGCCCTCATCGAGACTAACGAAAATAGTTTTCCCTCTGCCTGCTGATCTTTCATCGGTACCTCCGCCGAGGCCGTTTTTCTTCCAGCGGGAAAAAGCGCAGCCGGGAGCAGACTTCCCATCCCTTCGGTTTCGGCAATCACTTCGCCGCGATCATCGAGGAGACGCACCCAGTAGGAGGTTCTTTCGCCTTGGAGCGCTTTCAATTCCTGCCGGATCAATCCCGGGCCCGCGGCGGAACGCAGATCGGCCCGGATACCGAGGACCTTGTCAGTCAACACGCTCCGGTCTTCCTCCAGTCCGTGCCTAACGACAATCCAATAGAGGACGCCGAGCCCGCAGCCAAGGAGCAAAACTGCCGCCGGAGTAAATAGAAAAACCAGCTGCGACGCAATCGAGCGCGGTTCAGTTGGCTTTGAGGACATAACCGGCGCCGCGGACAGTGTGGATGAGCTTTTTCGGATAAGGATCGTCCACCTTCGCCCGCAAACGCCGCACCATCACATCGAGGACGTTGGTGCCGGTTTGAAAATCAATCCCCCAGACGTGACCCTCGATCTCCTTGCGCGAGACCACCTCGCCCGCCGAGCGCACGAGATGCGCAAGAAGAAGAAATTCCTTCGCCGTCAGATGGAGCGGCTGCCCCGCCCGCTCCGCGCGATGCCGATGGGTGTCCAATTCCAGGTCTTCGATCCGCAATTGATCGTCCTGCTGCGCCGGGCCGCGCCGGAGAAGCGAGCGCACGCGGGCGATCAGTTCCGAGAAGGCAAACGGCTTGACCAGGTAATCGTCTCCGCCGAGCTCAAGCCCCTTCACGCGATCCGGCACACTGTCGCGCGCGGTCAGGAAAAGAATCGGCGTGAGCACACCCTGGCCGCGCAATTCCTCGACCACAGCCCAGCCATCTTTTTTCGGGAGCATGACATCAATCAGGAGGAGATCGAAGCGACTGGAGAGCGCCATCTGCAAACCGGTCTCACCATCACGCGCCACCTCGACGGTGTAGTCCGCTTCTTCCAAGCCCTTGGCGATGAAAGCAGCCGTCTTTTTTTCGTCTTCGATCAATAGGATGCGCATTTCAGAATTGTTATAAATGGTTGACCGATTGCCTTCAAGCC
>DASXYO010000224.1:0-13733 GCA_036502465.1 Chthoniobacterales bacterium
GCGGACGCATGAACTCGCGAAACAAAATAAAGAGGGCGAACCCAACCCGGTTCGCCCCCTTCCAACCCCACAACAAATTTTCTTAAAAATCCCGGTCCTTTGCCGTGCTCATGTAGCGCAGCTTCGCCGGAGCCGGCGCGACGCCCGGCTTCGGATAATCGGCCGTGATCTGGCGGTTCGAGGTCGGGACGAGGCGGAGGGCGCCCTTGGCGTTGTTCCGCCAGCCGTTGGGATCGGCATATTCCTCGCCACTGTGATGCAAACCGGAAATCTGGTCTTCAAGGCCGGTGCCATAGCGTTGCTCGAGAATGGTCGGCGTGACAAAGACGAGCAGGTTGCGCTTCGTGCGAGCGTTCAGGCGCTCCTGGAAAAGGTAACCGAGAATCGGGATGTCTCCCATGATGGGCACCTTGTTCCGCGACTTGGTCACTTCATCCTGGAGCAGGCCGCCGATCGCGAGCGTGTCACCGCTCCTGATCAACACGTTGGATTCCAAAGTGCGGGTGTCGATAATCGGACTGGCCACCGTAGCGCCTGCGAAAACGAATGTGGCGTCGGCCACTTTATTGCTGATCTCCGGCTTGACGCTCAGGGTGATGAAATCATCCTTGTTGACCGATGGCCTAACGACGAGCGTGTTGCCGAATTTTTTGTCCTGGAACCCGCCGAAGACAGCGGTCGCGGTCTGCTCGTTGAAGTTCAACTGCGGAACTGGCTGGTTGCGGATGATCTCGATTTTCGCCTGTTGGTTATCGGCCGTCACGATCCGCGGATTGGCGAGAAATTCGGCGTCCGAATCTTCATTCAGGGCACGGAGGGTGATCGACATCTGCGGGACGGTGAGGATGGCAAACTCACTCGTGGCGAGTTTCCCGAGACTGCCGAGAATATTGGCGCTGCCTGAGCTGCCCGGCTGGAAATCGATCGGGACTAACTGCCCGGAACCGTCAGCAACTCCTCGCGATCCAGAATAAGTGACGGTTTGAGGACTCGACGAGTTTCCGACCACGCCACCCCAGTTGATGCCGTAGCTCTGTTTTGGATTGGCGTTCACCTCGACGAGGCGCGCTTCGATCATGACCTGCTTGGTCGGCTTGTCGATCTGCACCAGCAGCTTGCGCACGTTGTCGATGTTGCTCCGAGTCTCCCGGAAGAAAATGGTGTTCGTCCGCTCGTCGACCTGAGGTGGCTCTTTGCTCGAGAGCTGGGTCGCGAGGAGCGGGGCGATGTCCTTGGCCCGGCCGTAGCTGAATTGATAGCTGTCGCTTTCCGTCGGTTCGGCCGTCCGCTCGGCGCCAGTCTTGATGTAATAAACATTGTCGATCTGATCCATGAACAGACCCTTGGATTTCACGATGATCGCGATCGCCTGCAGAGCGGTCACGTCCTCGAGTCGCATCGTCACGGTGCCGGCAACGGCTTCGCTTACCACCATGTTGATTTTGGCCTGACGGGCGAGGAGGCGCAGGACCTGCCCGACATCGTCACCTTGAAATTCGCGCACCCCAACGCCGCCATTGTCCATCGCCGAGTTTGTGGTCGTCGTGGTGGTGGCCGTGGTTGACGTCCCAGCCGGAGGCGTCGCGGGCGCCTGGGCCGGGGTCACGGTCGTCGGAGGATGCACCGCTGTGGGTGAAGCCTGGACGAGTGTCATCGGAGCGAGTTCCGAAGCCTGCGCGGTCGTGCCGCCGACGGCCGGCGAAGCCGGGACTGTCGCTTTTGCGATCTCCGTGGAGGTCACGGTGTGGGCCTCCTGGCCGAGAGACGCAGATGCGGCAGCCACCAAAATGGTGAGCGCGCAGATATGTTGTTTGGTCGAAGTGAGCATAATGATTAAGGGAAGTGGTTTGGACTCCGAGGACAGGTAAAAGCAGGAACCAGACCAAGGCCCTGAAACACTTCAGACACCCGGGAAAACCGGGGCTTGAGCGGGTCGGCCGCCCGTCTCTACGAAAAGCCCCAGAAGGGCGTCGCCGCAATCAGGCCGCGGTCGCGAAGCCGAGGGCGGTCTTGCTGAAATCCGCCACCGGCATTTGCCTAACGAGTCGGACGATTCCGTCCTGCCACTTCTGGCTGATCTCCACCAGGTAGGGGTCATTTTCCTCGAGACGGGTGCGCATTTTGACCTGCAATGAATCAGTCTTGTAACAGAGGATATCGATCGGGGGGCCGACCGCGACGTTGCTCTTCATCGTCGCGTCCATCGAGATGATGCCGAACTTGAGCGCATCCATGAGGGTGCCGTCGTAGCGCAGTCCGCGATCCAGAATCGGCTTCCCGTATTTTGATTCCCCGATCTGCAAATAGGGACAATCGCGGCTCGCATGAATGCTGTTCCCCTGCGGGTAAATGGAATGGACTTCCGGGGCCAGCCCGGCGATCTGGCCGCCAACGATCAGGTTGATATTGAAATCGAAGCCGTCGGCCTCGAGCGCGGCCCGGTCGCGCGCCTCCACCATCCGCACCTTCGAACCGATATAGCGGACGGTCTCGTAGAGCGTCTCGCGGTTGAGCAAATGTTTGCGAGAGGGATGGCTCTCGTTGAGATGCAAATCGTCATCAATCAGGGCGAGCGTCGCCTGGGTGAGCGAGAGATTTCCCGAGCTCATGATGCAGATCACGCGGTCGCCCGGTTTCTCGTAAATCCGCATCTTGGTCCGGGTCGTGATGTTATCCATCCCGGCGCTGGTGCGGGAATCGGAAAGAAAAACTGCGCCCTGCCGACAGAGCATGCCGAGGCAGTAAGTCATGATTCGCCCGGCTTGCTGCTCCCGACGACGCGGCCTTCGACCCGCCGCATCTGCGTGTGGTGAGTCAGGGGATGCACGCGGCCGTCGCTCCCGCGGAAGAACGCGCTCAAGATCCAGCTCACGATACTGATCAAAATCGCGCCCCAGAACGCGCTCCCGAAACTGTCCACGTGGAAACCGTGGACGAACTGGTTCACGAGGAGCAGCATGAGGCCATTCACGACGAAAATGAAAATGCCGAGGGTGAGAATAATGAGCGGCGCCATAAGGAGGAGCAGAACGGGCCGCAGAAACGCGTTCAGAATCCCAAGAAGAAGCGCGGCGCCGACGAGGGACGCAGCGCTGTCGTAGCGAATTCCGCTGATGAACGAGGCGGCGACCATGACGGCGACCGTCGTGATCGCCCATCTAAAAATAAAGTGCCTCATCGTTAGGTTTGATCGCTTGCCGCAGAAGCTCTTTTCGTGCCCTTTCCCCTTGCGCACTGGGCGCTCGGCGGGTACAGGCTTGGCCGACCCAAAGGAAAAGTAAATGGCGAAAAGTTCAAAAAAATCGAAAGAGGCAACGGCGCCGGAGATCTCCTCCGCCGCGCCCGGTATGGAATCGAGCAACGGTCACAGCGCTACCGGACCCGCCCAGCCATCCCCAACAAAAAAACCCGCAACGAAGGCAACTGCGCCCGCGAAGAAGACCGCCAAGAGTCGCGGCACCACGGTTAAAAAGGCCAGCGCCCCGCGCAAGTCGCGGGCGAAAAAAACAGCGGAAACCACTTCTGGTTCCACCGTCACAGACGAGCAGATCCGCACCCGGGCCTATTTTATTTCCGAATGGCGCGCCAAGAATGGGGTCGCCGGCGATTCCGCGCACGACTGGCTCGAGGCCCGGCGCCAGCTGCTGGCCGAAGCCGAACTGGCCTAACGAGCGAAACAACCGCTCGTCGCACTGCGCCTGAGGTCTAGACGCCGGAAACGGTCCCCATTTCCGGGAAACAGGTCTTCACCTTCTCGACCAATCGATTGATCGTAAAGGGTTTTGCCAGGAAACCCCGGACGCGCGCTTCCTTCAGGAGTTCCTGCGCGCGTTCATCCGCTCCCTGGCCGCTCACGAGCAGCAACGGCGGAACGGTCCGCGGCGGGCAAGAGTTCTCGTAGACTTTGGAGATGAGAAGAAAGAGGAGGGTGCCGTCGATCATCGGCATCGAGAAATCGAAAATCATCAGGTCGTACGTCTTTTTCAGCGCCAGCTCAAAGCCGTATTCCGGCTTGGGCGAAGTGTCGATCTCCCAATGCAAAAGGGTCTGAAGCGCCTCGCGCATGATACGCAGCACCGCCGTGTCATCGTCTACAATCAGGACGCGTTTCGTCTCTGGCTCAGCCATCTCGGAGGCTTGCTTTAAAGCGCGACGGGATTCAAGCTTTAGTTGCGAAATCTCAGATGAAAATTAACTCCCTCAAATCACCCGAAACGGAGCTGGCCGCCGCGCTGCGCGAACGACGCGCTTTGATCGCCGATGAAGCCAGCCGGAGCGCGCCAGAGCAGCACATCGCAAAACTGAAGGCGGTTTCGGAAAAGATCGTCGCGCTGGGTGAAGCGCTGCCGCAGCCGGTCGATCCGCAGCTCGCGCATTACCTGGCGCGTTGTAGCTACGACAAAGCTCTCGAAGCGCTGGAACAAGCCGTCAGCGAATAGTTCGCTCCTAACGAGAGTACAACTCGACGATCAACTGCTCGTTGACCATCGGCTGCATTTCTTCGCGGGATGGTATGTGCGCGACTTTTCCGGTCAGCGCATCGCGGTCCACCGTCAGCCAATCCGGCACCGGCGCGATCTGGGTCAGTTCCATGTTGCGCAAGGCCAGCTGACGCGACTTGGGACGATCCTTGATCATGATCTCGTCGCCCGTCTTCACGTTGAAGGAGGCGATGTTGACGTTGCGACCGTTCACCTGGACGTGGCCGTGCGACACCAGCTGACGCGCCGCGCTGCGGGTATTCGCAAGACCGAGACGGAAAACGACATTATCGAGCCTAGTCTCGAGCAACTGGAGAAGAGTCTCACCAGTAACGCCACGGCGTTGGAGCGCGGTTTCAAAAATGCGACGAAACTGTTTTTCCATCAGGCCGTATTGAAAGCGGAGCTTCTGCTTTTCGCCGAGCGCGATCGCGTAATCGGATTGCTTGCGCCGCGAACCTTTCGGGCCGTGCATTCCAGGCGGATAATTCTTCCGCTCGAGCGACTTCGAAGGTCCGAAAAGTGGCACGCCATAGCGGCGGGCGATTTTGGTTTTGGGTCCGGTATATCTGGCCATTGAAAACTAAGGTTGAGATTAAATCAGACGCGGCGCTGTTTCGGCGGGCGGCAACCGTTGTGCGGGACTGGAGTGACGTCGCGGATGACAGTGAGATCGAGGCCGATGGCCTGGAGCGCGCGGACCGCGGATTCGCGACCTGCACCCGGTCCCCTAACGAGAACTTCGACTTCCTTAAGACCGTGGCCCATCGCCTGGCGCGAAGCGTCCTGCGCGACCATTTGGGCAGCGTAGGCGGTGCTTTTGCGCGAGCCCTTGAAGCCGACTTTCCCGGCGCTTGACCAGCCGATCACATTGCCTTGCAGGTCGGTGATGGTGACGATCGTGTTGTTAAAAGTGGAAAGGACGTGGGCGTAGCCGGAGTAAACGTTTTTGCTCCCCTTCGCCTTGATGATCTTCGGCTTCTCGACGTCGTTCGGGTCGAGCGAAAGATTTTCCTTGGGCGCTTCGGCGACCGGCGCCTCTGCCTTCTTCTTCTTGGCAGGCTTGGGCTTTGCCTCGGCTTTAGCGGGCGCTGCCGCAGCTTCTGTCGTGGCCGGGGTTGCCTCCGCAGCAGGCGGAGCTTCGGCCGACTTCTCAGCGGTGTTTTCTGGCGGCGCTTCGCTCACTGGAGCTGCGGTCCGCTCTTCTGCGGCCGGGGTCGTCGGCTCTTGAGCCGGAGTTTGGTTTTCGGAATCTTCAGCCATGTCAGTTCGTTAGGTTAAACTTTTCCCGCCTTCGCGTCCTTATTGCGGATGACGCCGACCGTCTTGCGTGGGCCCTTGCGGGTGCGGGCGTTGGTCGAGGTGCGCTGGCCGCGCACGGGCAAGCCGCGGCGATGCCGGATGCCGCGATAACAATTGATCGCCTGGAGGCGTTTCAGGTTGCCCTGCACTTCGCGCCGTAGATCGCCCTCTATCGGGAGCTTGTTGCGCGTGATCATCTGGATGATCTCGTTGATCTGCTGTGGGGTGAGATCTTTCGCCCGCAGGTTGGGGTCAATATTGGTCTGCTCGAGAACGCGCTTCGCGGTCGCCGGGCCAACGCCGTAAATGTAGGTGAGCGACGCTTCGATGCGCTTGTCGGCGGGAATTTCAACTCCGAGTAATCTTGGCATAACGATTTCCTAGCCTTGGCGCTGCTTATGGCGCGGGTTCTTGGCGCAGATCACGCGCACCACGTTCTTGCGCTTCACAATCTTGCAGCCTTCACAAAGTCTTTTAACTGACGGTCGTACTTTCATGGTTTCACGAGACGAAAAACGCGGAGTCTTTTCTCCGCGCTAGCGATGGCGAAAAGTGATTCGCCCCTTCGACAAATCGTAGGGAGAAACCTCTAGCATAACTTTGTCCCCTGGCAAGATGCGAATGAAGTGCATTCGCATTTTTCCGGAGATGTGGGCGAGGACGCGATGCCCGTTGGGCAGTTCCACCCGGAACATTGTATTCGGCAGGAGTTCGACCACCGTGCCCTCTACCTCAATTGCGTCTTTGCGCGCCATGTCAGGATCTCAGGTTCCTCTTTTGTGATCAAAACCGTGTGTTCAAAATGCGACGAGGGCAAACCGTCGGACGTGCAGACCGTCCAGCCGTCTTCAAGGAGCCGCACGCCCGCGCCGCCGAGGTTGATCATCGGCTCGATCGCCAGGGTCATGCCGGCCTTGAGGCGCGGACCGCTCCCGCGCTTGCCGTAGTTCGGCACCTGCGGCTCTTCATGCAATTTCCTCCCCACCCCGTGGCCGACAAATTCCCTAACGACACTGAAGTGGTGCTTCATCGCTTCCTCTTCGATCGAAGCACACAGGTCACCGAGCCGTTCGCCTGCCAGGGCATGGGTGATCGCGCGCCGCAAGGCG
Source organism: Chthoniobacterales bacterium (assembly GCA_036502465.1). Taxonomy (GTDB): domain Bacteria; phylum Verrucomicrobiota; class Verrucomicrobiia; order Chthoniobacterales; family UBA10450; genus Palsa-1392. The sequence continues at coordinate 6,893 of DASXYO010000224.1, forward strand.
CTCTGCGTCACTTCCAAAAGCTTCTCAATGCGCTCGTCGATCATACCGACCGGGACCGTGGCCGCGGTATCGCCGACCCAGCCGTCCTGCACGACTCCGATGTCGAGTTTCACGATGTCGCCGTATTGAATTCGGCGCTGGGTGCCGATTCCGTGGACGATTTCATCGTTAAGGGAAATGCAAATGTTCCCAGGGAAAACACGATGGCCGAGCCGATAGCCAAGAAACGCACTTCGCACTCCCGCGTCCGCCATCAGGTCCGCAGCCGCCTGATCAATCTCCTTCGTCGAAATGCCGGGACGAATCAGTTCCGCAATCCGCTCCAGAACATCGCTCGCCGTGCGGCAGGCAATCCGCATCTTGTCGATCTCCCGAGCCGACTTGATCGGGATCATTTTGTCCGCTCTTCGATTAAGGCCGAGATGTCCGCGAAAACCGCATCGCGATCCCGGTTGCCATCGATGCGATGCAGCGCGTCATCCTTTTCGTAAAAAGAAAGGAGCGGCTCCGTCTTGGATTTGAATTCCGCGAGTCGCGTTTGCAAAACGGAGGCGTCATCGTCGTCGCGCCGAATAAGCGGTCCATCGCAATAAGGACAGATCGGGCGATCGGCAAAACCCGCACTCGTTACGCTGGTCGTGAAACCGCAACGGCGGCACTGCAACCGGCTGGCGATGCGATCGCGGACTGTCTGCTCGGAAACCTCCAACCAGATCGCAAGATCGAGCGAGCTGCCCTTTTTTTGCAAAATTTCGTTCAAGCGCTCGGCCTGCTTCACCGTTCGCGGAAAACCGTCGAAAACGAAGCCATCTTTGCCATGGAGGTTCAGCCAGTCCTCGATCAGATGGACGATAACGTCGTCCGGCACGAGGCCGCCCTGTTTCGACACTTCATCGGCTTCGAGACCCAAGGGCGTGCCGAGATCACGTTCACGCCGCAAAATTGTCCCCGGCGAAGTGACCGAGATGGCAAAATGGCGGGTGATCAATTCCGCCTGCGTTCCTTTTCCGGAACCGGGCGCGCCGAGAAGCACGATGCGACTTTTCACCTAGCGCCCGTAGAGAAAAATTGCCACTCCGCCGATGACCAGGACCGCGATGCCGACGTAGAGCCACATGAGAGTCCCCTGCTGCGCGGCCTCGCCACGATTGTAGGAAGAACGGTCAAAAGCACGACCCCGAATCCGGCCTTTGCGCAGGAACCCATCGTAGTGCCGTTGAATCAGATGCGTCTCCACCTGCCGCATTGTATCAAGGATGACACCCACAATAATGAGCAGACTCGTGCCGCCGAAAAATTGTGCGGTGATAACCGGAACATGGAGCCCCTGACTTAACAGACTCGGCAAAATCGCGATCAGGGTAAGGAAGATCGCGCCTGCAAAAGTCAGCCGCGTCATCGTGAAATCGAGAAAATCCGCTGTCGGTTTGCCCGGCCGCACGCCTGGGATATAGCCGCCGTATTTCTTCAAGTCATCCGCGATCTGCGACGGCTGGAACTGCGTCGCCACCCAGAAATAACTGAAGAAGAAAATCATCGCCGCGAGAACGAGGTAATGCAGCCAGCCGTTCGAAAGATTGTCCGCGATCATCTTCGCCGTGCGGCTGTTCTTGAACGCGAGCCCGACGATGGTGGTCGGGAAAAGCAGAAGTGCCCAGGCAAAGATGATCGGCATGACGCCGGCGTAGTTCACCTTCAGCGGCATGTATTGCGTCTGACCACCGTACATTTTCCGGCCTACGACACGTTTTGCGTACTGCACAGTTATCTTGCGCACGCCCTGCGTAACCGCGATGACGGCTGCGATCACGATAAAAAGAAACGCCACCATCAGGACGAGAATCGCGGGACTCACCTGGCTCTGTCCCGTCGCTGCTGAAGGGATGAAAGTTTTCCAAGCCTGGGCAAGCGCCGCGGGCAGGCGCGCCACGATGCCGATGGTAATGATCAACGAAATACCATTGCCGATGCCGCGATCGGTAATTTGATCGCCCAACCACATGAGGAAGAGCGTGCCCGATGTCAGGGTAAGAACAGTGATAATCCGGAAGGACCACCCCAGATTATCGACGAGTGGAATCCCTAATCGCGCGGTCGTCTCCGTGATGCCAGGAAGCATGGTGTGATACGACTCCGGATGCTGAAACGAAACCGCCAGGAGGTAGCCTTGGAAAATGCAGAGCACGACCGTCGCATAACGAGTGTACTGCATGATTTTCTGCCGGCCGCCGTCTTCACGCGACATACGACTGAGCGACGGAATAACCGCCGTCAAAAGTTGCAGCATGATCGAGGCGCTGATGTAAGGCATGATGCCTAACGAAAAGATGGCGCAGTTCTCGAGCGCGCCGCCGCTGAACAAATTGAAGAGCGCAGCCACGCCGCCGCCCGCACTTTGCGATGAAGTCCGGAACCAATCCTGCAGAACCGCCGGATTGACGCCGGGGGTCGTGATCGCCGCGCCGAGACGCACGACCACGATGACCGCGAGGGTGAATAAAATCCGCCGGCGTAGTTCCGGGATTTTGACCGTGTTGAGAAAAGCCGAAACCATCCGCTAAGTGCGCAACCGCTTATTCAGCGGTTTTCTTTTTCTTCGCCGCCGGTTTTTTCGCCTTGGCTTTCGCTTTCGCCTTCGGCGCTGCCGGCTTCGGGGTTTCCTGTTTCGGCTCGGCCGATTCAGATCGCTTTCCGTCGGTGAGTGACTTGCGCTCGCGCAAAGTCACGGTGCCGCCGGCCTTCTCGATTTTTTCGCGCGCCGACTCGCTCACGCGGTCCGCCTCGATCGTCAGGCTGTGCTTCAGTTCACCGCGGCCGAGAATTTTCAGTCCGACTACTTTGCCGCGAATGTGCTTCGATTCACGCAGCATCGCTTCGTTAATCACCGAGCCGGCCTTGAATTCGTTCAGGTCGTCGAGATTGATCAGGGCGTAGGTTTTCTTGAAGGCGGCATTGTTGAACCCGCGCTTCGGCAACCGCCGAATGAGCGGCATCTGGCCGCCTTCGAATCCGAGACGGATGCTGCCGCCAGAACGCGCTTTCTGGCCCTTGTGGCCCTTGCCGCTTGTTTTGCCGTGGCCCGAGCTTTCGCCGATGCCGAGTCGCTTCGTACGATGCTTCGCGCCGGGCCGCGGTTTGAGATTATGTAAACGAATCATGACTGCGCTTCCTGCGACTCCCCGCCGTTATTCGCGTTGTGCACGCGAATGCCGCGGGTCTTGAAAATTTCATCGCGCCGGCGCAAAGAGCGCAGCGCTTCGATCGTGGCCTTGACCACGTTGGCGTGATTGCTCGAGCCTAACGACTTCGCAAGCACGTCGCGAATGCCGACCGCTTCGACAACCGCGCGCACACCGCCACCAGCGATGACGCCCGTTCCAGGCGATGCCGGACGCAGCATGACGCGACCGCCACCGAATTCACCGATCACTTCATGCGGAATGGTGTTATCGCGCAGCGACATTTTTTCCATCGACTTGCGGGCCGCTTCCGAGGCCTTGCGGATCGCTTCCGCGACTTCGTTGGCCTTCCCGAATCCGCAGCCCACTTTGCCGTCGTGATCGCCCGCCACGATGAGCGCGCTGAAGCTGAAACGGCGTCCACCCTTCACGACCTTGGCGCAGCGGTTGATGAACACCACCTTCTCGGTCGTGTCGCCTCTAGCCGGAGGCGTCCGGTCCGTGGTGCGTGAGTCGCTTCGTCTGCCTTGGTTGCCTGCGTATGCCATATTAAAGTTTCAGTCCGCCTTCGCGCGCCGCGTCGGCCAGCGCTTTCACCTTGCCGTGGTAAAGAAATCCGCCACGGTCGAAAACTGCCTTGTCGATATTTTTTGCCAGCAAGCGTTCCGCGACCAGCTTGCCGATCTTTTCCGCGGTCGCGCGATTAGCCGCGTGTTTGCCCTTGGCCAAATCCTTTTCCGTCGTCCCGGCGGAAACCAGCGTCTCACCCTTCTCGTCATCGACGACCTGTGCGTAGACATGTTTACCGGAGAAATAGACACAGAGACGCGGGCGTTCCGCGGTTCCCGAGACCTTGCGGCGGATGCGGTTGTGGATGCGTCCGCGAATGACTTTTCGATTAATCGTAGCCATAACTATTGAACGGTTTTGCCTTCCTTGCGGCGAACCTGCTCGCCCGCATAACGAACGCCTTTGCCCTTGTAAGGCTCGGGCGGGTAGTAGCGACGGATATCAGCCGCGACTTGGCCAACGGTCTTCTTATCCACGCCGGCGATCGCGATCTTGGTGTTATCGGTCACGGTAATTTTGATGTCGGCCGGAATTGGGAAAAGAACCGGATGAGAAAAGCCGAGGCTGAGATTGAGGTTCTTGCCCTGGACCGCGGCCTTGAAACCAACGCCTTCGATTTCGAGATTCTTGGTGAAACCTTCGCTCACGCCAACGACCATGTTGTTGATCAGGGCGCGCGAAAGACCGTGCAACGCTTTCACACTGCGCGTCTCGGCATCGCGGACTAACGACACTTCGTTGTCGGCCACGCTGGCCTTGATGCCCTTCGGCAGCTTCCAGTCGAGCTTTCCTTTCGGACCTTCGACCGCGACCTTGCCGCTCTGGTCGATGTTCACTTTGACTTTGGCGGGAATTTCGACCGCCTTGTTTCCAATCCGTGACATAGCGCGTGAGTTACCAGACGTAGGCGAGCAATTCGCCGCCCACTTTTTGTTTCTTCGCTTCCCGGCCCGACATGACGCCGCGCGAGGTGGATAAAATCGCCGTGCCCATTCCGCCAAGGACGCGCGGAATTTCATCCGCCCCCACATAGCGTCGCAAGCCGGGACGGCTGACGCGTTTCAAGCCGGTGATGGCGCTGGTGCGATTCGAAATCTTGTTGGTGATCTTGATCCGCGGATGGGCCGCGGTCGTATCGAGAGCGTAATCGGTGATGTAGCCTTCCTCTTTCAGGATGCGAACGATCTCGTTCTTCACCTTCGAGTAAGGGACAAACATCTCGAGCTTCTGCGCCTGGGTGCTGTTACGCACGCGGGCCAGAAGGTCGGCAATAGGATCAGTGACAGTGCTCATGTGGGTTCGTTAGGCGGCTTGCGCGGCGGGTTTCTTCGGCCGGTCGCTGAAGGGCATTCCCATCTCGCTCAGGAGCGATTTGGCCTCTTCGTCAGTGCGCGCGGTGGTCACGATTGTAACATCAAAACCGATGTTGCGCTTAATTTTGTCGAGCTCGACTTCGGGAAAAATCGATTGGTCGGAAACCCCGAGGGTGTAATTGCCGTTACCGTCGAAACCTTTCGGCGGAACCCCGCGAAAATCGCGGATGCGCGGGAGCGAGGCCTTGATCAGGCGCTCCATGAATTCATACATGCGTTCGCCCCGCAGGGTCACCTTGGCGCCGATCGCCTGCTCTTTGCGCAGCTTGAAATTCGAAATGCTTTTCTTGGCCCGCGTCTCAGCCGGCTTCTGGCCGGTGATGAGCGCAAGCTCGGTCTTGGCGTCTTCGAGAGCCTGCTTCACGTCCGATTGCGAACCGACCGAAGTGTTGATCACAACCTTCTCCAGTTTCGGAATCTGATGATCGTTCTTGTACCCGTGCTGCTCTTTCAGTGCGGGGATGACGCGATCTTTGTATTCGCGGTAAAATTCGTTTTCCATTTTCTAAATATCGACCTGCAAGGTGACCAGGCGCGAGGTTACTCGTCTTTCTTGGTCTTTTTCTCCTTCGTCGCTTTCGTTTTGGTCTTCTTCTTCGTCTCCTTGCCCTTCTCGCGCTCGACCAGTTTCACGTTCGAGATGTGAATCGGGCCTTCCCGTTCCGCGATCGAGCCCGACGGGTTGTCCTGCGATTTGCGCATGTGCTTCTTAATCAGGCGCACGCCTTCGATCAGGACGCGGTTTTTCTTCGGCAGCACCTGGAGGATCTTGCCCGAGGAACCGCGGAAGTTGCCCGCGATCACTTCGACCCGGTCGCCTTTTTTAACGTGATGCTTGAGCCGGTTCATAACACTTCCGGAGCCAGCGAGACGATTTTCATGAAATTGCGTTCGCGCAGTTCACGCGCGACCGGCCCGAAAATACGGGTGCCGCGCGGGTTGAGATCCTTGTCAATGATCACGATCGCGTTGTTATCGAAACGGAGGAGCGAACCGTCATCGCGACGGATCGGCTGCTTCGTGCGCACCAAGACGGCACGGACGACATCGCCCTTCTTTACCGCGCCGGTCGCGCTCGCTTCTTTGACGTTGGCCGTGATGACGTCACCGATCCCGGCGCATTTCGCGCCGCCCTTGCCGATCACGCCGATCATCGTCGCCATCCGCGCACCGCTATTGTCGGCCACATCCAATCTGGATCTCAGGTAAACCATAAAAAATCTTTCTCTACTTCTGGACCACTTCGACGAGGCGCCAGCGCTTCAGCTTGCTTAAGGGCCGCGTCTCCATGATGCGGACCGTGTCGCCGGCCTTGGCTTTGCTCTCCTCGTCGTGCGCGTAAAATTTCTTCTTCTGCTTCACGATCTTACCGAAGGTGGCGTGCGGCACGCGGGTCACCGTCTGGACGACAATCGTCTTGTTCATCCCGCTCGAAATCACCTGGCCGACGCGCGTCTTGCGCGTGCCGCGAGTGGATTCGAGGGTCGGGGTTTCCTGCTTGGTCGCTTCGTCCATGATCGTTATTTCTTCGTCGCGGTCTTTTTGTTGAGCTGCGTCAGCTGGGTCTCGATCCGCGCGACATCGCGGCGCAAGAGACGCATCCGGCTCGGTTGTTCGAGCTGTCCGCTCTGCTGCTGAAGGCGGAGGTGCAGACTTTCCTGGCGCAGGTCGCGCTTCTTGGTCAGCAACTCATCCGATCCCATTTCCTTGATTTCTTTA
>DASXYO010000225.1:0-6074 GCA_036502465.1 Chthoniobacterales bacterium
AGCACGATCGAGTGGGAGTGATGGGGATTCACGTCCTCGACACCCGGCATCTCGGCCGGCCCGGCATCATCGCCGCGACCGCGCTCGAGACAAAAGAAGGCATCGCGCTTTTCGATACCGGCGCGGAGGCGACCTTTGAGAAGGTCGCGACTGCGATGCGCGCCGCCGGCTTTTCGCCTAACGACGTACGCCATGTTTTTCTCAGCCACATCCACCTCGACCACGCTGGCGCGGCCTGGCGTTTCGCGGAGCTGGGCGCCACGATTCACGTTCACCCGCGCGGGGCGCGTCATCTGGTCGATCCGGCCCGGTTGATGGAATCCGCTACGCGCATTTTTGGTGATCAAATGCAGCGACTCTGGGGCGAAATGCGTCCGATCCCGGCGGACCAAGTGCAGATGACTAACGACAGCGAAATCATCCGCGCCGGCGGATACGAGGTGCGTGCGTTGGCCACTCCGGGACACGCGTCGCACCACAACGTTTACCAATGGGAAGACAATCTTTTCGGCGGCGACGTTGCTGGAGTGCAACTTGACGACGGCCCTCCAGTGCCACCCTTTGTTCCTCCGGAGTTGCATGTCGAATCGTGGCTGGAATCCATCGATCGGATGCGCGCGTTGCCCATCGCACATCTTTATCTTCCTCACTTCGGATCCGTCACCGGGAATCTGGCGACGCATTTCGACGCTCTTGAGGAGCGAGTGCGCCGTTGGGCGGAATGGTTCCGCGATGAGCTTCGCAAGGGGCGCACCGAAGCGGATCTGGTTCCGGCGTTTGCCGCCTACGAAGCGCGGGACATTTTGGAATCCGGCGCGGCGCAAGAGCGACTAGAGGACTACGAGTTGGCCGACCCGAGCTTTATGGCGGTAGCCGCGTCGATCCGTTACTGGCAAAAGTATCACTTCGATTCCGTCCCAAATTCGCCTAACGATAAGTCATGAAATCTCGGATCGTCCCGCAAAGGATCCCACTGCGGCTCGACGCGCAGCGTCCCGGGCGTCGGCCCGCCGATCTGCCTAACGAGCTTCGCGAGGAGGTCGAGAGCTTGATCGTTCCGGCCTAACTGCGCGTAGATGGCCGCCAGGTTGGTCGCAAGGAGCGGGCCGTCGAGCGCGTCGGCCGAAATCGGGAGCAACTGCACCGCGCGTTCGCCAGTAGCGATCGCCTCATCCTCCCGGCCCAGCATGGAATCGATCAACGCCTGCATGATCAGAATCTTAGGATCGTTAGGCGATTCGACTGCTTCAATCAGCACCGCCTCCTTGGCCGCCCGGAACGCCCGCCCGGCCTCCTCCTCGTTCCCGCGACCGCGCGCGATCAAACCGACATACCAATCACGCGGAACGGTATAATCATCGAGCGCGCCCACGAACCCGCACAAGCCAATGTCGTTATATTTGCATTCCGTGCAGGTCCCCAGCCTCCGCGCGGCCTCGTCGTAATCGCGTTCGATCAAGGCGTGCCGCACGGCGATCGTCGTCACGGCGCCGCCCGGATCGAACCCCTTCGGAATCCGCTGCAAGGCCTGACGCAGAGGAGCCGTCTCGCCGTGTTCACGCAACCGGAGATCGGCCCGCGCGATCGGAATCATGTGCGCATCGGGGGCAATCGAAGACTCTTCCGCGAGCACGTCGTCCGCTTCCTGGTAACGCCGCAAGTAAGTCAGCGTCTCGGAAAGGTTCCAGAGGGCGGAGATATTCCGCGGATCGAGCTGCCTGGCGCGCTCCAGATGAAGAATCGATTCCTCCCAGCGACCGCGGCGACGCTCGATCACGCCCAGCGCGCTGGCCACATCGGCCTCGTTAGGCAAGGCGCGTTGCGCGAGGGTCAGCTCACGAATCGCCTCCTCATAGTCGCGCGCTGAATAATAATGATAAAAGGCGAGCGCGAGATGCCCCTCACCGAGGTCGGGGCGCAAACGCAACGCTGTTTCCGCTGCTTCCTTCGATTTCGCGAGCCGGACCCAGCTCTTGTCGTAGCCAAACCAAAATAGTTCGCCATGAATGCGCGAGGCGAGGTAATGCGCGAGGGCAAACTGCGGATCGCGCGCCAGCGCCTGCTCGAGCAACGGAAGGGCTTTCTCACCGTTCTCGTGCGGATCGCCCAGGCCGCTCCAGCGAAAGAGATCCCGCGCCTGGATATAGAGATCGTAGGCGGCAAGGTCGTTCGTCGGTGCCATGGAGAGGCCGGCCATTTCCCGTGGCGAAAGATTAGCCTGCAACGCCCTAACGATCCGCTCGGCCAGCTCGGTTTGGATGGCGAAGAGATCCGTCAGTTCGCGATCGAACGTCTCCGCCCAGACGTGGACATCAGTCCGCGCGTTGATGAGCTGCGCGTTGACCCGGACGCGATTGCCTGATCGCCGCACGGTTCCTTCCAGCACATGCGCGACGCCGAGCGCCTCGCCGATCTCTCGCAGATTGCGCGTGCCGGTGCGGTATTGTTGCACCGAGGTGCGGCTGATCACCTTCAGGTCTGCGATTCGCGCCAGGCTGGAGAGAATGTCATCGTGCACGCCGTCGGCGAAGAAAGTGTTCTCGCGGTCGTCGCTCAGGTTTTCGAAAGGGAGGACGGCGATGCTCTTTTTCGGGATGATGCTTGGAGAGTGCGCTGTCCCCATTGCATCTCCCGGCAAATCCTCGGTCCGCTTGATCCCCGCGGGCGTAATGTCGTAGGCCCAGGCGAGAATGGCCGCGATTGGGAAGCCGAGGCAGAGGGCAAGAATAACGAGGCGCACCGCCCAGTTTGGGACTTCGAAGAATGGAAAAACCTGGGTCGCGACCTGCACCAAAACCCAGGCGACAACGACGTAACCGACCGCAACCCGATAAACCTTGCGCCGCTTCAGCTCGACGAAGAATTGCTTCAGCGCGGCGCCGCGGGATGGGGCGCGTAGATCGCTCTGCGGCAGGCTCATCCGATGGTTATGGCGCGAGAATCGCCCAGCGGCAAGGATCGGAAACTAGGCCAGCAATTCGGCCAGGTCGGCGGTCGTTAGGCCGGTCATGAGCGGCTCTTCCGTTTCGAGCATCGCGCTTGCCATTTCGCGCTTCCGCTTTTGCAGGTTGAGAATCTTTTCCTCGACCGTGTCGCGCGCGATCAACTTGTAGGAAGTGACGACGCGGGTTTGGCCGATGCGATGAGCACGATCGGTCGCCTGGGCTTCGACCGCTGCGTTCCACCACGGGTCGAAATGGATCACCGTGTCGGCCGCGGAGAGATTCAGGCCGACGCCGCCTGCCTTCAGGCTGATCAGAAAAACCGGGACGCCGTCGTCGTTCTGAAATCGGTCGACCTCCCCCTGTCGGTCCTTCGTTAGGCCAGCGAGATAACAATAAGCGGTGTCGCTCGCTCGCAGCCGCTCGCGGATGAGATCGAGCATCTTGACGAATTGACTGAAGATCAGGACGCGATGGCCGCCATCGATGATTTCCTCGAGCAATTCGTCGAGCAGATCGAGCTTGGCCGAGGTTTCATTGTTCTCGCTAGGCGGAAACCCGAGCAGGCGCAGGTCGCAACAGGTTTGGCGTAAACGCAGGAGGCCAGTCAGCATTTTCATCCGGGTCGCGCCGTCATTCGCCCCGCCCGTTCCAATCCCCTGCTGAATTTCGCGAAGGAGCGCATTGTAGGTGGCGCGCTGGGCCGCCGCCAGTTCGCACGGCACGACCTGCTCGATTTTCTCCGGCAGTTCGCGCGCGACGTCGATCTTGCGGCGACGAAGGAGAAAGGGCCGCAACCGGCGCGCCAATCGGCGCTGCAGCACCGGCTCGGGATTACTCGTGAGCGGGCGCTCGTAGCGTTCCCGAAAATCATGCCGGCTTCCCAGATAACCCGGCGCGACAAAATTCATCAGCGACCAAAGATCGCGGACCGAGTTTTCCATGGGTGTGCCAGTAAGGACGAAACGCTGGCGGGCGTTCAGACTGAAGGCGGCCTGCGCGTTTTGCGTGTCAGGGTTCTTGATGTGCTGCGCTTCGTCGAGCACGACGGTGCTCAAGGCGAAGCCAGCGTAGAGCTCCGCGTCGCGGCGCAACAAACCGTAACTCGTTAGGCCGAGATCGAATTCAGCCAAACGGGCGATCTTCTTCGAGCGCTCGGGACCGTCGATTCGGAGCGCCTTCAACTCCGGGGTGAAACGCGCCGCTTCACGTTCCCAGTTGGAAAGCAGCGAGGTCGGGCAAACGATCAGCGCCGGGCCGCGTCCGCGCTCGAGCCGGAGCAGGGCGAGGGTTTGGACAGTTTTCCCGAGGCCCATCTCGTCCGCCAGGATCCCACCAAGATTCTGAGCCGCGAGCGCGGCCAGCCAACGCACGCCGGTGAGCTGGTAATCGCGCAGTTGCGTCTCGAGCGAGCCGAGCGCACCCAGCTCACGACCCTGGCTCATGATCTGCGCGGCGCCGACCAGGCGCGCGCCGATTTCCTCCGCCGTCTTGGCCAGGTAAGCGGCCTGGACTTTTTTTAGCCGATAAACGCCGGGCTGATTTTGCCGCGGATCGGCATCGCGCAGCACCTGTTCGAAATCATCGAGTGCATCCGGATCAAGAACCGCTGTTTTACCATTCGTTAGGCGAGTCTGATTCTGGCCAGAACGAAGAAGTCGTTGCACCTCGGCGAGCGGAATCCCTTCCCCCGCCCCGGTCGCGACGGAGTATTTCAGTTCGAACCAATCTTCACCCGAGCGAACGATCTCGATGGTGGGCGCGACCGGCTCGAGTTGGCTGCTGGCCTTCTCGAGGCGCGGCGAAACCGAAACATCCCACTCCGCCGGCAAGGACGGAAAATCGAAAGCAAAGAAACGTACGATGCGCCTCGAATCGCGCATCTCGAAAACGTCGCGAGCAAAAGTGAATCCGGCGCGCTCCATCCGCGCGACCGACTCTTTTTCGAGCGCGAGGTTGCGCACGCAGAGGCGCTCGCCCGCCTTCTTGTCTCGAAAAGCGAAACCCTTTTCCGGCTCGGACATGGGCGGAAAAGCGGGGCGTTCACCATATTGGCAGCGAAGAACCGCGCGCAGATTCTGCAGGGAACCTTCCAACTGGAGACGAAAGCACGGCTGTGCCGCCTCAACCGTGGGCAGCGAAATTCCGGGCGGAAGTTCAATGTCGGCGACCTCGCGCCACAGCGGGAGTTCGAGGGCCAGAAAATCATCGACCTGCTCAGCCCTCAGTCGCAAAGGTTCCCGCAAAACATTCGTTAGGCGGGAGGGTAGATCGGACCCGATCTCGAGAAAATCGCGACCGCGGATCAGCCATGCGTTCGGCTGGACGAGGAGCGGAGTTTCATTTTCAGCGAGACTGGCGGCCAGCTCGAAACCATTACCCGCATTTCGCAACGCGATCCTCGGTCGATAGGGCTCACTAAGAACTCGGGCCGGGTTCGCTTTCCCAAAGCCGACCCGCGGATGCCCCCGCAACGCCGGCAGCCAACGCAGGAAGTCCGCGGCGGACAGCATGTTCACCGCAGCGGCCTCCCTGCCTAACGAATTGAGCGCGACAAGATCAAATTCATCGCAACCGAAATGCTCACCGCGAGGCAGCGCGTCGAGCACTATTCGTCGCCCTTCGATCTCCGCTTCAATGCAGACCATGATCTGTCCCCTGGCCCAGGCAGCGGAAAAATTTGGCGGGAGAATGAATTGCAGCAAAAGCGGTCGGACCCCGACCCGGCCTAACGAAACGAAGCGCATCTCAACCGCCGCTGGCACTTCTTGCGATACGATCGGCGTTTGCACAGGCGCAGGTGCGAGATAGTCGAGCCCGACGGCGAGCGAGTGCACGCAGATCTTTCCCCACTCGCGCGACTCACGGCAGGTACAGATGTTCTCGACCTCGATCGCGCTGCGGATGCGCAGCCCGGCACGGTACTTCTTTTGCCCCTCGCGCACTTCGCCGGCGAGGAGGGGCGGCTCATAGGTGACTCCCGACACTCGATCAGCTTTAACCAGCTCGCGCGCCGCCTTCATCGCCTGCCAGCCGCCGGAGCCGGAGAGTAGTTTCTCAGTGATGGGAATCACCGCGCAGCGTCCACGCGACGGGCGGCTCGCGCAATTCTCCGGCGGATTGCGTCGCCTC
>DASXYO010000226.1:0-4425 GCA_036502465.1 Chthoniobacterales bacterium
GCTTTGGTTTCGTCCGAGATCGGGGCGGCGCTTTGTCGCTCGAGATCCGCGGAACTTCCAACGTCCATGTTCCCAGTACTGCCGGGGACGAAGGCGGTCAGCGCCAGCGCGTAGGAGGAGCGCATGTCCGGCTTCGAGCGACGGGCCATTTCCAAAAGGAACGTCGCCGACCGCTCGGAGCCGAAGGTGGCCAATTCCTCCAGGCAGTGCGAATCGTCTCGGAAGACGCGGCCCGAGAGTTCGCTCTCGAGTTGGGCGCCGGCCAGAATCGCTTCCCAGTCGAGCCCGCACTTTTTCAGGAATGCAATGCGGGCATCGACCGTTCCGTCGCGTGTCACTATCGGTTTGTCGCTTTGCAGATGGCTGGCGGCCCCGACCGCTTCGGCGATGCGATTTTCGTTTAGCAGCGCCATGAAGAAGGCGAGCGATTGCGGCTGCAAAAGGGAGTCGCTGCCAAAGCCGCACCAGCCGCTCCAGAGAAAGCGGTCGAGTTCCTGCGCGAGGTGCTCGCCTTGTTTGCGCAACACTTTGTCGACGAGGGCGTCGAAGGCTCGCTCGTTAGTCTGAAAACTGATTCCTTTTTCCTCCGGGCCGTGCTCGAAGGCGTGTTCGACGGTCTCCGTCGAACGCTTGTAGAGTTGCCACGCCGCCACCAGGTCCGGCGCCGCGCCGGCCAACTCTGCAGGAGGCGCGCTCGCGCCGCGCGGCAGCTCGATCACAGGCCAGTCGGTGCGCGCTTCCAGCTCATGAAGAATCCAGGCGCCGGCGAGCGGGCCGAGGAGAGAGCGTTTTTCGTAACTCGCTGGTTCGAGGCCGCCGTAAACTGTGATCAGCCGCGGAAGTTCGCGGCCAGTCGCGCAGTCGCAGGCGGCGGTGAAGAAGCAACCGAAGGCGTAGCGATGGTCATCCTCCTTGGTCAGTTGGTTTTTGTCTGCCGCCAGCCGCTCGGTGATTGTAGTCAGCTCCGCGGCGGAGAAATCCTTTCTCCGGTCGTAGGAAATGTCGTCCGCTGCTTTGTAGAGCGCCTTGCCTTTCAGCGCGATCAAGTCATCGAAACCGGGCGTCGCCGCTTGCGATGTGCCGAGGGCTCCGAGGCAAAGGAGGAAGGCAGAAAATCGTCGCACGGTGCGGATTGTAGCGACCAATTCCGCCGAAGGCGAATCTAATTGTGGACTCGCCTAACGAAGGAACGCCTGGCCGAAATGGCTTGAGCCGCAGCCGACGTCTCCGCACTCTCGCGGGATGAACGCTCGATTGTTTGCCTGCCTCGCGCTGATTCTCCTCGTCGTCTCGGTGTTGGCCGAGAAACAAAATCCTGAGACGGCCTCGTCGCCGCATTCCAGCGCTCCGACGGAGTTCGATTCCTTCATGGTCGTCCTCCTCGTGCGACCGCCGAACGCGCCGGAGTTTCCCAAGGCGGAGCTCGATCAATTACAGGAGGCGCATCTGACCAACATCCGCCGCCTCGCCGGTGAGGGAAAAGTCTTCAAGGCTGGTCCCTTCGAAGACTACTCGGGCCGCAATGTGCGCGGGATGTTCATCCTCAAGACTTCCTCGCTCGAGGAAGCGCGCGCCTGGGTCGCGACCGATCCCTTGGTCAGGCGCGGAAGGCTCGTGCCCGAGTTCCTGAAGTGGTATGTGGAGAAGGGCAGCCTCAAGTAATCGCAGCCGGATATCGGCAGACCGGCGAGCCCTGGAAGCCAGCTAGGCTGCTAACTCTTCCTGCCGTTTCCGCACCATTTTTGCAGATTGCTTCGTCGAGCTTTGTGAGAGCTACCGGCTTTTCGAGATGAGTGCGACAGTCATCATAAATGGAGGTACACAAGGCGGGGCGGGTGCGACGTGCAATGTGAACACCCTCTCAAACGGAGGCACAGCCCGTTTCGAGATTTTCGGTAACGGAAGTCTCGTCCTCGCCAACGTAGCTGGCGCGGTCGGGTCTATCGAAGGCGATGGGAGTGTCACCTGCACGGAAGGCACCTTCTCCGTCGGCACGAACAACCTAAGCACCCTTTTCAGCGGAACGATAACCGGCGGCCTCCTCGAAAAGGTCGGCACGGGAACCCTCACTTTGACCGGCGCGAACACTTACCCGCGCGGAACTACTGTCTTTGCGGGGACACTGGCTATCGAAAATAAAACGGGCTCCGGCAGAGGCGTAGTGACGGTAAATGGCGGGACGCTAGGCGGCAGCGGTATCATTTCCCGCGCGGTTACGGTTGGAACAGGAAGTGGAGGCGGAGCCTTCCTGGCCCCGGTCCACGGCGGGAAGAAGCAACTGACTCTCACCATCCAGGGCAGCGTGACCTTTAACGCCGACGCGACCTACTCCTACACCTTCAAGGCGAAGGGAAGAAAATCGAAGATCGACAAGGTGATAGCCAACGGGGTGACGATCAACAGCGGGGCGAAGGTGAACCTGAGCGGGAGCACCCAGGGACAACTGATTCAGGGGACAGCCTTGACCCTGATCAAGAACACGGCGGCGACGCCGATCGCTGGCAGCTTCAGCAACCTGCCCGACGTCGGGATCGTGAACGTGAACGGAAACAACCTGCAAGCCAGCTACGCAGGCGGCGACGGCAACGATCTCACGCCGACGGTGGTGCCATGACGAAGATCAGATGTAGGGCTGCCCTCCAGTAACTCTCACTCAGGTAACAGAACCGTTACTGAGTAATTCTTGTCGCGAGAGGGGACGCGCCGAAAACTTGTTGGCGTCAGTCGTTCATAACTTCCAACAAGAAAGTCACTGCTATGAGAATCACTCACTTCGCAACGCGCCGGAGTTTCTCCGGAGAGCGTCGTTCTCGGTTCATCGGCCTGGCCGTCGCGGCCAGTGCGTTCCTCATGGTCCTCGCCTGCGCCAACGATGCGCGCGCCGCCTTCGCGGCCACCAACCTCGTCTCGGACATCCCGGGCACGGCGCGGCGGACGGATTTCAACCTCGTCAATTGCTGGGGCATCGCGGTCGGGAGCAGCGGCACCATCTGGGTGGCGAATAACGGCACCGGCACCTCTACGCTTTACGATCAAAGCGGCGTGCCGCAGTCGCTCGTTGTGAGCATCCCGCCCTCCGCCACGAACACGGAAGGCGCCAACCCGACCGGGATTGTCTTCAATTCCGGAAGCGGCTTCGTGGTTTCGGAAAATGGACTTTCCGGCCCGGCGGTCTTCATCTTCGTGGGTGAAGACGGCAGCATCTCGGGCTGGAGCCCGACAGTTGCCTCTGATCACGCGATCATCGCGGTGGACGATGGCGACGAGGGCGCGGTCTACAAGGGGGCGGCGCTCGGCCTGTCGTCGAGCGGGATGCGGCTCTACGTGACGAACTTTCACGAAGGTGTGGTGAGTGTTTACGACGACACCTTTGGCGAAATCGACAACGAGGATGCGTTTGTCGATCCGACTATTCCGCGTGGTTATGCGCCGTTTGGGATCGAGAATATCAACGGCCTCATCTATGTCACCTACGCCAAGCAGGACCGCGACGCCGAAGATGACGTGGCCGGGCCGGGCCATGGTTTCATCAACGTTTTCGATACGGATGGCAACTTCGTGAAGCGGCTCGTCTCGCACGGCGCGCTCAATTCGCCCTGGGGCCTCGCGCTGGCGCCGGACCGGAAGTTTGGACCGCTCACCGGGGCGCTGCTCGTCGGGAACTTCGGCGACGGCGAGATTCATGGTTACGACATCAACACGGGCGCACTGCTCGGCGCGATGTCGAAGCCGGATGGAACGCCGCTGCGGGAAGACGAACTCTGGGCGCTGCACGTGATCGGCAACACGGTCTATTTCACAGCCGGGATCGTGGAAGAGGAGCACGGGCTCTTCGGCTCCATCCAATACCACCGTTAAGGAACCGCCGCCCCTCTGCAGGGTGCGCTAAACGGACCGCTCCGCGTTCGATTCGTGAAGCGGCTTTTTGTTAGGCGACGGCCTCGCGAGCCGTCGCGCTGGTTGACAAAAGCTCCGTCCTAAGCTCTCCAGTTGGAAACTTATGCGCCACATATTTCGCTTTCTTTTCCTCCTGCCGCTCGCCGGCATCGTCCTGCTCACGAGCTGCAGCACCTTGCCCATGCCGACCAGCGAGTATCACGTCACCGCGCATAAGCCACATGATCCTTCGAAGGTGCGGGTCGATCTCTCGCTCTCGAAACAGAATGTCTATGTCATGGAAGGCGATCGTTGCCTGATGGCGGCCGCGGTTTCGGTCGGGCTGCCGAACAAGCCGACGCCGAAGGGTCACTTCACGATCTATAACAAGATCGAGCACAAGCGCTCCGGCTCCTACGGTTATCGCGTGCAGAGCAACCGCGTCGTGCCGGCTGACGCCGGGGCGAATGTTCCCGGGAAGTATGTCGGTTACCCGATGGGTTACTGGTGCGAATTCGCTCCCGCCTACGGTTTCCACCAGGGCTTCGT
>DASXYO010000227.1:0-14634 GCA_036502465.1 Chthoniobacterales bacterium
GCGCGACCTGGCGGCTTTGTCGGCGCGCCAAGTCTGGCTCGATTCGCTCCTCGAAGATCGCTGGACCGCGCAGGAGATCATGGACGAGCAGGGCCGGCAGATGGAGGAACTGCGGAAGCGCTTTGAAGAGCTCGGGCGCGATCGGGCCAAGGCGCAGCTCGTCATGGACGGACAGCACGAGCAGTTGCGCTACTGGGTTTCGGAAAGCGAGTCTCGCAAGCAGCAAATCGATCAACTCAAAAAGCAGCTGCGCGAGCAAAAGCAGATCCTGAGCGCCGCGAAAAGCGCGTGCCGGAAAGGCGGCAAATGCTTTCGCCCGGAAGGCGGCCCAAAAACGAAAAAATCCCTAACGACGCGAATCACGCGCGAGTTGCGACGCATCCCCGCCAATCTCGGTCTGGGCCGCGGCCGACGGGATGACTCGCCGCCAGCAACGGAGAAAAAGACTCCGGCCGCCAAGCCAAGCAAGCCGGTCGATCGTTATCTCGCCTGGCAGGAGGAACACGAGCCTAACGATAGCGCGCTCGCCGAACAGCGCCGCCTCGCCGCGCTTTGGCAGGACCCGCCAACGATCAGTTTTTGTCTCCCGGTAAAGGATCCGCCGGCAAAATTTCTCGACGAATTGCTCGACTCGATCGCCGCCCAGAGCGCGCCGAACTGGGAAGTGTGCCTGGTCGACGGCGGCTCAGCATTAACCGAGACGCTGGAGACGATCAAGAACTGGAGCGCCCGTGAGCCGCGGATTCGCGTTGAGCGGCTCGAGGAAAATCTCGGTATTTCCGAGAACACTAATCGCGCCCTGGCGATGGCGACAGGCGACTTCGTCGCCTGTATCGACCACGACGATCTGCTCGCGCCCTTCGCCGTTTACGAACTGACGCGCGCCATCCTCCATTCGCCGGAAACAGAGATTTTTTATAGCGACGAGGACCGCTGCGACCTGGAAGGCCGGCGGCATTCGCCGTTCTTCAAACCGGAGTGGAGTCCCGAGCTACTGCTTTCCTCGATGTATATCGGTCACCTGACCGCTTACCGCCGCTCGCTCGTCGAGCGAGTCGGACGCTTCCGGAAGGAGTTCGATCTTTCGCAGGATTACGACTTTGCCCTGCGTGCGACAGAACAGGCGCGCGGTATCGAGCACCTTCCGCACGTTCTATATCATTGGCGCGAGCATCCCGCGTCCGGATCGGCCGGCGGAAAGCCCGAAGCGCGCGTAACGAATCTCGCCGCGCTCGCCGCGGCCATGGAGCGGCGCAACTTGCCGGCCGAGATCGTCGAGTATCCGACCGCCAACCGCGCGCGTCTCAAAGCGGCGATTTGGCCGCGGGTATCGATCATCATCCCGACCGATTCGCCAACCCGCGCGCAAAGTTGTCTCGAGAGATTGCCGCGCCAAACCCGCTATCCGGATTTGGAAATCGTCATCGTGACAAACAGCGCCTTGATCGAACCGCTCCAGTTACTGCAACCGGAGAGCGCGACGCTGCTCTGCGTCGCTTACGACAAGCCCTTCAATTTCTCCGACAAATGCAATGTCGGAGCGGAGGCGGCGACGGGTGAACGCTTCGTCTTTTTCAACGACGACGTCGAAAGCGTGCAGGCGGATTGGCTGCAAAACCTGATCGAGCCGCTGGAAAATCCGGAAGTGGGCGCGGTCGCGCCGAAGCTGCTTTACGAGACGGGCTTGATCCAGCATGCGGGGCTCGTGACCGGGGTGCGCGGCCTGATCGGGACCGCGTTCCATCAACGCGCGGCCGATTCCACCGAACACTTCAACATGGCGCAGTCCCTGCGCAATGTGGCGGCGCTCTCGGCCGCGTGTCTTGCCGTGCGCCGCGAAGATTTTTTTCGCGTCGGCGGCTTCGACGCGGTCAACACACCGATCGGGCATTCCGATGTCGATCTTTCCTTCAAGATCCGCGAGGCCGGCTTGCGCTGCGTTTACACGCCATTCGCGACGCTCTATCACGCCGGCCACGTCTCGATCGGGAGCGAAGAAAAATCGCCGGAGCCCGACAAGTCTTCCATCTACCTGCTGAAACGGTGGCCGGAATTCACCACGCACGATCCGTTTTTTCCCGACAACATGCGGGACTGGCTGCATACCGATTCGCCAACGCCGATTCGGATGACTGCCGCGAATCGATCGGACGCGGTTAGTGCCGCGCCGGATCTACTTTTTGTCTCGCACGATCTTTCTCTTTCCGGCGCGCCAATCATGCTTTTCCACGCCGCACGCTGGTGCCGCGAAAATGGCATTTTTGTGGTGGTGGTCGCGCCGAACGACGGCCCCCTCCGGGAAAAACTGCACGATCTCGGAGTGCCAGTCGTGATCGACCCCCTGGTCGCGAGTGGACATCCGTCCTTCGCCCAGTTTGCGCGCAACTTCGATTGCGTCATCGCGAATAGCATCCGGAGCAAAGCGGTCGCGCCCGCGCTGAAAAAAGAAAAGGTGCCGGTCCTCTGGTGGATTCACGAGCCCGGCTCTGTCGGCGAACATTACCTGCGCGAAGATGCCGAGCTTCGCGCTGCTTTCCCGCTCGCGGAATTCATCCTCGCGCCCTCGGAACGAACGGCCCGAATTTACCGCCCCTTCACCGATCGGCCCGTAAAAGCATTGCATAACGCAATTCCCGATCTGGGCGTTAGTCCAAGTCAGCCTGCAGTCGGCCAGCGGCTGCGTTTTGTCCTTCTCGCCAGCATCGAGCCGCGCAAGGGCCAGGACATTTTTGTCGAGGCGCTGGCTTCGCTGCCGCCGGAGCTGCTGGAGCGGGCGGAATTCCAACTGGGCGGCCGGATTCTCGATCCGGATTTTTGGCTGAAGGTCGATCGCATCGCCACGCGCTTGAAAAACATCTCGGTGATGGGCGCGCTCGATCACGCCGACGCCATCGGGCTGATGCGGAACGCGGATGTGATCGTTTCGCCCTCGCGTGATGAAGCCTTGCCGGTCGTGATTCTGGAAGCGCTCAGCCTGGGCAAGGCACTCGTGGCGACGACCGTCGGCGGTGTCCTGGAAATTTTGGTTGATGGCGAAGATGCCTTGCTCGTTAGGCCGGAATCGCCTGAGGCGCTCGCCGGGGCTTTGCGGCGCCTGCTCGAGAATCCGGATCTCATTCCGCAGCTCGGGGCGAGGGCGCGAGAGACTTATGAACGGCAATTTACGCTCGACCGTTTTGGGCGCGACTTTCGGGCCCTCGTCGAGGAGGCGATTTCGCTCGCCGCTCACCGCAGTGCTGTTGCCGGATGAAGTTTTTCAAAACAGAAATTCCGCCGCCGGAGAAAGCGCCATCTTACCAGGAATGGCTCAAGCGATTCGCCACGATCGATCCTGTGGGGCTGCGCAGGGAACTTCGCCAAATCAAGGAACAGCCGCTCGTTTCGGTTCTCGTCCCGGTTTACAACCCGAATCTCGACCTGCTTGACGCGGCCATCGCCTCCGTTCGAGATCAGATTTACGAACGCTGGGAGCTTTGCCTGGCCGATGATGCATCTGACGATCCGAGCGTGCGGCCGCGATTGGAGCAGGCAGCCGCAAGCGAGCCGCGGATCAAGCTCACTTTCCGGGAACAGAACGGCCACATAGCGGCCTGCACCAACTCCGCTCTGCAACTCGCGACCGGTTCCTGGTGCGCCCTGCTGGACCAGGATGATTTGCTGACAGAAGACGCACTTGCCCAATTCGCGCTCGAACTCGATCGCCACCCGGACGCTGGTTTGATCTATTCCGACGAGGATAAAATTGATGAGGCGGGCACGCGTTCCAGCCCGTATTTCAAGTCCGATTGGAACCCGGAATTATTCCTCGGACAAAATTTCGTCAATCACCTTGGACTCTATCGGACCGATCTGGTGCGCCAGGTCGGAGGCTTCCGCAAAGGCTTTGAAGGATCGCAGGACTACGACTTGGTCTTGCGCTGCGTGGAACAACTGGAACCGCGCCAGATCCGCCACATTCCGCGCGTGCTTTATCATTGGCGAATGGTTACAGGAAGCGTGGCCGCGGCCCCGGATGCGAAGCCATATGCGCGCGAGGCCGCGCGCCGCGCCATCTCCGAGCATCTCGAGCGGCGAGGCATCGTCGGCAAGGTGGAGGCCAGTCCCGGAAACTCGGAAGCGCATCGGGTCGTTTATTCGTTAGGCGACAACCTTCCGCGGGTCTCGATAATTGTTCCCTTTCGTGACCGGGTGGAACTACTGCAGCGCTGCCTGGAAAGTATCCGGGCTCATACCGAATACCCGGATTATGAGTTCGTCCTGGTTGACAATGCCTCGCAGGAAAAGAACACGCTCGATTTTCTGAAAGATCTGGAACACCGCGGCGAAACGCGCGTCCTGCAGGATGACGGTCCGTTTAATTTCAGTCGCCTAACGAATCGAGGAGCGGCCGCGGCGACGGGGCAAATCCTGCTCTTCCTGAATAACGACATCGAAGCGACAGAGCCCGACTGGCTGCGAGAGATGGTGAGCCACGCGGCGCGCCCCGAAGTCGGCGCGGTCGGGGCTCGTCTTTGGTTTCTCGACGGCACCGTCCAACATGGCGGAGTCATCCTCGGACTCGGCGGCGTCGCCGGTCATGCCTTTCCTCATCTCAAGCGCGGGCGTGGCGGTTATTTCAGCCGCGCGCAATTGCAGCAGAATATTTCTGCCGTGACTGGGGCGTGCCTCGCGGTCCGGAAAGAATTGTTCGAAAAAATCGGCCCATTCGACGAAACGAATCTCTCGATCAGTTTCAACGACATCGACTTTTGCCTGCGCTTGAGCGCCGCTGGTTATCGGAATGTCTGGACACCCTTTGCCAATTTAATCCATGCCGAGTCCGCTTCTCGCGGACATCAGCCGACGAAAAAAGAGCAGACTCATTTCGTAAAGGAAGCCACCTTCATGCAGCGGAAATGGGGTTTCGAGCTGCTGCACGATCCCTCTTACAATCCCAACCTGTCGCTCAACCTGCCGGGTTTCGAATTGGCCGTCCCGCCTCGGGTCGTTTAAGCGCCAAAGAAAAAGCGCGCGGACGTTTCCATCCGCGCGCCGATAATTTCCAATCCCGGAAAGCTTAAACTTCCGCCGTCAGCTCGACGTCGACCGGGCGCTCTTTTTTGCTCAGCGCGCGGCGCAACTTCGAGAGGGCAATGTTCTGCAACTGGCGGATGCGCTCGCGCGTCACGCCGAATTTCTTGCCGACTTCCTCGAGCGTCTTTGGCTTGCCGCCGTCGAGCCCGAAGCGCGAGAAGATGATCTTGCGTTCGCGGTCGTCGAGAACGTCGAGCAATCCGCCGACTTCGTTGCGCAGGTTTTTGTCCCGCAGCAATTCGAACGGCGTCTGCGCTTCTTCGTCGCCCACGATCTCACCGAATTCGGTCGAGTCATCGTCGCTGATCGGCGCATCGAGCGAGGCCGGCCGGATCGAAACAGTCTTCAACTGCGAGACCTTGCCCGCGGCGATGCCGATTTCTTCGCCGAGCTCATCGTCGGTCGGTTCGCGGCCGAGTTCTTCGCTCATCTGGAGCGAGACGCGGCGCATTTTGGAGATTTTGTCGACGAGGTGGACCGGCAACCGGATCGTCTTGCTCTGGTTGGCCAGGGCGCGTTTGATCGATTGCTTGATCCACCACGCGGCATATGTGCTGAGCTTTCCACCCTTCGCAGGGTCGAAACGCTCCACGGCTTTCATCAGGCCAATGTTGCCTTCGGAAACTAGGTCGAGCAGCGGCAGACCAAGGTTCGCATAATCGTGCGCGATCTTGACGACCAGACGCAGGTTAGAGCGAATCATCAGGGCGCGCGCTTCCTTGTCGCCCTTCTTGATTTTCGCGGCGAGTTCGATCTCCTGCTGCGGCGTAAGGAGCGGGATTTGCCCGATCTCGCGCAGGTAAATTTTTATACCAGTGTCGCTATCTTCAGCGGCCATATAAGTTCTCATGAATTAGGTCGAAAGTAAGGTGGTGAGGGCACAAACGTCCGGCGATTTCGAACTCCCGGTATTTGTGGAATGCGTGTTGTAGCATCAGAGCAACTACTTAACAAGGTTAAATATCGGAATTAAGACAGTGTCTGGATGCTTGTCGTTCATTTCTTTTCCTCTTGTCGAGCATCATTTTCCGCCCGGTTTGGAATCGTCACACTTTCCGAGGGTAAGATGCTGAAAAGAAGCGTTTTATTCCGTCTCCCGACTCGTCGATCCTGCCGCCTTCCTAAGTCATTCGTTTGCACAAACTTTCAGGACGCCTTTTTCGCAGAACGGCCAAAATTTCGGCCAGCACGCTAACCGCGATCTCGGCCGGGGAATCTGCCCCTAGATCGAGCCCGATCGGGGCATAAACCCCGGCGAGCGCCTCATCAGTTACTCCCTGTGCGCGAAGCTGTTCGAATACATGGCGCACCTTCCGGGTGCTCCCGATCATGCCGATATATCCGACGCCAGGGGCTTGCACGGCGCGGGCGAGCGCATCCCGGTCGAGTTCATGATTTCGGCTCACGATCACGATCGCCTCATCCGATTGCCACTGGCGGCTCACGATAAAATCTGGCGCGCTTGCCGCCACCACCCGTGACGCCCCGGCGGGAAGCGCCTCGAGCAGCTCTGTCCGATCCTCGATTACCTGCACGAAGAGCCCGCAGTCGACCGCCAGGCGCACAATTGCTTGCGCACAATGGCCTGCGCCGACCACGAAGAGCGCCTCCCGCAGCAGTTGCGGCTCGATCAGGATAGTCGCTTCCCCGCCGCAGATCGCGCCGAAAGAATCCGGCGCGTCTTCGCGCAACGAGAACGTCTTGAGCAGAGGTCGTTTTTCACGCAGGCAGAGAAGCGCATCCGCGATCGCCAGCGCTTCGAACTTTCCGCCGCCGATCGTTCCACTCGTTAGGCCATCGAGATAGACGAGCATTTTCGCCCCGGCCTCGCGGGGAACCGAGCCCTTCGTGGCGGCAACCGTGACCAGCGCGCACGGTTTGCGCGCCTGGCGCGCTGCGACCAGCTCGTCGAAGAACGCGTCAGTCATCATTTATCGCGTTCGAGGCTGGCCTCGATCAGCCCAAAAGGCTCTTCCGTCGGAACGAAAACCTCGTTCTTATTCTCCAGCCCGAAGGGCACGAGATTGAGCAGGAGGCAATGTTTGTTAGGCATGGCTAAATCGATCCGCGAAATCTCCGCACAAGCCTGGAAAGCAGCCTCTCCCATTTGAAACAATGTCGTCTGCGCGGAAGGGCTGAAATTCTCCGCGAAAACCTTGAGCATCGCGGCCAGGATCGCATCGTCCGTCTTGCGATAACTGGCCGGCACATCCGCGAAATGCCAGGTCGCGCGAAACGAAGTCGCCAGAATGCGATCGGCCGTTTCCGGGAGCGTCGTGTATTCGCATTTCGGATAGCCTTCGAAGCCCGAGCCGGTCGATTTCAGAATCACGAGGTCACGAATTCCCGCGCTCACCTCGCTCGAACCGGCCTGGCAAATCGCGCGAGCAAAACGCTGCGCCTCGCTCCCGGCTTCGAAAGTGTGAGGATGCGATTGTCCGCCGATCTCGAGCCGGTTCCAGGCGCGCTCCGCAACCTCGATGGTCGCCTGCGACACCTGCTCATAGCGGCTGACGAAATGATCGCCCAAAATGACTGCGAAAGCCTCGAGGTCCTCGGCCAAGTGTTGTTTGGCGAAGACATTGACCGTGTTCTTGATCGTGTCAGTCGGAACGACCTTCGAGTTGTCACCCGCCGTGTAGGAAGTCTCGAAATCACCGGCCAGCAGGGCCGACACATCGATCTCCCGGATGGTGTGAACCGGTCCCTCGCGCAGGATTTTCAGCACCCGCACCTTCGCTTTTCCGTATCGTTGTTCGATCAGTTTCGCCATTGCACCTCAGGACTAAATCATTTAGTCGGAAAGCGCGATGCTAAAGCTGGCCGAGCTCAACGCCCTCGATCTGGAGCAATTCACTCTCCGGCTCCGGCCCGTTTTCGAACACTCACCCTGGGTCGCTGCCCGTACCGCCAAATCCCGGCCTTTCGCCGACCTTACCGAACTCCACGCCGCTCTTTGCCGGACCGTCCACGCTGCCAGCGAGGATGAAAAACTCGCCCTGATCCGCGCGCATCCTGACCTCGTCGGCCACGCCACCCTGACGAATGAATCCCGCGCCGAACAAAAAAGCGCCGGCCTTGACAATCTCGAGCCGGAAGAAGTCGCGCGTTTTCGCGATTTCAACCAGCGCTACCGCTCGAAGTTCGACTTTCCTTTTGTCATCTGCGCGCGTTTGAACAAGAAAGAAGCGATTCTGGCCGCGTTCCCGACTCGCCTGGAAAATTCCCGCGAACAGGAAATCGAAACCGCCCTCGGCGAGATTTGCAAAATTGCGGAACTGCGGCTGCGTGACCTCGTCGAATGAGCCTGACCACCCACGTCCTCGATACGCGCAACGGCCGGCCTGCCGCCGGAATGAAAATCGAGTTGTGGTCGCTCGAGCCGCGCCAGCTTCTGCAAAGCGTCATCACGAACTCCGACGGAAGAACGGAAAACCCCTTGCTTTCGCCTAACGAAAGTCGCAAGGGAAATTTCGAGCTCCTCTTTTTCGTCGGCGACTATTTCGGTGAACGCGCTTTTCTCGATCAGGTTCCGGTCCGCTTCACCATCACTGACTCCGCCGCGAAATACCACGTTCCCCTTCTCGTTAGTCCGTGGGCCTACAGCACCTATCGCGGGAGTTAGTTTTATTTCCATGAGCGCAGCCGACTCCTCCACACCGGCCGGCCTGGTCGACCTGGCCGCGGCCCGCATCGGCGGTGTCGCGCTCGTCGCCAACGATGAGTTTTTCGCCGAAAAGGAAAACCTGCTCCAGCCCGGCCGCGGCATCTTCATTCCGGACAAATACACCGACCATGGGAAATGGATGGACGGCTGGGAGACCCGCCGTCGCCGCAGCCCGGGACACGATTGGTGTGTCGTGCAGTTGGGGCTGCGCGGCATCGTCAAGCAGGTCGATATCGATACGAATCATTTCCTCGGAAATCATCCGCCTTTCGCATCGCTCGATGCCCTTTGCCTAACGACTGAGTTCCCGCGCGAACTCACTTCTCTCGACCAGCTTCCGTGGAGGACACTCCTCGCCAAATCGCCCTTGAATCCCGGCTCGCAAAATCTTTTTCAAGTCGAGGCCAACGAACCTGCCACGCACATCCGCCTCAATATCATCCCGGATGGCGGCGTGGCGCGCTTGCGCATCTATGGCACCGTCGTTCCCGATTGGAGCAAAACGAAACCCGGCGAATTAGTCGACCTCGCGGCGGTCGAAAATGGCGGGGTGCCCCTTGCTTGCAGCGACATGTTTTTCAGCTCGATGAACAACCTCATCATGCCCGGCCGCTCCGCCAACATGGGCGACGGCTGGGAAACAAAACGCCGCCGCGCCCCGGGCTACGACTGGATTATCCTGAAACTCGGATTGCCCGGGGCGATCCAGAAAATCGAAGTCGACACGAATCACTTCAAGGGCAATTACCCCGACACTTGCTCGATCGAAGGCTGCCTCGCCCCCGGGGCCACGATTGACGACCTAACGAACTCGAAAACGGAGTGGAAAGAAGTTCTCTCAAAGACAAAATTGGAAGCGGACAAGCGACACTTTTTTGAAAACGAGCTGACTCCGCCCGGAGAGTGCACGCATCTCCGGTTGAACATTTATCCCGACGGCGGCGTGAGCCGTCTCCGGGTTTGGGGCAAGCCGCGTTTGCCTAACGAATGAGCGATTTCAATCTGCTCGTTCGCGGCCGGGAGCAGGATCTCGCGATCAGTGAAGGAGAAATCGTCGCGCTGGGCCGGAATTTAGCCGGCTCCGCAACAGCGGAAATTGAGGCGCAAGACCTGGCCATTTTCCCGGGCGCGATCGACGCCCACGTCCATTTCAACGAACCGGGTCGCACCGATTGGGAAGGCTTCGCTACTGGTTCCCGGGCTGCCGCGGCTGGCGGAACGACAACGATTTTCGACATGCCCCTGAACGCTTATCCGCCCACGATCGACGGCCCGGCTTTCGACGCGAAGCGCGCGGCCGCGGAAGAAAGTTCGTTAGTCGATTTCGGTTTATGGGGCGGGCTCGTCCCGGGAAATCTCGAGGAACTCGAGACACTGCGTGATCGCGGCGTCGTCGGCCTGAAGGCCTTCATGTGCGATAGCGGAATTAAAGATTTCCCAGCGGTGGATCGCGCGACCTTGCAGGCCGGAATGAAACGCGCCGCGGAACTCGATCTGCTTGTCGCGGTCCACGCCGAGACTAACGAATTGATCGGTTCGCCTTCCGACCGCGGAACGGTGCGCGATTTTCTCGCGTCTCGTCCAATCGAGTCCGAATTGTCGGCCATTAGGACCGCCCTCAACCTCGCGCAGGAGACCCGTTGCCGGCTGCACATCGTGCACGTGAGTTGCGGTCGCGGCGTAGCGCTGGTCGCGGAGGCGCGCGCCAATGGCATGGATGTGACCTGCGAGACTTGTCCGCATTACCTCTTCCTCACCGACGAAGACATGGTGCGCCTTGGCGCGGTCGCGAAATGCGCGCCTCCCCTGCGGCCGCGAAACGAGCAGGACGATCTCTGGAAATACTTGAGCGACGTCGCGACGGTCGGCTCCGATCATTCGCCCTCCCCCTGGTCGATGAAGGAGGACAATAATTTCTTTCGCGTCTGGGGCGGTATTTCCGGCTGTCAGCACCTCCTGCCGTTGCTGCTCGACGCGAATGACAAAATTTCGCCGCCAGAGATCGTCCGCCTAACGAGTAGCGGAGTAGCGGAACGCTTCCGGATTTCCCGGAAGGGTGGTCTCGAGGTGGGCAAGGATGCTGACTTCACTTTGGTCGACCTGAACGCAGAGGAAACAGTGCGCGCCAACTCATTGCAGTATCGCCATCGGCACACCCCCTACCTTGGTCGGCGCCTGCGGGGTCGAATTGTCCGGACAGTTTTGCGGGGACAAACAATCTTCGACAATGGTAGTCTCGGCCCGCGCCCAGCCGGTCGACTGGTTAGGCCGGAACCGCAGCCATCATTTTGAACTCGAAAACATCCCTGCAACCTAACGAAATCGACGAGATCAGCGCCACCCTCGGCAACGCCAACCAAACCTTCATGCGCCGCTATCCCGGCGAATCGAATCGCCGCCAGGCCGTGCACACGGTTTACGGAGGAGCGCATCTTTTCAAAGCCGACTCCGCTCAAAAAATCGGCGCGGTCGCCCTCCGCTCGCTCAACGAATACGCCCCGGACGCAGAAACGCTCGCCGGCGCGCTCGGTGTCGAACATCCGGATGAACTCTCGCAGCTGGTTTACGACCGGGTCATCGAGAAGCTGCGCCGCGAACCGGTCGAGGACTTCCGGCTCGATTTCGAGGACGGCTACGGCAACCGCCCCGACCCTGAGGAAGACGGGCACGCGGAGAGCGCCGCCGCCGAGGTGGCCCGAGGACTCAAGGAGGGCACGCTCCCGCCATTTGTCGGCATTCGGATCAAGCCGTTGAATGAAGACCTGCGCGCCCGCAGCATGCGCACCTTCGATATTTTCATCACCGCCCTAACGAAAGCGACGGACGGTAAGTTGCCGTCCAATTTCGTCATCACCGTCCCGAAGATCCAGCTTCCCGAACAAGTCGAGGCCGCTGTCCGGCTCTTCGCTACGCTCGAGAAAAAGACTGGCCTAACGAATGGCGCACTGCGCCTCGAGCCGATGATTGAGACGCCGCAGGCGATCATCAACCAGCGGGGCGAAATCGCGTTGCAATCGCTCGTCGAGGCCGCGGAAGGCCGCTGCGGGAGCGTCCATTTCGGGGTTTACGATTACACCGCGAATTGCGGAATCACCGCCGCCTACCAGAAGATGGGTCATCCAGCCTGTGATTTCGCCCGCCAGATGATGCTCGTCTCGCTTGCCGGGACCGGCGTTCATCTCTCCGATGGCGCGACCAACATTCTTCCCGTCGGCCCGCAACGCGCCGGCGCCGGCCAGTCGCTCACCGCCGCCCAGCAACAGGACAACCGCGAGGCAGTGCACGCCGCCTGGCGGCTCGGTTTCAACGACAACATGCATTCGCTCCGGACCGGTTTTTACCAGGGCTGGGACCTGCATCCCGCGCAGCTCGTCACTCGTTATGCCGCCGTCTTCACTTTTTTTCTCGAAGGCCTGACGAGTGCCTCCAATCGTCTCAAAACCTTTGTCGAAAAAGCCGCGCTCGCTTCGCTTTTTGGCGACGTCTTCGACGACGCTGCCACCGGCCAGGGCCTGCTCAATTTTTTCCTCCGCGGCATTGCCTGCGGCGCCATCACGGAAGCGGAGGCGCTCGCCACCGGCCTGACGATCGAAGAAATTCGCTCCCGTTCCTTTCTCAAAATCCTGCAGGGGCGTCGCGGGTAGATGAGTCGTCCGCTTGAGTTTCGCTTGAACGGCAAACCCGTTCGGATCGAATCCGTCTCGCCTAACGTCACCCTTCTCCAGTGGCTTCGCACGAGCGGCCTGACCGGCTCGAAGGAAGGTTGCGCAGAGGGCGATTGCGGCGCCTGCTCAGTCGCGATCGTGGACCGCGATGCGCGCGGCAAACGCTGCTACCGCGCGATCAACAGTTGTCTTGTGCCGCTCCCGCTCATGGCCGGTCGCGACATCGTCACGGTCGAGGGCGTGGCCTGCGGGAAAAAGGCGCATCCGGTACAGCAGGCGATGGTGGAAAACTTCGGCTCGCAATGCGGCTACTGCACGCCCGGGTTCGTCATGTCGCTTTTCGAAGGCTATTACCGGAAGGATCTCAAAACCGGCGCGCAACTGGACGAACAGCTCTGTGGAAATCTCTGCCGCTGCACCGGCTACCGGCCGATCCGGGACGCGGCGGCCGATGCGCTCGCGCAACGCGGCGCGCCGGACGACTTCGATGCGCAGCTCAAAGGATCAAAGCCGAAACTGAAGGCGATTCGTTATGCGAGCGGAGACGAAACCTTTCTACGCCCCACTTCGCTTCCGAAACTGTTCGAAGCGATGGCGAAATTCCCTGACGCCCGCCTGATCGCCGGGGCGACGGAACTCGGCCTCGAAATCACGAAGAAGTTTCACAAATTTCCGACTCTCATCTCGGTCGAAGCCATCCCGGAGTTGTCCGCCTTAGGTTCCACGCCTAACGAGTGGACAATCGGCGCAGCCGCCACCCTGACCCGGATCGACGAAATGCTTGGCGCGGATTTTCCCGAGCTGCGCGAGATGCTGCTCGTCTTCGGCTCGCGCCAGATCCGCAACCGCGCAACGATGGGCGGCAATCTCGTGACCGCCTCGCCGATCGGCGATTCAGCGCCGGTTCTTCTCGCGCTGGAAGCGCAGGTGGTTTTGGCTTCCGCCAGCGGGCAGCGCCAAATTCCGCTCGACGATTTCTTCGTTTCCTATCGCAAAACGGCGCTGCAGCCGGGGGAGATTTTGCTTTCCATCATCGTCCCGCGGATCACGCCGGAGAAGCGCTCGATCCGGAATTTCTACAAGGTTTCGAAACGCCGCGAGATGGATATCAGTACCGTCGCAGGCTGCTTTGCGGTGTCGTTAGGCGAAAGCGGCACGATTGTGCGGGCGCGACTCGCCTATGGCGGAGTCGCCGCCATGCCGGCGCGGGCGAGGAAAACAGAGGAGGCTTTGATCGGGAAACCGTGGCGCCCGGAAACCGCCGAGGAAGTTCTCGCAGTCCTCGCCACTGAGTTCAATCCGATCACAGATGTGCGCGGGAGTGCGGTTTATCGACAGCAGTTGCTTGCGACTTTGCTGCGCAAGTTTTTCAGTGCGGAAAAGATCACGCCTAACGATCACAAGATCTCGCGTTTTCTTCCCAAGCGGGACGATTCGATCCCGCACGAGAGCGGGCACAAACACGTCACGGGCGAAGCCATTTATGTCGACGACGTCGCGCAAGCCGAAACGATGCTCGAGGTCTGGCCGGTCTGTTCGCCGCACGCTCACGCGAAAATCCTGCGCCGCGATGCCAGCGCAGCGCGCACGATGCCGGGGATCAGCGCCGTCCTCCTGGCGGAAGATGTCCCGGGCTTGAACGATGTCGGCGCGGTCCGGCACGACGAGATCCTGCTCGCCAACAAGGAAGCCTTCTATCACGGACAGATTATCGCTCTGGTGGTGGGAGAAACGCAGGAAGCCTGTCGCGCGGCCGCGCATAAAGTGGCGGTCGAATACGAAACATTGCCGCCGATTTTCACGATCGAGGAAGCAATCGAGGCCGACAGCTTTCACAGCGATCCAAATTTTATCCGGCGCGGCAACGTGACGGCTGCCCTAACGAGCGCCCCGTTGGCCTTGGAAGGCGAGTTTTCCTTCGGCGGACAGGACCATTTCTATCTCGAGACGAATGCCGCCTGGGCGGAGCGAGGCGAAGATGGCACCATCTTCCTCAGTTCTTCGACCCAACATCCATCGGAAGTGCAACACATCGTGGCCCACGTTCTTGGATTACCGATGCACAGCGTGGTGGTGGAATGCCCGCGGATGGGCGGCGGCTTCGGTGGTAAGGAAACTCAGGCGGCAACGCTCGCCGCGCTGGCCGCACTGGCCGCGACCAAAACCGGCCGCAAGGTGCGCGTCCGTTTCGATCGCGACCAGGACATGATGATCACCGGTAAACGGCAT
>DASXYO010000228.1:0-4984 GCA_036502465.1 Chthoniobacterales bacterium
GCCTCTTCGCTGGCCCAGGAATATCTGCTCGCCTTCGCGGCCGTCCGCCTCGACACCTCGATCCTCGATTATCTGAGCCGGCAAATGTTGTCCTTGCCCATGAGTTATTTCACGAGTCGGCGGACGGGCGACATTCAGCGCCGGCTCGATGGCGCGCGGCAGGTGCGCGAATTTGCCGTGCACCACGGCATCGGCGCCATTCTCGCGCTCGTGCAATTGATCGGGGCGCTCAGCCTGATGGCGCTCTACAGCCCCTCGCTCATGTTCGCCTTTCTCGCTACCACCCCGCTCTACGGCGGGCTGATGTATTTCTCGCAGAAGGTGCTGCGCCCGCTTTTCGCCGAGGTCGAGGAGAGCCAGGGCAAATACAGTTCGCACCAGATCGACGCCATCAAAGGCATCGAAGCGGTCAAGGCGGCGGCGGCCGAGAACGTCTTTCGCGACATGATGCTGAACGAATTCCTCTCCGTTTCGCGCAAGATTTTCCGCAGCAGTTTTATTGTCATGACCTATGACAGCGTGCTGCAAACGATCGGCATGCTCTCGACCGCGATCTTCCTTTGGGTCGGTGCCAACCAGGTTATGTCGGGGAATCTGAGCATCGGCGGGTTCGTCGCCTTCAGCTCGCTCACGGCCATGGCTTACGGCGGCATCCTACGAACGTTAGGCGTGTGGGACAACATGCAGTTCGCGACCGTCCTGCTCAATCGGCTGAACGACATCTTTGAACAGGAACCGGAACAGGGTCGTGACCGTTCGCGCCTCGCGCCGGTGCATAGCCTGGAAGGTCGAATCGAGCTGAAGCACGTGAGTTTCAAATACGGCGGACCGGAAGCGCCTAATATTCTTCAGGACATCAGCCTCGACATCGCGCCCGGCCGGATGGTCGCATTTGTCGGGCGTAGCGGCTGCGGGAAAACAACCTTGATCAAGCTCATCGCCGGCCTGCTCGAGCCGACCGAGGGCACGATCCTCTTCGACAACACCGACCTCAAGACTCTCAACTACCGCGACGTTAGGCGTCACATCGGGATGGTGCTGCAGGAGAACCACATCTTTAGCGAAGCGATCGCCCGCAACATTGCCTTCGGCGACGCCGAACCCGATCTCGACCGCGTCCTGGCCGCCGCCCAGACTGCCGCCGCGCACGACTTCATCATGCGGCTTCCGTTAGGCTACGAAACCAAGATCGGCGAGTCCGGTCTCTCCCTTTCCGGCGGACAAAAGCAACGGATCGCAATCGCGCGCGCCATCTACAACAATCCGCCGGTCCTCATTTTCGACGAAGCGACGAGCGCGCTCGACACCGAATCGGAGCGCGCCATCCAGGATAATCTCGGCCGCCTGACCGCCGGCCGGACCACGATCGTGATCGCGCACCGCCTGAGCACGATCCGCGAAGCGGACTCGATCGTCGTCCTCGAACGCGGCATGGTCGCCGAGGTCGGAAACCACGATCAACTCATGGCCCAGCGGGGTCTCTATTTTTATCTCTCGAGTCAGCAGCTCGGAATCTGATTTGCCCTAACGATGCCTACCGAACTCTTGCAACGCGGCGCGGCCGACAGCGATTCGGAAATGTTGCCGCAGGATCCGCCGCCGTGGTTCGTCCGCTCGATTGCCTGGCTCCTGATCGCAATGTTTGGAGCCGCCCTCTTCGCGGCAATCGTGATCAAGCTCCCGGAAACCGTGACTTGTCCGTTCACCCTTGTGCCGGCAGGAGGCGCCGATCCCATCCAATCACCGCGCCTCGCCGTCCTCAGCCAGGTCAGCGTGAGGGTGGGGCAGAGCGTGAAGGCGGGCGACCCGCTTTATGTTCTGCGCTCCGATGAAATCCGAGGCTGGGGCACCGAGCAACAAACGTTAGGCCAGGATTTGCAAACCCATCAGGACGGCTTGGCGAAGGCGGACGCGTCCTATCACTCGGCGCTCGAGATCAAGGTGGCGGAGATTTCGCAGGCGGAAAGCGAAGTGACCTTTCGCGAGAAGCACGCGGCCAGCAGTCGTGAACTCCTCAATCGCCTCGAGAAGCTGACCAAGAGCGGTGGCATCTCGACAGTCGAACTCTTGCAACATCGGCTCGACGCCGCCGAATCGGAGAAAGACCTGAGCGTTGCCCTGCGCACGCTTGAGCAGGTGAAACTCGAACGCCAGCAGATGGAAGCCGAACATGCGCGGACCCGGACGGAAAACATCGCCGAGGTCGAGAAGCTCAAAATGAGACTGTCTGCGCTTCATGGTGATCTCGAGGATTCCAAACAAAATCTTCTCGTGATCCGCGCACCATATGCGGGCGTGGTGATTTCGCAGGCGCAACAAAACGCCGGCAGCGTCGTCCAGAACGGCCAGGAGCTTTGTCAGCTCGCGCGGACCGATGCGAAGCCTGTCGCGCAACTGACCTTGGGCGAAGCCAGCGTTCCGAAGTTAGCCAACGGACAACGCGTTCGACTCTTCTTCGAGGCCTTTCCTTATCAGCGCTACGGCACCGTGGATGCCCGGCTGGATTGGGTGAGCCCGTCCGCCATTTCTACTCCTCAGGGGCAGCATTTCGCCGGGTTGGCCTCAATTGACGAAACCGAGCTGACGAAAAAAAATCACCTCGCCCTGCGCGTCGGGATGGGCGGCGAAGCGCGGATCGTGGTCGGCCGGCGGACAATGATCGAATACGCCTTCGAACCAATCCGCCAGCTGCGCGAAAACATGCGGAACTAGATCGTCATGCCACGCGCCCTCTCCCGCCTCAAAGTTGAAGACCTAACGACCGCGAACGTCGCGATGAAGCGCTGCCTGCGCCTGGCCGCGCTCGCCGCCACGACCGACGTGCCAGTCGTCTTGCTCGGCGAGACCGGTACCGGAAAAACTCTCCTTGCGCACGCCATTCACAACTCCTCCGAGCGTGCCGACCGCGCCTTTGTCGCCTTCAACGCTTCCGCAATGAGCGACACGCTAATTGAAAGCCAGCTCTTCGGCCATGAGCGCGGCGCGTTCACTGGCGCGCAACAGACCGTGAAAGGAAAGTTCGAACTCGCCAACCAGGGAACTCTTTTCCTCGACGAGATCGCCGACATGAGCCCGCTCGCGCAGGTGAAAATTTTGCGCGTCCTGGAGTATGGAGAATTCGAGCGGCTCGGCTCCGAGCAGATGCTTCACGCCGACGCGCGGATTATTTGTGCCACCAACTGCTCGCTCCTCGAGCGCGTGCGCCAGGGGAAATTTCGCGAGGATCTCTACCATCGTCTCAACGGACTTACCCTCCTCATTCCGCCATTGCGCGAGCGGATGGAAGAATTGCCCGCCTTGATCGCGGCCGAGCTCAAAGCTTCCGCGGCGAACGAAGGAAAAACGATCAACGCCATTCATCCCGAGGCGATGGATAAACTGCTCGCTTATCCCTGGCCGGGAAACCTGCGCGAGCTTAGTCACACCGTCCGCACCATGACTCTTTTCTGCGAGGGGCGCGTCATCCTGCCCGAGCACGTGGTCTTTCCGCCGGATTTGAAAACTGTTTCAACACCGGCGCCGGAAGAACCGGTGTCCGCGTCCGCTCCCTTGCCTAACGGAAAGCTGGACGGCGTGCTCGATCTTTCCCTCGCCGGGGCTGTCGCGCGGCACGTGCAATTCGTTTACGACCAGGCGGGACGCAACCAGCGACGTACGGCACGAATGCTCGGCATCTCGCGGGCGACGCTGGCGCGGCATTTAAAGAGCGTGGCCCAAAAATGAGACGTGTCTGGAATCAACCCAGTCCCGTTAGCCTCGCATCAAGGCCGGGCTAACGATCTCAAATTCGAGGAAAATCACGCTCGTTAGGGAATTTTTTCGAAGGCCGGAAAGACGCTTTTACGAGGGAGATCGTAGCCGAGGCTTTCAGCTATCAGTTGCCAAAAGGAACTGCAGACTGGCCATGGCATGAATGTTGTTAATAGGATGCAAACGTGAGTACGCCGAAAAAAAATGCGCCCACTGGAGAATCGAAGATTCAAAAGCGGTCACGGAATAGAGAAAAGTTGATCAAGCTCGATGACCTCATCCCAAAAGGGAACGTCTCGGGCGGCCGCCAACTGCTCTTCGGTGCGACTGACCTCAACCAAACGACAAACAAAACAAGGAGACAGAAATAGTATGGCTACCAAGAAAAAAGACATCAAAGTGAAAGACCTCAAACCGAACAAGGACGCGAAAGGCGGAGCGGCTCGTAATGCCACTTCCTCGATGAATCGTAACGCGACCAACCGCTCCTCGACGAACCGCAACGCGACCAATCGCTCGACGACGGCCGGCCGGACTCTCCAATAACGCAGCCAGGTCCGATATCGGTCGCGTTCGTGGAAGCGGCGCGACTGATCTCTCGGAGTTGGGCTGACCCCAGGTCCTTCAACGGACCAATCACCTCGCGGTCCAATCCCGCCATGCGGTTCCAAATTTCGGTAGGTTAGGATGCAACCGGTCCGCTCGGGCCGGTTGTCTCGTTTTTTTGGGAAGCTACAGCCCGTCCGGATGGCGTGGCTGAAATCCGCGCGGCGGCCGAAGGGTTGTTTGCCAGCGCGGCGCTTCGCGGTCGCTTCGCCGATTCCAGGCGGTGGTGTCGAGCCGCAATCCAGCGATGACCGCAAAGGCGTGGCCATTGCGGGCATAAACCGTGATCCATTTCCCGCGACCACGATTTCCAAAACGAGTCAGCTCCTGCGAACTCATCGGAACCCGGAGCAATCCGGCCGCGGC
Source organism: Chthoniobacterales bacterium (assembly GCA_036502465.1). GTDB lineage: Bacteria > Verrucomicrobiota > Verrucomicrobiia > Chthoniobacterales > UBA10450 > Palsa-1392. The sequence continues at coordinate 4,723 of DASXYO010000228.1, forward strand.
CAGCGCATAGGAAACCGTCCCGGAACAGTCGTAGCCGAAATCAAAAAAAGAAGCGTGCCCGCCGCCCCAGCGATACGGTTTTGAGCGCAGCGTACTCGCCGCCCAGATCGCCCGCTTGACCGACAGGGGGGCCGTCGCCGGCGCGTAGGCGATGCCGCGCTTCAGACAAGCGCTCGTCCCGGGAACAACGGGGCCGTGAGTCGGAAAAGAATTCGCAAATCCGCGCGGAAGGATGCCCAGCAGGATACTGCCGAGGAAAAGC
>DASXYO010000229.1:0-12210 GCA_036502465.1 Chthoniobacterales bacterium
GATCAGCAGGACAGTAGCCATGTGTAGCAAAGCCGATTCTTCACAGTCGGCGACCGGAGACAAGCGGGAATTGCAAGGGACTGCAATCTCGCGCGGCGTTCGCAGGATTCGTTAGGGCCGGGGAGCGGCCTTCCAGCGCAATTCCGGACGGAGGTTCACTTCTTCGGGTGAAACGTCGAACCCGACTGCGCGCAGTAGATAGGAAACCCCTTCTCTGCTCTCCATCGTTTCCTTCAGGCTGCGGGCAAAGACTTCGATATATTCCTTGTAGGACTCGAGTGCGAGCTTGCCGTCGGAATAATGGGCCGCGAGCGATTCGTCGTGGTTATCGATCAACTCGATGAGGGCGCGGCGCAGTTGCTGACGCATCTCCGGATCGACCACGATCTTGAACGGGCTCGCGCCCGGGTCGGCCACGTCCGGCACCTCCCGCTGCGGCGCGGGAACCAGCTGAAAGTCCGGATTTTCCATGGATGTCCTCTCGTTAGGCGAGGACTAAAAGAAAATCGGAATAATGAGAATGGCAACAATATTCACGACCTTGATCATCGGATTGATCGCCGGGCCGGCGGTGTCCTTGTAGGGATCGCCGACCGTGTCGCCGGTGACCGAGGCCGCGTGCGCGAAGGAGCCTTTGCCGCCGAGGTTGCCTTCCTCGATGTATTTCTTCGCGTTATCCCAGGCACCGCCGCTCGAGGTCATGGCGATGGCGACGAACAAGCCGGTCACGATCGTGCCCACGAGGAGACCGCCGAGGACGACGGGGCCGAGTGGCTTGATAACCGCGACCGCGACGACAAACGCAACCGGGAGCAGCGCCGGGATGATCATCTCGCGCAGAGCCGCCTTGGTGACGATGTCGACGCAAACGCCGTAGTCCGGTTTGTCTTCGCCGCGAAGAATGCCGGGCTTGGCCGTGAGCTGACGGCGCACTTCCCGCACGACCGCGCCCGCCGCCTTGCCTACCGCGTCCATGCTGAACGCGGTGAAAATAAACGGCAGCAACCCGCCGATGAAGAGACCGATGATGACCTTCGGCTCAGTGAGCGAGAACTGGAAGTTGAAAGGCCGCCCGGCAGCCGCGAAATGCGCGCGCAATTCCTCCACATAGGAACCGAACAAAACGAGAGCCGCCAGACCGGCGGAAGCGATCGCGTAGCCTTTGGTGACCGCCTTCATCGTATTGCCGACCGCGTCGAGATCATCCGTCACAGCACGCACTTCCTTTGGCAGATCACTCATGACGGCAATGCCGCCGGCGTTGTCGGTGATCGGGCCGAAAGCATCGAGCGAGATGATGATGCCAGCCATGGAGAGCATGCTCATGACCGCAATCGCGATCCCGTAGAGGCCGGCGAAATGAAAGCTGAAGAGAATCGCGAGGCCGATGAAGCCAACGGGCAACGCGGTCGCGTGCTGTCCGATGGCGAGACCGGCGATGATGTTCGTCGCGTGCCCTGTCTCGGAAGCCTTCGCGATCTTGCGCACCGGGCCGTAGCTCATCGACGTGTAGTAGTTGGTGATCACGACTACGATTCCGGTCATGAGCAAACCGACGAGTGAGGCGCAGTAAAGGTCGTTAGGTGTGCGCAGAGCGTCGGCGATGACGACGCCATTCGGAAAAAGGTAATGTGTCGCCGGCCAGAAGAGCACCGCCGAAATCACCGCGCTCGTCATGACCCCACCCATCAGAGTGTTGCCGGGCTTGCCGCCGCTTACGTTCACGAAAAGAATGCCGCAGATCGCGCCAAGCACCGAAATCCCGCCGAGGACAAACGGATAGACGATTGCCGCCGGCGTATTCACCAGGGTAAGGGCCCCGACGAGAATCGCACCGATCAGGCTGACTGCGTAGGTTTCAAAAACGTCCGCTGCCATGCCGGCACAATCGCCGACGTTGTCGCCCACGTTGTCTGCGATCGTCGCGGGGTTGCGCGGATCGTCTTCATCGAGCGTGTTCTCGATTTTGCCGACCAAATCCGCGCCGACGTCAGCCGCCTTGGTGTAAATGCCGCCGCCGAGTCGCGCGAAGACACTGATCAAGCTCGCACCGAGAGCGAGGCCGATGAGACTGCGGACCGCCGGTTCGTGGCCGATCATTTTGCCTGCGATAGTGTAGAAAATTCCGACCGAAAGCAGGGCGAGGCCGACGACGAGCAGGCCAGTCACCGCGCCGCCGTTAAACGCCACCCGCATCGCTGCCGTGCGCGACTTGGTCGCCGCCTGGGTGGTGCGGGTATTGGCCAAAACCGCGATCCGCATTCCAATGAAACCAGCAGCCAGCGAACAGGCTGCGCCGACCACAAAACCAACCGCCGTCGGGTGATCCTTGAAGAAAAAGAGGAGGAGGAAAATTACGACTGCGATCGAGCTGATGGTGATGACCTGGCGGTTCAGATAAGCCTTCGCGCCTTCCTGAATGGCGCCGGCGATTTCCTGCATGCGGGCGTTACCGGGTGAGGCTTTGATGACCGCGAAGATAAGAAAGAAAGCGAAGACCAGTCCCGCGACAGCGCAGAGCATCGAAATGGTGATGCCGGAAGTAAGAAAAGATAAGGCTAATAGAGTCATAAGTGAGCCCCGGAGAGAAGAAGGCAGGACATTAGAGGGATTTGCCTTTGTGGCAACCGCTTTGTCGGAGCGTGGAGGCGGGCTTTGTGCGCGATTCCCTAACGAAGATTTCGCTGCAAGATCGCGGCGCAGAGGCCGCTCCCACATTGGCTTGGCTTTACAGTTCGAAGACGGAGCGCAGCCGGCGCAGGAAGGTGGCGCGATACTCCTGCTCCTTCTTTTCCTGCACGAAACCCTGGGCCGCGTCTTTCAGCACGCCTTCGGTTTCCATTTTCCGCGCCGCCAGCAGTTCGCTCAATTGATTGACGCACTCCGGCGCTTCGCGCAGGACCGCGGCCATCGCCGGCTTGGAAATTTCGATCACTTCGCAGTCCTCTTCGGCGCGCACGGTGGCGGTTCTTTTCTCACCGGTCAGGAGCGACATTTCGCCAAAACAGTCGCCCATTTGCAAAGAGCCGACCTGAACCATGGTCCCGTTCTGGGCGATGGAAACCACCGCCTCGCCCTGGAGCAGAACGAACATCGAGGCACCATCTGCACCCTGCTCGATGATTCGTTCCCCGCGTCCAAAACGCGCGCGGCGGGAACCGCCAATCAACTGGTCGAGCTGCTCGCTCGTCAGGCAATTGAAGAGCGCGTCACCCTCGAGGATCGCCTTGGTCTGCTGGTGCTCCTGCTGCGGCGTGTTCGTTTGACGGCGGTTGATCTCGAGGGTGCGAATGGGGAACGGAATGGTGATCTTGCGCCGCCGGAAGATGTACCAGGCGTTGGTGTAAATGGCGTCGCGCGTTTCGAAATAGCCGCTGTGCGTCGACATGGTGAACTTGATTTGATAGATGATCGCCGATTCCCCGTACTCGCTCACGTAAACCTGCGGCGGCGGATTTTTTTCCACCCCGGGCGCGTTGATGGTGGCGCGGAGGAGGGCCTCCTTCACCCGGTTCGGTGCCGCTCCGTACTCGGCGCCCATGTATAAACGCATGGAGTGCGTGCGGTTCGGGTAACTGAGATTCACGATCGTCTGCTTTACCATCTCGTTATTCGGAATGTGCAGGGTGATCGAATCGTTCGTCCGCAGGCGCGTCGCGCCCCAGCGGATTTCCATTACTTCGCCGTAGGTGTCGCCGAGCTTGAGCCAGTCGCCGACCTTGTAGGGGCGTTGAATTTGCAGCGAGAGGCCGGCGATGACGCTGCTGAGAAGATTCTGGGCTGCGAAGCCGAGGATGATGGCGAGGACGCCCGAGCCCGCGAGCAAGCCTTTCAGTTGCGTCTCGGCGTGATAACCCACGCTGAGCACGGCCATGAGGGCGATAAGAAAGATCAGGCTCGCCACGAGATCGCGAAGCAGCTTCGGGACCGGGATACCGCGCCGTTCAAAGTACGCATTCCAGATGTAGCGGTTGATGAACGCGATGAGGATCGTCGTGCTGAGGAGGATGAGGACGGCCCCGAGATGATTGCGCCAGCGCGCCTCGAACCCATAGACCCAGGCCGCGGCATAGCAGCTGAGGGTGAGGGCGAAGATCTGGAAGAAAATGCCGAAGGGCACGCCCGCCCGGCGCTTCAGCAGCCGCCCGATCGAGAGGGTGATGAGAAAAGTCGCGATGAAAACCGCGATTGTCGCGACCGATCGTTGGGCGTCAGCCAGGGCCAGCATTCGTTAGGGGAAAGCATAGCAGAAGAAACCCTCGGGCCACAAGTCCGCTCCCAATTCCCGCAAACGAGCGCTCAGCGCGGCGGCCAGACCGCGAGGCAAACCCAGCCGGCGAGGAAACAAAGCCCGCCGAGCGGGGTGATCGCGCCGAGCCATTTTACATTCGTTAGGGCCAGGAGGTAAAGGCTGCCGCTGAAAATCACGATCCCGGCGACGAACAAACTCGAGGCCGCCCGGCTCGTCGCCGGCAGCGCCGCGAGCACGAGCAAGGCGAGGGCATGCACGAAGTGATAGAAAATCGCCTTGTCCCAGACGCCGGTCATGGCATTGGCCGCCAACGTTCCCTTGAGCGCATGGGCCCCGAAAGCGCCCAGCGCCACCGCCAGAAAGCAGAGCCCCGCCGCCGTCCGGAAAAGGAAAGAATTCATCCGCGAAGCTGCGTCGCGATGAGCAACCCCGCAACCGTCGGGTGCGCGAATTAGCGCTGATCGTTCTGCTCGCGCGTCTGCTGCACCTGGTCCGCCACGGCGTGCGCGCGGTCGAGCGAATTCTTCGCCCAGTTGTGCTCGGACACCGGTCTCGGCTGGGGCACTTGGGCCGGAGCGGATGCTGCCTTCGGTGCCTTCGTGCCGGTCGCGGTTTCCGCGCCCTGCCGCTGCCAGACGAAAAGCGCCACGATACTCAGGACCAGGACAAGAAACGTCTTCATGGACCTGAATGAAAGCATCGTTCAGGCCATGGAAATCAAGCTACCTAAAGGAGAGCGGCCAGGGAAAACGGCGGGCGTCCAATCCTTGATCGAGGATCGAATAGTTTTTAACGCATTCCCTGAAGAACGGGGCAACTGACGGAAAACACTACCAACAAAATCATGAAAAAACTCGCAGTCTATTCGCTTCTCGCCGCCAGCACGGCGCTTCTTTCACTGGCCAGCCCGGCAAGGGCTGGTGTCCTCACGCTCGACGACGGCAGCCCGAGTTACACGCCGCCGGCTAACTTTTCCGATAACACTCTCGTCGCTGACACCATCGTCGAGGGCGGGTTGATCCACTTAAACGGCACCACCACGGTGATGCCGAGCGAGGGCGACACCGCCACGATCACCGTGAGCGGCTCATACACGGCCGCCGCGGGGGAGAAGTTTTCCATCGCCTACAAGTTTGCGGCTGATAACAACACCGGCAGCCCGATCACCTACATGCTGGATGGAACGGTTTCCGGGGTTCCGATTCCGACTCTCACCGGGACGATCGATCCAGGCCTGCATGTTTATTCCGGAACCGCGGAACAGCCGGTGCCGTTTCCATTCCCGTCCACTGGGAACTTCTCTGGAGTTCTCACCCTGACCTTCGGCTCGGCCTCGCCAACACCGGTGGCCGCACCTTCCGCCGCCGCTCCCGGCACGCTCAACCTGACTGTGCAGCAGATCGATTTTAAACTCGACGCGCTCCCCGCCACCATCCAGCAGCCATCGCAATCGCAGAACATCTCGACCCGCGCCAACGTCGGCACGGGCGATGACGTTCTCATCGGCGGTATCATCATCACCGGAACTGACACCAAGCAGGTCGTCCTGCGCGGCATCGGACCTTCGCTTGGCGTTTCCAACGTGACCGGCCTCCTGGCCGATCCCGTTCTCGAACTCTATGACGCCAGCGGTGCTTTAGTCGCGACGAACGACAACTGGATGGATAACAGCTCCGACGACCAGACGATCCTGACTGACAATAACCTCGCGCCGACTGACCCCGCGGAATCGGCCCTCGTTGCCAACCTCGATCCGGGCGCCTACACCGCGATTGTCCGCGGCGTCGACGACTCCACTGGCGTGGCGCTCGTGGAAGCCTACGATCTCGATAACGGCACGACCGATTCGAAGCTCGCTAACATCAGCACCCGCGGCCATGTGGAGACGGGCGACAATGTGATGATCGGTGGCTTTATCCTCGGCGGTGGCGGCGGCGGACTGGCCCAGGTTATCGTTCGCGGTATCGGCCCGTCCCTCGCTGATTCCGGCGTGACCGATGTGCTGGCTGATCCGACGATCACCCTCAATGACGCAGACGGCAACATCGTGGCCGAAAACGACAACTGGATGGACGACCCTAACATGCAGGCCGTCTCCGACGCGGGTCTTGCCCCGTCCGACCCAAACGAGTCGGCCATCTACGAAGTCCTGCCCGCCGGCGCTTATACGGTTATCCTGAGCGGCGTAGGTGACACGAGCGGCATCGGCCTGGTCGAGTCCTACGACATCGACGGAACGATGGCAGTAAAGTAATTACGTGACTGTCTAACGCGGAATCCTCCGCACGACACGCCCGGTCGGGGTTTTCCCGGCCGGGCGCTTTCGTTAGTGGACGGCCACGAACGGCCAGAAGATTGGGATGAGGACGCTCGCCGCCGCCCAGAGGATAAGATTCAGCGGCACACCCACCCGCGGAAAATCCGTGAACTTATACCCGCCCGCCCCGAACACATATGTGTTCGTCTGGTAACCAATCGGCGTGGCAAAGCTTGCGCTGCTCCCAAACATAACCGCCACTGCGAATGGCCGGGCGTCGAGGCCCAGGCTGGCCGCGATCTCAAAGATAATCGGCGTCAGCAGCACGGCGACCGCGTTGTTGCCGATGAACTCCGTCAGCAGCATGGCGACGAAGTATGTTACCGAAAGGGTGGCCGCCGGGCCGAAACGGCCGAACGCGCCGGTCACCCCGGTAGCAAGAAGGTGGGCCGCGCCGGTCACCTCCATCGCGTGGCCCAGCGCGAGCATGCCGAAGATGATGAAGAGCAGGTTCCACTCGACACTTTCGTAGGCTTCCTCGACATCGAGGCACCTCGTCACCACCACGATGATCGCCGCGATGAGCGCGATGGCCGCGATCGGCAGTACACTGAAGGAGGCGAGCAACGTCACCAGCGTGATCGCCCCGATCGCGACCGGCGCGCGATGAGGGCGAAAGGCGCGCTGCTTCGGCTCGGTCAGGTTCAGAAAATCCCTCTCCTGCATCAGGCGATTGATTCCTTCCGCCGGCCCTTGCACGAGGAGCGTGTCGCCGAAGGCCAGCCGCACATCCTCGAATTTCTCGCGCAGGTTTTCCCCCTGCCGATGGACCGCGAGAATCAGCACCCCGTAGCGCTGCCGGAAATTCATCTCCCGCAGCGTCTTTCCCACGAAGGTCGAGCGGCTCCCGATGATCCCCTCCATCAGGACCGCTTCCCGTGGGGCGGTCTCCTCCTCTTCCAGGTCAACTTCCGACCGGAAGATCACTCCCGGCATTTCCTTGATGCTCTTCACGCCCGCTACCGGCGTCTCCACCAGCAAGCGGTCGCCGGCCGCGAAGCGCAACTCATTCAGCGGCGTCTCGAGCCGTTCGCCATGGCGCGTCACGTCGATGATCCGCGCCTCGCGCAACTTGACGAGCGGCGTCTCCGCCAGGGTCTTACCGACAAGCGGCGAGTCGCGGCTGATCACCGCCTGGAGGAGGAACTGACGCGACATCCCGCTCCCGATGAGTGCCGCCAGCGTCTCCCGTTTCGGCAACAGCTTGCGCCCCACGAAGAAAAGATATCCCGCACCGATCGCCGCGTAGATGAGACCCAGCGGCGTGATCTCAAAGATCCCGAACGGTCTCATCCCGTGCTGCCGCGTGATCCCGTCCACCAGCAGGTTGGTCGAGGTGCCGATGAGCGTGCAAGTCCCGCCCAGGATGGAGAAATAAGAGAGCGGGATGAGAAGCCGCGAGGCCTTCAGCTCCGTGTGCCGCGCCAGCGCCAGGACCACCGGCATGAACACCACCACGACCGGCGTATTGTTGATGAACGCCGAGACCGGGATGGTAAAGAGCGCCAGCGCCAGCAGCGCCCGCAGCTCGCTTTGCCCCGCCAGCCGCAGGAACACCCGCGCCAGGATATCGATTGCCCCCGTCCGCTCCAAGGCTGCGCTCAGGACAAACATGCAGCCGATCGTTACCGGCGCGCTGTTGCTGAAGACCTTCAGCGCGTCGTCCGTCTTGATCGTCCCGGTGAGAATGAGGATCGCCATCGCGCTCAGCGCTACGAGGTCGGGCGAAAGCCATTCCTTCAGGAAGGCGACAAACGTGCCCACCACCAGGACGAACACGACGATGAGATGAAACGTATGCGCATCCATGGTTCGAAGCAGTCAGCCAGCCGGCCCTTTTCTCGCCGAGCCCGCGCCAATTCACAACCGCGAAATCACGCCCCGCCGTTCATCCTCGCGGTTGCACACTGCGACCCCGGCAGTTTATCTTCGCCGGTCAAGACGTGAAGACCTCGCGAAATTTCTTAGCTGCCAGCTCGCCGAGATCGACCGCGCGGGTCGCCACCGGTCTCCTTCTCCTCGTCCTCGCCGGTTGCAGCTACCAGGACCGCGCCCGCACGCCGCTCAGGCCGATGATCTCGGTCGTGCACGGGAAATCCAATGCGTTCGACACCCCGCCCAGAGTCCTCGAGGGATCGCGACCGGAATACCCTGCCCAGGAAGCCGAACACCGGGAAAAAGGCTTCGTTAGCGTTGTCTGCACGATCGGCGTGGACGGCCGGGCCGATGACTTTGCGATCGAATCCATGACCAATGCCGCCTTCGCTTACGCCGCCATCCAGGCGATCGCGAAATGGCGTTGGGAGCCCGCCATGAAGAACGGCCATCCCGTCCCGCAAAAGGTCCGGGTGCCGATGCACTTCAATTCCATCTAGCATTTTTCCCGCGACGCCGGCCCGGGCGCCCGCAGATTGAGCGGGAACAAATTACATGACTTTCCTCTCTTCCTGCCTCATGGTTGCGCCCTCGCGGGGACTCGGCATGGGCCGATACCTGCCAAGGACGCATCCATTTACCGCTTACCGCACCTGATCGCTCACAATGGACGCCACAGCCCCTGGCTCTCTCTCAAAGGTCTGGATTGATCTTCCGGTCCGGACCAAGGGTATCGCGGTCGTCGTCCTGCCGATCATAATGCTGTTGGCGGGCCTCCTCCTGCTCGAGGCAATGGTGCAGCGCGAGAACAAGGCCGAGCAATGGGTGCAGCATACCCTCCAGGTCCGCAGTCGACTCAGCAGCATCCTGAACGACCTCCTCGAGGCTGAGACCGCCGCCCGCGGCTACATCATTTCGCACCAGGCGCAGTTCCTCCCCAGCCTCGCCAAGGCCAGGGCCAAAACCACCGACCACCTCGTCGCTCTCCAGAAGCTGATCGACGACAACCCGAACCAGCTCCAGCGCATGCCCGAGCTGGAGGATCTGGTCGCGAAAAAGTTCGCCGCCATCGACCAGATGATTCACGACGAAGCCGGGCGCGACGTCGGACCCAGTCCCGATCTGGTTCGCTCCTACCAGGCCATGCTCGCCCTGCGCAAGACCCTCGAATCGATGGACGCCGAGGAATCCCAACTCCTCGCCCTCCGCACCGAGACGATGAGCAGCCAGCGTCAGACGACGATGGCGGTCGGGGCCGGCACCTTGATCATCGGTTTTCTTGGCGGCGTCGGCTCGGCCGTTCTCTTTGGCCGCTCCATCACCCGCCGGATGGATCTCCTGCGGATCAACGCCCGCGCCCTGCGCCTCGAAGCGCCGCTCCTCCCGGCCACGCCGGCCCGCGACGAAATCGGCCAGGTGGAAAAAGAGTTGGAAGTGACGAGCGAACTTCTCGCGGAACGCTCCGAGAAACTGCGCCAGAGCGAGAGCCAACTGCGCGCCGTCATCGATAACACCCGCGCCGGCGTTTACATCAAGGATCTGAAGAGCCGCTTCCTCCTCGCCAACCCACGTTGCGCCGAGGTCTTCGGCGCCAGCCCGGAGAGACTTCTCGGCAAGGCGCCGGCAGATCTCTATCCCGCAGAGCGCGCGGCCGAGGTGCGGGCGAACGACGAGCGCGTCATGACCGAGAAACGCGCGATGGAGTTCGAGGAGAAAGTCACCTACGGCGGGACCGACCACATCTTTCTCTCCGTCAAAGTCCCCCTCCTCGACAAGAACGGAGAAGTTTACGGCCTCTGTGGCGTCTCGACCGAGATCACCGAGCGCAAGCGGGCCGAGGACCTCTCGCGCCAGCAACAGGAGGAGTTGGAACAACGCGTGCACGAGCGCACCGCCAGCCTGGAGCAGGCCACTCAGAGTCTCCGGCAAGAGAGCGAAGAGCGCCGCGAGACTAACGAAGAACTCGTCCGCACCCAGGCGCAGCTTCTCCAGGCGCAGAAGATGGAAGTCATCGGCACCGTCGCGAGCGGCGTCGCCCACGACTTTAATAACGTCCTGACCGCCATCATGGGTTACGCCACCCTCCTTCTCCACGAAGGGGCCGACGCCGCCGAGATCCGCGCCACCGAGATCCTGCGCGCCGCCCAGCGCGCCGCCTCCCTTAGCCGGCAGCTCCTCGGGTTCAGCCGCGCCCAGCCCTTCGAACCGCAGATCGTGGGAATCCGGCAGGCCATCGAGGAGAGCGAGAGCATGCTCCGGCGCGTCATCGGCGACAGCGTCGAGCTCCGCACCTCCATCGAGCGCGGCGTCGGCGCCGCCCTTGTCGATCCCGCGCAATTCGAGCAGCTCCTCATGAACCTCGTCGTCAACGCCCGCGACGCCATGCCTACCGGAGGGAAAATCATCATCACCGCCTGCCGCCATCTTGCCGTCCCGCACCAGCCAGAGAACATCCCGCCCGCCGAGAGCTGGGTCAGCGTCTCAGTGGCCGACGAAGGCAGCGGCATCCCGGCTGCGGTTCGCGCCCGCATTTTCGAGCCCTTCTTCACCACCAAGGCCAAGGGCCAGGGCACCGGCCTTGGCCTCGCCACCTGCGCCATGATCGCCGAGCGCAGCGGCGGCTGGATCGAGTGCGAGAGCGATCTCGGCAAAGGCTCCACCTTTACCATCTACCTCCCACGGGTCGAGAAACTCGACGCCCCCCAACCCGTCCGCCACGAGGTCCCCACCGCCTCCGGCGAAGAGACCATCCTGGTGGTGGAAGACGAGCCGGTCGTAGGCGAGATCGTGGGGCTGCTCTTGAGCAATCTCGGTTACAAAGTCCTCACCGCCGAGAACGGCGAAGCCGCCGAGCGGCTCGTGGCCGAGAAAGGCGCCGAGATCGACCTCATCCTCACCGACCTCAACATGCCGCGGATGAACGGCCACGAGCTGATCGAGCGCCTCGTCCGGATCAACCCCGAGGTCCGCATCATCCTCACCTCCGGGAACGACCCGCAATCCGACGACCCCGACAGCCCGCCCTTGGAGTTCGATTTCCTGCCCAAGCCCTTCACCCGCCAGAGCCTGGCCGAGAAAGTCCGCCAGGTCCTCGAGGCCTAGCAAAATTTTTGCTGGCGAATTCTGGCGGCGAAGGCGCACGTCACTAAAAAGCCGCAAATACCTGACTTAAAGATACTTGTTACCCGTCTCGTACCGTCGGAAACCCATCTCGTACGACCGGAAACCGGTCTCACAGCATCGGAAATCGGTCTCGCCCTACCCGAAACCGGTCTCGCAGCACCGGAAACCGGTCTCGCCCTACCGGAAACCCGTCTCCCTTCGTCGGAATTCGGTCTCCTGACCTCGGAAACCGGACTCGTGTCGCCGGAAACCGCCCTGATCCGGTCGGAAAGCGTTCTCACACCGCCGGAAGTCGCGCTCACTTCCTTGGAAGCCGATCTCATCACCCCGGAAACCACCATCGCTTCGTCCGAAACCGCTCTCCCAAAACCGGGACCGCCCCCACAAAAAACCAGAAATCTTCACCCCTGAGAAAATAATCGGAAACTTCGACCTCCAATTCTCGTAGAACACTATGAACAATCACCAATCCATCTATGACCGATCCTGAACAAAACCAATTCGACAGCGCCGAAGTCACCTACAGCTACCTCGAAACACCCGACAACCCCGCCATCTGGACCACCCTCGACGCTTTCGCCGAAGGCGTCACCGCCGTCCAGGGCAGCATCAATATCCTGCACAGCCTCATCCAGATTCAGGC
>DASXYO010000230.1:0-4747 GCA_036502465.1 Chthoniobacterales bacterium
CGTCGCCGCCATCGATCTGAACCTCGGTTGTCCCGTTCCCGTCGTGTATCGCAAGTGCGCGGGCGGCGGTCTTCTGCGCGACCCGGCGCGCGTCGACCGAATCCTCGGCGCCCTGCGCGAAGCCTGTACCATCCCGTTCACCGTTAAGACACGCATCGGCTTCGACGATCCCGCAGTCTTCGACGAACTCCTCCCGATCTTCGCGCGCCATTCGCTCGATCTCCTAACGATCCACGCCCGCACCGTGAAGGAGATGTATCGCAGCGCGCCGCGCTACGAATTCGTCGCGCGCGCCGTCGCTGCGCTGCCCTGCCCGGTGCTCGCGAACGGCAACGTCTATTCCGCTTCGCATGCCGATGAAGTTCTTGCCCTAACGAATGCCCGCGGGCTCATGATCGGGCGCGGCGTCATCCGCAATCCATGGCTCTTCCGCCAAATCCGCGAGCACCGCCGTGGCGAGACGGTTTTTCGTCCGACCGGCCGCGATGTGCTCGCCTACGTGCACGCGCTTTTCGAAGCGGTCAGCACGCCCGAGGTCGGCCAGACGGCGCAGGTGCATCACATGAAGAAATACCTGAACTTCATCGGGCTCGGCGTGGAACCGACCGGCGCATTCCTGCACCAAATCCGCCGCGCCACGACGCGCGCCGACTTCTTCGCGCTCTGCCACGAATACCTCGAGCACGATGAGCCGATGCTGCTCGAGCCTTTTGCGATTCCGCTTAAACCTAACGACGTCATGGCGGGTGCAACCCGCTGATTTCTCGCCGTTAGGCAGCCGGCAGACCGTGCGCCTGCAATTTCTTGATCCGCTTGTCCAGGTCGCAGCGGGCGATCAGATCGACCACCCGCACCCGATCGGACTCCAGCGTAAAGAGAATCCGGTGGCTACCCGCGAGGCGCTTACGAAGCACTCCGGGGTAAGCCTTTAAATGCACCACCGTGTCGAAGGCCGTGGCCTCACCTCCCGCCAACTGGCCGAGGTAACACATCGTCGCGCGCCCGACGTGCGGCGGAAAAGCCGCCAGCGTTTCCGAGAATTTCTTTGGCAGCTCGAGTGAACGGACCGGCTGCGTCCCGGAAACTTGGAGGTTTTCGCCGGCGTCGTCGTCGTCATTCGCCTCGCGGTCGTGGTTGCCATTCGGGCTGGCCTTGACCGTCTTTAATTCTTCCTGCAGGCGCACGAGGTCGCGCCGGAAAGTCACTTTCTCTTCGCCCTCTTCCCTGATTTTCGCCTGCAACCAATCGATCTTCTCGCGCAGGTGACGATTCTCTTCGTCGTGCAGGCTCGATTGCGGCGCGCTCGCGGCGGCCTCCCGGCTCTCACGCTTCTCCTGGATGACGAGCGCCCGCTGAGTATGCGCGAGCGACTCCTTCAGTCGCCGCACTTCCTCGGCCTTGGCGCTGAGCTTGGCCTGCGCCTCCGCGATCGGTGCGCCCCCGTTGTTTTTCTTTTGCAGAATGCGCTCGTCCATGAAATCGCCAAACTCATCTTCCGGGGAAAGATCGAGCCGGTCCCGCGCATGCAGGATTTGCTCGAAGACTAACGCTGCACTCTTCGGCTCCGCGAGCAGCGGCAAAACGCTGCGCGCGACAAAGATTCCGAGCGACGGGTAAGGCGAAGCCACCACCGCGCGAGCAAAACCCTCGATCTCCTGCTCGTCGCCGGAGCGCAGCGCCGCCAGCGCTTCCGTCTCCAGCGCGCGCAGAAATTCCTTTTGCGAATCCGAGGCGAGGAGCAATCGCACCCCGGGCTCGAGTTGGGGCAGCACCTTCTTCCAGTTCCGGTGCGTCTTAAGCAAACGGAGCGCGGCGGGGCGGTCCCATTCGCGCACGATGTAGGAAAACATCCGCTTCCACGACTCCTCCCAGTCTGCGCGAACCCCGTTTTGATTGAAGAGGCGGGCCAATTCCTTGAAGCATTTGCATTCCGCGAGCCGGATCGCGAATTGCACGATCAGGTCCGTCGGTATCTCCTTCACGCGCACCAATTCGTTGGGCGGCATCACCTGCAGGCGGGCGGCGGTCAGCTCCGCGCCCGGGTCGTAATAAAGTTCCATGGCAGTTTTGCCGGCCACGTCAGTGGAATGCCGCAGCCGGTCCTGGTATTTTTTTTCGCAGCATCTCTTGAATTTCTTTCCACTCCCGCAGGGACAAATTTTATTTCGCCCGACATCGGGTGCCGCCCGCTGCATCGGCCGGCCGAGGGTGTAGTCGCGGCTCGGCTTATCCGGCAGCCAATACCAGAAAGGTTCGCGCACCATCTGGAGCAGGGAATCGCGCAGCCTCGGGGCACCCTGCACGACTTTCGGGTCCCGGCCACAGGGGATCAGCTCCTGCAGTTTTTCGTTAGGCGCGAGCGCCACGAGGGCCGAGAGCTTGACCGCCGCTTCGCCGTTCACCGGGCGTTTCCGGGCGAGGGCCCGGGCGGTGGTAATGAGCTTGGCCGGGAGCGGTTCCGAGCGGTTCTGGACCCACCAGGCGGCGGCATAAAAGAGCAGCGTCGCCTCGCATTCGCGGGAAAGCCCCGGCTTGTCGAGCGCGTCCAGGATCGCTTCCGTCACCTCGCCTCCCATGTGCCAGGCGATCCAGCCCAGCGGCACCGGATCGTTGACCAGGGCGGCGCCATCCGGCAGGAGCCGGGCGTGGAGTTTGCGCCCGGTGGTCGCCGCCGCGCAGATGATGTGCCGAAAAGCCACCCCATCCTTGGAGCGGAGCGCCGTCATGAGCCAGATATCGAGGGCGAAATCGCTCTTCGGGAGATATTGGGCGATCGCTTTGATGCCACCATACCAAAAGAAATCCTGCGCCGAGATGAGTCCGCGGAATTGTTCGTAGGTGAGAGCAGTCGGTGCCGGAGGACTCATACCCGGTGATAAGTTGTCGCAGACCATAATAACTCCCCGAGCAATTTCGGGACCGGCCACGACAAAAAAATGCGTCCGGGCGGATTCACCAGGGCGAGCGGCTGAATTTTCCGCGCCTAACGATCAAGGAACCGTTCCGCTGGCGGGCGCGCTCGGGCCGCTCTCGCCGCCCTTGGAATTGCGCGCCGTCACCTCGACCTTGAAATCCGTGCCGGAAGGCAGGCCGGTGAAAGTATGCTCGCTCTCCTCCACGATCGCCGTCGCCAGGACGTTGGGCGGCGTCGCCAAATCGCGGATCGTGACCCGATAGGATTCCGCCCGGCGGGCGTCGTCCCAATCGGCAAACACAGTCCCCGGCCCGCCCCCGGTCGCCACGAGATTCTCCGGCACCTCGGGCGTTTCAGGATCGCTCGGCTTCTCGAAACCGAAGGCATACCAAAGGTCGTCATCGTCCTCGATCAACTGACCCAGTTCCTCGCGCAGACCAGTCAGCCGGGCGCGGCCCCGGCGGATTCCGTCATACAGACCCTTCTTCGCGCTTCCGGAATTCATGTTGCTTTGGTTACTCGCGCTCGCCGCGGCGCTGATCGCCTCCGCCGCCGCGTCGCAGGCCCCGGCGGTGACCGAGATGGTGGGCGTGAGATCAGCCACCTCGTGCGTCGGGTTGGCGGCAAAGTAGGAGCGCAATTGCTGGAGAAGGGACAGGGGGTTGGCCGGCACGGCGATCGAGTGATTGGTAAACCCGGCCGTTTGCCACGCGTTGTTCCACGAATCGCCGAGGCGCGGTTTGAGCACGCTGATGCAGGCGCGGGCCAGGACCTGCCCAATCTTTTTCGCGGTCACGAAGGCGGATGTCCCGGCGACCTTGGCCGCCTTGGCGACATTCCATTTGTCCTTCAGCCCGGGCACGGCCGGCGGCACACCGCCCGGGCCGGCCGGCTTGCCGACCAGCTCGTCGAGGATCGCGCGGATCGCGGTCTCGTCGTTTTGTTTCAAGTCAACGGCCGCGCCATGGTCATGGGCGCCATCGGCCGCGTCTTCGAGCGATTGGACCAGGAGGTCGAACCGATGTGCGATTTCATTGCTAGCCATAGGGTGAGTTGGGTTGGCTGCGGGGCACCATGCCGCGCGGCACTTGGGGGGATTTTTGGGGTTTTATTTTTGGGCTGACAAGAAAAAAATCGATGCCGAGGCAATTTTTTTTGCTCCCCGGAACGGCGTCGCCGATGCGGCGATGGGTTTCCCGGGTCCCGAAAACCTCGTCACCGGCGCGGCGATGACCTTGCCGACTCCCGAAAATGTCGTGACCGGAGCCGCGACGGGCTTGCGGGCTCCAAAAAATGTCGTCACGGGGCCGGCGATGGCTTTTTCGGCTCCCAAAAATGTCGCCACCGGTGCGGCGACGGGGTTTTGGGCTCCAAAAAATGTCGCCCATGCATCGGCGAAGACTTTTTCGGGCCGTCCGCCCGGCCTAGCGGCGGGGCTCATCGCGAAACGGCTTCCGGGCGCGATAGAGGGCGAGGCGAGCGGTGAAATTCTTCTCCCAGCCGGAGTCGGGCTCCAGGAGGGCGATGGCTTTTTCCTCGTAGGAGGCCGCCTCGCCGAATTGCCCGACCTCCGCTTTGGCCGCCGCCATGGTATCGAGATCGCTGGGATCGCTCCAGCGCGTGGCCTCACAATCCTTGGTCGCCTCCGCGACGGCTTCCGCGCCATCGCGGTAAGTGGGGTCGGGACAGGTGGCGAGAAACCACGCCATCAGTTTCGACCAGGTCCGGACCGTCCCGCGAGCGAGATGCTTTTCCTCTTTGTAATCGGCCAGCGCGAGTGGGTATTGGCCCGCCTGAGCATAGGTTCGGGCCCGATCGTTATAGGCATCGGCC
>DASXYO010000231.1:0-4746 GCA_036502465.1 Chthoniobacterales bacterium
CATGCTGCCGCGGCCGTCCTCAGCCGGGCCACTGATCGTGCCGCTGGCAAGGAGATCGCCCGGTTGCAGGTTGCAGCCGCCCACCGTGTGGTGCGCCAGTTGTTGCGAGATGCTCCAGTAGAGATTCTGAAAATTGCTCCGGGTGATGGTTTGCGGCGCGCTCATTTTCGCAGTCTGCAACGTTACCTCCAGCCGGATGTCGAAAGTGAAGTCGTCAGGCACTTTCAGGTAATCCATCGGCGGCGGATCCTGGGCGGGAAGCGGCTTCCGGAATGGCTCGAGCGCTTCCAGGGTCACGATCCAGGGCGAGATGCTGGTGCAGAAATTTTTCGCGAGAAAAGGCCCGAGCGGCTGGTATTCCCAGGTCTGGATATCCCGCGCGCTCCAATCATTCATCAGCACGAGACCGAAAATATGATCCGCCGCCTGCGCGATCGGCACCGGATCGCCGAGTTTGTTAGGCGGCCCGACGAAAAAGGCTGCTTCCAGTTCAAAATCAAGCGCCCGGCTGGCACTAAAGATCGGCGCTTCCGAGTCGGGCGGTTTGATTTGCCCATGAGGACGACGCACGTCCGCACCGCTCGGAACGATCGAACTGGCGCGCCCGTGATAGGCGATTGGCAGCCATTTCCAATTCGGCATGAGCGCGTTTTCCGGGCCGCGAAACATCGTTCCGACATTGAAGGCGTGGTGATAGGAGGAATAAAAATCCGTGTAGTCCCCGATGCGCGCGGGCAACTGCATCGTCACCTCTGCCTGCCGGTGAAAGACGCGGGCGCGCAAGGCTTCATCATCACGCAGGGTGGCGGTGTCAGCCGCGAGTAAACGCTGCAAAATCTCACGCGTTTTGCGCCAGGCTGGCCGGCCAAGTTTGAGGAAGACGTTCAGCGAATCGCCGGCAAAGACCGGCCCGGATCCAAAGTTTAAGGCTTGGAAATACCCGCCCTCTTCGAGCGCCGCGAGATCGAGGACAAGGTCGCCAATCGCGACGCCGGCGCGAGCCGAGCCCTCGTTAGGCCGGAAAATTCCGTAGGGCAGATTCTGGATGGGAAAGTGCGACTCGGGCGCAACTTCAATGAAAGAGCGAAGCGGTGTGGACATGCCCTAAGGTTTCTCGAGAAGCCCAAGCGCGCGCAGGTCGTCGCGCGGCTCATCAAAGCTGCAACTGCCTAACGACGTCACGAGATGGCGGCGGGCGGTAATTTGCGCGGTCGAAATTTTCCAGTCCCGCCAGCGCATCATCTCGTCGTCGAAAGCGAACGCACTCCCCTCCTCTTCCGCCAGCATTTCCTGCGTCTGCGCCACGCTCCAGCGATGCTCGGCCGCGAGCACGCCCGCCCCGAGGACGTTCAGGAAGCCGTGCATTTTCGTCCCGACGCACTCGTGAAAAAGACGGATCGGATGATGCAGGCCAGCGGTAAACTTAATCGGAACACGGTGGCGCGCCGCGGTCACGAGCGTACGCGCGATCTGCGCCTCGTCGGGAAAAGCGTCCGCCGTCACACCGCCGGTGCGGAGCTTGAAACCCGCTCCGCTGCCCGACAGAGCCTCGATCGTTGCCTCGGCCGCCTCATGGGGCGCTTCCCAAAACACATTCAGCGAAAGATCGCCGAGCGTGGCGCGGGCCACGCCTAACGATTTCGCGACCGGTCCAGCCGGTAGCGGCATTTCAAATTGTCGGATCGAGACCACGCCTTTGTGACCGTTATGAGATTCCTTGATCGCCTCCGCCACATTCTCGAGGGCGCGCCGGAACTCCGCCGCCTTGGTGGTTTTGGGGCCGAGAGCGGAAACCTCCAGTGGATGCTCCGCGTCGAAAGCCACCAGTTGCTCGCGCGCTTCGGCAAACTTGCCCACCGGGAGGATGAAGGCGCCCAGCATCCAACGTTCAGCGGACCGCAGGTAGGCCGCCTGATTCTTCAAAGCGGGCTCGAGTGCAAGCTCGGCCGGTGGGAAGAGCCCTGCGTAATCAATCGCGTGGGCAAGAAGTGCGCGTAAGGAAGCAGCCGGCATCGGGAGAGAACTCAACGGTGAAATCACCACCCGCGTCAAACGGTCGTTTCAATGACGAGCATCAGGACGTCCTTCAGACCTGTCGTCGCGCCTCGAGAAAATTGGGTTAGCATCAGCCCCGAGCAGTGAAAACTACCGCTTTCCAGTCACCTTTCTTTTCCCTCATCGGCCTGGAAGCGCGTGAAAATGCCTCGACAATCGATTCAGCCAGAAGTGGAAATCGAACTCGGGAAAGCGGCCTCCGATGCCAATAAAATCGAGGAGGACGCGGAAAACACGATCGTTACACCGCGGATTCGCGTGCATGAACTACTCCGCCGGCCATTCGATACGCGCTCGTTCGCGACCACCGGGCTTTTTCTTCTCGCGCTCTTTTACACGATGTATTTCGTGCGTTCCCTCCTTCTCCCGATTGTGCTCGCGCTGCTCCTTAGCTATCTCCTCCGCCCGATTGTCCGCGGATTGGCAAAAGCCAAAATCCCGCCCCTTGTCGGGTCTGCGCTCCTCCTCTTGTCGCTCGTAGGCATGATCGGGTACGGAGTTTCTTTCCTCGCTGCCCCAGCCGCCGGTTGGCTTGAAAAAGCGCCCTATAGCCTGCACGAATTGCAACAGCGACTGCTCCCATTCAAGAAGCCGATGGAGAAGGTCGCCCAGGCCAGCGGTGCGATCGAAAACCTGACCACGACCGACAACAAACAAGCCGCCGCGCAAACCGTGGAGGTGAAGCAGCATCCATTGACCGACAAGTTGATGGTGCAAACGCCGGAGCTGTTGGTGAGCACGCTCACGATGCTCATCCTGCTCTATTTTCTCCTCGCCTACGACGGCATCTTCCTCGCCAAGCTGATCAAGCTCATGCCGACGCTCTCGGATAAAAAGCGCGCGGTCTCGATCGCGCACGAGATCGAGGCCCAAGTCTCACGCTATCTCTTTACCGTCACAGTCATCAATTGCTGTCTCGGGATCGCGGTCGGCACAACGGTCGGGCTGATGGGCCTGCCGAATCCGCTCATGTGGGGAGCGATGGTGGCGTTGCTGAATTTCGTTCCCTACCTCGGCGCCCTGACTGGCATTATTTGCATGACGTTAGGCGCGGTCCTGAGTTTTCATAACATCGGTTACGCGATGCTCTTTCCCCTCGCCTACTTCGTCCTCGCCACGCTCGAGGGGAACTTCATCACGCCTTTCGTCATGGGGCGTTCGCTCACGCTCAATCCCGTACTCGTGCTCCTCTCCCTCACTTTTTGGGGTTGGATCTGGGGCATCACCGGCATCATCCTCGCGGTCCCGATCCTGGCGGCATTCAAGATTTTTTGCTCACACATCGAGCCGATGGAGCCGCTCGCGGAATTCATCAGCTGACGCGTCGCGGAACAATTTGACGTTGCCTTTCCTTCGCCCGTCGGATTAAGGAATGGCGTGACCGAAACCGCAAACCAACTCGTTTCGCCTAACGAACCCGTCACTGGGGGCTATTCGCGCAAGAATCCTTTTCCCGGGCGGCTCCTGGTTAATCGCCGGTTGAACAGCCCCGATTCCGAAAAGGACACGCGCCACTTCGAGATTTCGCTCGAGGGCTCCGGGGTGACTTACGAAGTCGGCGATTCGATGGCGGTTTATCCGACCAACGATCCTGCTCTCGTCGATGAAATCCTGCAGGCAATCGGGGCCACGGGCGACGAAGAGATCGCCAGCAATCGCGGAGTGCCGACTACGCTGCGCGAAGGTTTGCTCCGTGATTACAGCATCACGCAGCCGACGCCAAAGTTCCTCAAGGCGATCGCCCAGCGCGCGAACGCCGCACCGCTTTTGAATGAGCTTCTCGAACCGGAACGCAAAAACGATCTCACGACCTATCTCTGGGGAATGGAGGTGATCGATTTCCTCCTCCATCATCCCTCCATTAAATGGGCGCCGCAGGAGTTCGTCGCCCTCCTCCCTAAGCTGCAGCCGCGCCTCTACTCGATTGCCTCCAGTTTGAAGGCCTACCCCGGCGCGGTCCATTTCATCATCGACGTCGTGCAATACGAAAGCCACGGCCGCCGCCGCAAAGGCGTCTGTTCCACCTTTCTCGCCGAGCGCTGTGTCGATTCGCCCGCGCCGATTTACCCGACGTCGTCGAAATTTCGGCTGCCCGAGGATAACGACGCGCCCGTCATCATGGTCGGACCGGGCACGGGAGTCGCGCCCTTCCGCGCTTTCCTGCAGGAACGCCAGGCGATCGGCGCGCGCGGCCGCAACTGGCTCTTCTTCGGCGCCCAGCGCGAGCAGAGCGACTATTTTTACAAGGAAAATTTCGACCGGTTCACCGCCGACGGCATTCTCACGCGCATCGACACCGCCTTTTCCCGCGACCAGGCGCACAAGATTTATGTGCAGCATCGGATGCTCGAATCGTCCGCTGAAATCTGGAAATGGCTCGAGGAAGGCGCGCACTTTTATGTCTGCGGCGACGCCAAGCGGATGGCCAAGGATGTGGACGCGGCCCTGAACCAGATTGTGCAGCAGGAAGGCGGGAAAGATGCGGAAGCAGCCGGCGAATACGTCGAGAAACTAAAGAGCGACAAACGCTACAAGCGCGACGTTTACTAGCGAAATCCTTCCCGGAAAAAATCCGAACCTTGGGCGCGAGAGGCGCGCCACGCCGAAGCAGCGCACGCCAACGCGCTCAAGACCATCGCCGCACCGCCCCAAAATCAGCCACCACGGCCGATAAACGATCGTTAGGCGTCC
>DASXYO010000232.1:0-16374 GCA_036502465.1 Chthoniobacterales bacterium
GAGAGCATCCGATCCCAGGAAAAAATGTAGTCGGTCATGCGGTATTGCGAGAGATCGGCGTACTTGATCGCGCCGATCCCGATCGTCCGGGCGATTTCCTCTTTCTCGGCGGAATTCAGTCCCGAATTTTTCTCCTCCACAATCTTCCGGGCGCGCACGATCGCTTCGTCGAGCAAGTCGCGCAGCGGCACGTTCTCGCCCGAGCGGGTCTTCATCAGCTTGCGATCGTCGCCCAAAATACTGCCGTGCGTGATGTGGCGAAAATCAGCGGTGTAACCTTCACGCCGCGCAATCTCGAAGATCTGCCTGAAATGCAACTGCTGCGGCGCGCCGGTTTCGATCCAGACCGTGTCGGCGCCGAGATCGCGCACGCGATAATCGATCGTCGCGATATCGGTCGTGGCGTAATTAAAACCGCCGTCGCTTTTCTGGATAATGCAGGGCCGTTCCGCCAGCACCGGGATGTCGCGGAAGAAAACGCAAACCGCGCCTTCGCTGATTTCGGCGAGGCCGGATTTCTTCAGGCGCTCCACCACGCCGGGCAGACGATCATTATAGAAACTTTCGCCACGCTGGATGTCGTAGTTGATGCCGAGAATCTCGTAAGCGGACTCGAATTCCTTCATCGAGAGAGCAACGCACTCGTTCCAAATGCGCAGATTCTCCTCGTCGCCGGCTTGCAGCCTAACGAGTTCGTTGCGACAGGCGTCACGCACCGCTTCGTCGCTTTTGCTCAGTTCGTTGGCAGTTTTGTAGATCCGGACCAGTTCCGCGATCGGATCGCGCGCGAGCGCCTCGCGATTGAGCAGATTTTTCCAGCCGTAAATCACCATTCCAAACTGCGTGCCCCAATCGCCGATGTGATTGTCGCGAATCACCTCGTGCCCGAGGAATTTCGCGATCCGGGCGAGGGCGTCGCCGATCACGAGGCTGCGTATGTGGCCGACATGCATCGGCTTGGCAACGTTAGGCGAGCCGAAATCAACTACGATGCGGTGACGTTTCTCGGCCAGCGGCACGCCTAACCGATCGTCGCGCAACAGGAGCGCAGCCTGGGCCGCGATGGCCTCCGCTTTCAGAGTGAAATTGATGAATCCGGGGCCGGCAATGGTCGGCGCTTCGCACCACTCGGCGACTTCGCAGAGATCGATAATTTTCTGCGCCAGGGCGCGCGGATTCTCGCCACGCTGCTTGGCCAAAATGAGCGCAACATTTGTCTGGTAGTCGCCAAAACGCGAGTCGCTCGCAGGAACAACTTCTCCGGCCGGCGGGAGATCGGCCGCGGCGAGCGCGGCGGCCAGTTGTCGCTTGAGAATATCCTGAAAGGTCAACATGCCGAGAGGCGATGAATCTAGATGGCGATCCGACGCTGTCACTCGGTGCAACGCGCCGCGTGTCCGAAGGTCAACCGCTCGCTATTTCGCGGCGCCTTCCTGAAAGACCGAAAGAATCTCTTCTTTCGTGCCAGCGGCCGCCAGTTTTTCGCGCACCGAACGGTCGTTCAAAAACTTCGCGATGGAAGCGAGCGTGCGGAGGTGGGTTTGAAACTGGTTTTTCGGGACGATGAAAAGGACGACAAACTTGACCGGAGCGTTATCGAGCGCGTCAA
The DNA here is from genome assembly GCA_036502465.1 of Chthoniobacterales bacterium. Classification (GTDB taxonomy): domain Bacteria; phylum Verrucomicrobiota; class Verrucomicrobiia; order Chthoniobacterales; family UBA10450; genus Palsa-1392. The sequence goes on from DASXYO010000232.1 coordinate 1,610, forward strand.
ACTCGATCCCTTGCGACGAGCGCCCAAAGGCCGCCACCACCTCGGTCACCGCCTCGGAAGAAGCATGCGGGATGGCGATCCCAAAACCGATCCCAGTGCTCATCGTTTCCTCGCGTTGTTTGAGCGCGGTGAGGATGCCTTCCCGACTGGCGGCATCGATTTTTTTCCGCTCCACGAGCAGGTCGATCAACTCGACGATAGCGGGCCACCGTTCCGTTGCCGTCATCTCAGGAACGATCTGCTCGGAGGATAAAAGGCTGGCCAAAGACATGCGGTGCTCCGAGTGGAGCGAAAGCTTAGCGTCAGAGGTTGGGATGACAAGTTGAATGGTGACCGGTTTGGAGAACGGCGGAAAAAGGGCGTCGAGGACCGCCGTCGAACGCCACAATCGGACGCCAACTTCCGTTTTGGAATTGATTTGAGTTCTTCCGCGGAATCCCGCCAGCCGCTTCTCTCGACCCTGTCGGTCGCAAAGAAGGCGTTTGGACTTGTGGATCGGACGAGAAATCCCATCCCCCACCAGCATTTCCCCTCCGCCACGCGAATCTCGAGTTCCGGGCCGCCGCCCGCCCCTTGCCAGTCCAAACCCAAACTATTCCGCCCCCACCCATTCTCACCACCAAGGAGAGATCCCGGGCCAGTTCGAGGAATCAATCGATCGACATCTCGGTAACCGGGATGTCGTGCCCTCATCCTCGTGGCGAAATGCCCGGCCGATGGAACTTACGCGTTCGGCGTCCCGCACCCGGAGACCGACTTAAGTGCCTGAGTCTCGCCTATCCCTTCGACCCGTGAAGCGTCGCTGCAGGAGATCGGGGCGCAAAGGTGGCCGGTGCACCCTTGTGCTGCACATGATGGAAAGGGCAAAGACCACTCGCGGCAGCGTCATCCACCGTCGCGGTATGGCGCTTTACTGGTGGCGGACCATGGCTCCATGTTCGTTAGGCGAATCCGGCCGACTTTGCATAACGATGCGCCCCGAACCGGGCTACCACGCTCCCCTCGCGCGCTTGGCAACGACAGCAACGAAGAGACTTGGGAAACGGTCCGCTCCGCAACCGGAATTCTTTCCTCTTGCTTACCGAGGGGAAGAACGATAATCTCCCATCGGTAACCGATATAAGATGAGCCGATCTTCCACCCTGGTGCAGGGAACACTCGATTTTCTTCTCCTGAAAATTCTGTCGGTCGAGCCGCTGCATGGGTTCGCAATCAGCCGGCGGCTCGGCCAGGTCTCGAGCGGCGTCTTGCAGGTGAGCGACGGCTCGCTCTACCCGGCGCTGCATAAGCTCGAACAGAAGGGCTGGATCACAGCGCACTGGAAACCGACGGAAAACAACCGGCGGGCCAAGTTTTATTCGCTGACCAAACTGGGGCGGAAGAATCTGGCGCGCGAAAGCGAGGAGTGGGATCGGCTCTCGAACGCGATCCTCACCGTCTCCCAACTGAAGCAAGCCTAACGATGGATCCGATGGGCTGGCTCTACGCGATTCCGCTGCGCCTGCGTTCTCTTTTCCGCCGGCGCGAGGTGGAATCCGAGCTGGACGAGGAACTGCGTGATTTCCTCGAGCGCAAGACGGCCGCGGGAGTGGCGGATGGCCTAACGACTGAGGAGGCCCGGCGCTGCGCGGTGCTCGAGTTGGGCGGCCTCGAGCAGCGGAAAGAGGATTGCCGGGACACCCGCGGCGTCCGTTGGCTGGAGGAATTCTTGCAGGACATCTCCTACGGCTTTCGCCTGCTCCGGAAGAGTCCCGGCTTTAGCGCGATCGTCATTTTTGCCCTGGCCCTCGGGCTGGGAGCCAACACCGCCCTCTTTTCACTCTGCAACACCGTTCTGCTGCGCGCCCTGCCGGTGCAGCACCCCGACCAACTGGTCGTCCTGAATGTTGCGAACGAGGCGACCGATGCGATTCGGTCGTTTTCCTATCCGATGTATCGCGAGCTCCGCGACAAAAACACCGTCTTCAGCGGGCTGATCGCGCAGGCGGGCGCGGAGATGAACGCCGGTTACGCGGGGGAAAGCGAAAAAGCCCGCGGCGAGCTGGTGAGCGGAAATTATTTTGAAACGTTAGGCGTGCAGCCATTGTTAGGCCGCTTGTTTACCCAAGCCGACGATGAACGACCCGGCGCGCAACCGGTGGCGGTCCTGAGCTATGAATATTGGCTACGCCGTTTTGGCGGAGATCCGGCGATCGTCGGCGGCAAACTGATCCTGAACAATCACCCGATGACGATCATTGGCGTCACGCCCCCGGGCTTTTACGGGACCGATCTGGCACAGGCAACCGACATTCGCGTGCCGATGATGATGGCAATCGTTTTCCGTCCTTTCCCGGCGAATCGTCTCCAGAACGCGGGGCATCAATGGATGGAAGTGCTGGCGCGGCTCCGGTCCGGTGTTTCACGCACGCAGGCGCAAGCGGGGCTGGATGTGCTTTATCGCCAGATTCACGAAAAGGAAATTGAGCAACTGCCAGCGCGGGTGGGCGATTACCGCAAGCGGATCGCGCGCTCGAGTCACATCCGGTTGCTCCCGGGGAGCCAGGGCCTGCGGCAACTGCAGGACCAGTTCTCGCACGCACTCGTGGTTCTGTTTGGGATCGCGCTCGTCATCCTGCTCATCACCTGCGCAAACCTCGCCAATCTTTTCCTCGCTCGGAACGCCGCTCGCGGCCGGGAGATCGCGATGCGCCTGGCGCTGGGCGCGACCCGCGGGCGCCTAATGCGTCAATGGCTGACGGAAAGCCTGCTTTTCGCTTCGTTAGGCGCGATTCTCGGTCTCGTCTTTGCGGTGTGGTTGCAGCACGGGCTGCTTTATTTTTTGCCGGCAAGTGAGCGGATGAATCTCGGACGCGCGACAATTGATCCCAAGGTCTTTGGCTTCGCATTCGTAGCGGCAGCAGCCACCGCGGTCCTCTTTGGAATAATCCCGGGGCTCCATCTTTCGCGCAGCGCGCTTTCACCCCAGCACGGCGACCCGCGCCTGGCACAGAGCGATATGTCACCACGCCGTTTCCGCGGTGCACTCGTGCTCTTGCAGATCGCGCTCTCTCTCCCTCTGCTCATCGGGGCAGGACTTTTCCTGCATAGTTTGCGCAACTTAAAAACGATCGCACCCGGCTTTGAAGAGAGCCACGTGGTTCTCGCATCGCTCAACCCATCGCTCAATGGCTATCCGCCGGAACGGACGCGCGCACTTTACGACGAGTTTCTCGCCCGTGTGCGCGCATTGCCGGGCGTGCGATCGGCCGCGCTTGCGACCGGCGTTGTTCTTTCCGGCGGCTGGGATGCGATCACGGTGAACGTCGAAAATTATCAACCGCGTGAAGGGGAAGACATGAACCCGTACTCCAACCTCGTCTCGCCAGGCTACTTCGCCACCATGCAGATGCCGATCGTGGCGGGGCGCGACTTCGACGAGCACGATAACCTGCAGAGCGGCAACGTCGGCATCATTAACCAGTCGATGGCACGTTATTTTTTCGGCGATCGTAATCCTATCGGGAAAAAATTCGGAACCGATTCCAGCACACCGCCTGACATTGAGATCATCGGGGTGGCAGGGGATGCCAAATACGTGAGCTTGAAAGAAAAGCCCCAACGTCACTTTTACGTCCCGGTCGGGCAGCAACCGCGACTTTTCGACATGACGTTGCACGTGCGCGGCAGCGGCGACCCTCGGCTGCTCGTTAGTCTGCTCCGCCAGACGATGCAACGAATCGATCCAAATGTGCCGCTCTATAACATCACGACCCTGGCCGCCCAACTCGACGAATCACTTTCGCGCGATCGCCTGATCACCTGGCTTTCGACGGCATTTGGTGTCCTCGCGACACTGCTCGCCACGATCGGTTTATATGGTGTGATCGCGTTTTCTGTTGCTCAACGCACGCGCGAGATCGGCATCCGAATGGCGTTGGGCGCGCAACGCTACAACGTTCTGTGGCTCGTCCTGCAACAGGTCGTTTTACTCGTGCTGGCCGGGCTCGCGCTGGGCGCCGCCGTCTCGTTAGGTGGAGTGCGGACGCTCGGCAGTTTGCTCTACGAAGTTCAAACGACGGATCCTATGGCTTTCGTCGGCGCGGCTGCGATCCTGCTCGGTGCCGCGGCTCTGGCCGCCTATTCGCCCGCGCGGCGCGCCACCCTGGTCAATCCATCCATCGCCTTGCGCTACGAGTAAATCCGCCGCCAGGTTCTGCGTTTTCTGCCGACCAATCCGAGACTTGCCGTTCATACTCACCCCTGCCCTTCCACGCGCACGTCGGAAGGTTCGCAGACCGTATAAGACAACTGACGGGAAAGCAGCCAGCGGACACCGAACATGTCGACCGTGGCGCGGACGGCGCGATTGCCGAGGCCGTATTTGCTCGTGCCAAATTTGCGCGCGCGATGGTTAACCGGAATCTCGACCAGCCGATAGCCCGCGCCTTTCACGAGCGCTGGAATAAAACGATGCATTCCCTTGAACGGAACGAGTGTGCGAACGCACTCGCCCCGCATCGCCTTCAGCGTGCAGCCGGTGTCGCGCACCCCGTCTTTTGTAAAACGGCTGCGGACGAAATTTGCGATCCGGCTCGTTAGGCGTTTAACCAGCGTATCCCTGCGCTTGGCGCGATAACCGCAAACCAGGTCCGCGCCGCGCTCGATCTCGGCGAGGAGCCGGGGAATGTCGGCCGGGTCGTTTTGCAGGTCGCCGTCGATCAGGACAACGGTCGCGCCGCGGGCGGCGTTCGTGCCGGCATACATGGCCGCGCTTTGACCCGCGTTTTTTTCGAATCGCAGGACACGAACTTCCGGCGTTTTCGTTAGGCGGGCGAGGGTTTGATCGGTCGAGCCGTCGTCGACAAAAATGATTTCGTGCCGAATGCCGGCGAGCGCCGCGGCCAGTTCGGCCTGCAAGATCGGCACGTTCTCCTCCTCATTGTAAAGCGGCACCACGACCGAAACGGCGGGCTGAGAGCTGCTCTCGGTCATAACGGCATCGTCCTGTAATCGTAGCAGGCATAGACTTGGAGCTCGCGCAGCAGGCGGCCGCCGGTCCGCACTTCGATCGTGCTGATAAGTTCGGTCCGGCCAAAGCCGGTGCGAATACTGCGCGGGGGGCGATCTTTTTTTCCCAGTTGCAGGAAGAGCGCGTTCCGTCCGGTGAAGAGATTTACGCCTTCTTCCTCGGTGTAAATTTCGTTTGGATCACGCTTCGCGTTGGCCGGGAGCGGGACGAATTCATCGTAGCGCGGCCAGAAAGAAAACTGGTTCACCATGTCCTGCGACTCCGGGATGTAGACCGGCGGATGCCCGGGGCCTTCGACTCGCTTGTCGGGCAAATAAAAGGCGAGCTCGGAAGCACGGTCGCGCTCGTCGGCGATGAGGAAAACGCGCTGGCCGGTCTTTTTTTCAAAATCAGCCCGGACGTTATCGACCGCGGCCGCCGTCGCCTTCCAGCCGCGCAGGCGGTCGGTCGGATCGTGTCCGCGGCGATTGATGCCGGCCGGATTCACCATCAGGACGACAAGCGCCGCGCTCATGAAGAGCGAGAGAAAGACGGCGGCGTTCGCCCAGGCGTGTGCGCGGGTCCGGGAAGCGGCCCGCTCGCGCCAGTAGGAGACGGCGAGAATCCCGAGGCTGGGAAACGCCAGCGCGTCCCAGTTCGGCGCGGCCGCATCGTTGATCGAAAGAACCAGATAAAATAGAAACACCGGCAGCCCAAACCAGAGAAGGTAGAAGACCTTGAAATTGCGCTGCGCGCGCCGCCAACCGGCGATCGTCGCCCAGACGAGGCCAAGAAAAAGGAGCGGCGAGTAGGTCGCGAAATGCTCGCCCAGAAAAGTCAGGAGCTCGAGCGGATGAAAGCCAGGCGCGGCGTCGAGACTGCCGCGCGACTTGAGATGCGCGAGAGTGATCCAGGCATGATCCGAGTTCCAAAAGATGGGCGGGAGCGTGCAAACGGCGAAGGTAATAAAAAGAAGGTAAAGATTTGGCCGCAAAAATTCGCGCCGCAGCCGCCGGGCGAGAATAAGCACGAGAAGGATCGAAACCAGCTCGAGCGCGTTGGTGTATTTGCAGAGAAAACCAATCCCGATCAGCAGCCCGGTGAGCGGCCACCACCAGGAAAAACGCGGCGAGTGCTCGATCGCCAGCCAGAAAGCGTAGAGCGCCGCCGTCCAGCAGAAGAGTGAGAGCGGATCGATTGTGAAAACCAGGCTGCCAAGGTTAAAAATGGGCGTGACATTCAGGACCACCACCGTCCAGAAACCGGCCAGCGAGCTGAAAAGCCGCTGCGCGAAATAGTAAATCAACAGGCTCGTTCCAGCGGCGAGTAGCGGACTCCAGAAGCGCACCCCAAACTCATTGTCGCCAAAAATCGCGGTGCTTGCCCGCATCGCGAAGGCCACTCCGGGCCCTTTGCTGAAATAGGAAAGCGCGGGACGCTGCGACCACATCCAGTAATAGGCTTCGTCCGGCGAAAGCTGCGTCGCGCTCAGGAAGGTGAGGCGGATCGCCGTCAGTACGAGGATAAAAATCCAGACTGCCCGGGTCGTGCTCATGCGATGGCGTCACCGACAAGGCGCGGATGCCGCCCAAAAAAATCCGGCGCCAAGCGCGCCATCGTCCAACGGTAAAGGGCTTCGAGGAGCGCAAGAAGGATGGCGGTTTCGCCCAGCGCGAGGAAAAATGTCGCGGCCACGTCGCTCGGCCAATGCGCCCCCAGATAAACCCGTGACCAGGCGATGGCGATCGCGAACAAAAAATAGAGCCAGCCCCAGCGTCGAAAAAAGAAGGCCAGGACGAGCGCCACCGTCGCGTTATTTGTCACGTGCCCGGAAGGAAACGAAGGCCCGGAACGATTGCGATCGCTCGCATCGGAATAACGGATCTTCACCGGCTTGAAGAGGGTGAGAAATTCCGGACGCGCCTTGGTCAGGACGACCATGCGCACGCGCTCGACTTGTTTCGGGCGGTGCCGATCGACAATTTTCTTCAGGGTCGAAGTGACGCTCGCGTTGCAAAGCAGCGCCAGCGCGATGCAGAAAACGAGCGCGCGCCCCTTGAAACCGGCAAAGATCAACGCATAAAGCACGAGCAGGACGATCAACGGCATCCAGATATTGACGTTACTGATCGCGGCCATGAACAAGTCGAGGGCCGGACTCGTCCACTGCTCGTTGATAAGATGAAACAAAGCTTGATCCATGAATCCGCATACGCAGCGGTGGGGCACGATAGGAAGCAGGCTGGGGCGAAACAAGTGCTTAACCGTCTCGCTTTTCTCCTCGGGCTTTTCATTTCTCTCGCCACCCTGTGGGCCGAGCCGACGCCTTCAGCCCGTGAGGTTCTCGACCAGGTCCGGCTGCAGCAATCCCAACAGCAGCTCGACCTCCAGGGGCAATTGCGTTCCGACGGCACGGTGATTCCGTTTCGCATCACCCAGACCGGCCCGGTCATTCGCTATACCTTTGCGAATCCACCCGAAACCGTGCAACTGCGCCTCGAGGAAGGCGGTTCCCGGCTCGACCTTGTCTTCCTTAACAGCACGAAAAAGTTTGCCGCCTCGCGTCTCGATGAAAAAATAGGCGGCACCGCGGTTACCTACGGCGATCTCGCGCTCAAGTTTCTCTATTGGCCAAACGCCGAGGTCCTCGGGGCCGACACCATTCGCACCCGCAATTGCTGGAAACTGCGCCTGACCGCCCCGTCGAATGATGCGCAATACAAAACCGTTCTCCTCTGGGTCGACAAGGAGAGCGGTGCGCTCATGCGGATGGAGGGTTACAACCAAAAGAACCTGCTCGTGAAGCGATTCGAGGTCGTCTCCGTCCAGAAAATCGACGGCCGCTGGTTCCTGAAACGAATGCGAATCGAGGAGATGGAACCCGGAACAGATAAAGTCCGCACGCGCAGCTACCTCGAGATCAAGAAGTAGCTCCAAAGCTCGCGCTGCGGCGCGAGATAATTACTGTCTTCAGGTTGAGATAACCCAAAAACAGCGTATCAATTGCCCGATGTTTTCCGCTCGCTACCGCTTCGTCGCCTTGCTGTTTCTTGCCGCGCTCCTACCGGCCCGAATTTTCGCTCAAAACGTGCCGCCGGTCGTTTCCGCGTCCATCCCCGATGCCACCCTGTATAAAGGCGCGCCGCCCGCTCTCATTTCGCTGAACGGATACTTTAACGATCCCGACACGACCGGCGTTCGCATCGCCACCATCATGGGCAATATCGACGTCGCTCTGTACGACCAACAGACCCCGCTGACCGTGGCCAACTTCAAGAACTACATCGATAGCGGGCGCTATTACCCGATCGATCCCACCACCCATCAGGTGGCTCCAGTTTTCTTCCACCGCTCAGTGGCCGGTTTTGTCATCCAGACCGGCGGATTTGTCGGAACTGTGAATCCAGACGACCCAACGCACATCCTTCCGACATCGGTGCTGACCTTCCCTTCCATCCAAAACGAGCCCGGCATTTCAAATACCTATGGAACGATCGCGATGGCCAAGGTCGATGGTTACCCCGACAGCGCGACGAGCCAGTGGTACATCAACCTGGCGGATAATGGCGGCCCGCCGAACAACCTCGATACCAACAACGGCGGCTTTACCGTTTTCGGCCGCGTCATTCATGACGGCATGACAGTGGCCGAGGCGATTTCCCTGCTCCCGCGCTACAACTTTGGCGCGCCCTTCGATCGGATTCCGCTCATCAACTACGTTGCGCCTGACGTCGTGCCCGAGAACCTGATCACGATCCCCTCGATCAGCTACATCCCCTCGCTCACCTTCACCGCGAGTAGCGCGCAGCCGGGCCTGGCCACGGTAAAAGTCAGCGGCACAAATCTCCTCGTGACGCCGAAAGCGATCGGGAACGCCACGATCACCGTCACTGCGACCGATGTCGACGGCGCGCAGATCTCGCAGGCGTTCGTTGTCACCATGATCGCCAACCCGGTGCACCTGGCGAACATCTCGACCCGCGCTCTGGTCGGCGACCAGGACGCAGCCTTGATCGGTGGTTTCATCGTGCGGGGGGACACGCCCAAGCAGGTCGTGGTACGGGCCATCGGGCCATCCCTCACCGGCGTGGGAACCACTCTGGCGAATCCCTCTCTCGAACTGCACGACGGCACCGGCGCGTTGATCGCCTCGAATGATAACTGGCAGGATGCGGCCAACGCCCAGGACCTGATCGACCTCGGGCTTGCCCCGACCGAGCCTAACGAATCCGCTATCCTGACAACGATCCCGGCAAACAGCACCGGCCTCGCCTACACCGCGGTCGTGCAAGGCCCGGCCGGAAGCAGCGGAATCGCGCTGGTCGAAGTTTACGATCTGGATAGCGGCCCCGGCGCGAGCGTTCTCAACATCTCGACCCGGAGCGACGTGCAGGGCGGCGACAACGTCCTCATCGGTGGTCTCATCGTGAGCGGGAATGGCTCGCAACAGGTGCTGGTCCGCGCCATCGGTCCGTCGCTGGCCGGCTCCGTAACCGATCCGCTGGCCGACCCAACCCTCACGCTTTACGATGCGCAGGGCGTACAGCTCGATTTCAACGATAACTGGCAGGACAACCCGGCCGTGCCGGAAATCGAGGCGAGCATGCTTGCGCCTAACGATCCGAACGAATCGGCAGTGTTGCCCACTCTCGCACCCGGCGGTTACACCGCGATCGTACGCGGGGCGGGCACCTCGACCGGCACGGGCCTGGTCGAAGTTTACGTCCTGGAAGCGGCGCAGTAACTCTCGTTAGGCGGGAACGGCCGGCAGATTTTTCCCGAAAATGTCGCGCAACGCCGTTCGCGCTGCGTGATAGCCGCACATTCCATGCACTCCGCCGCCGGGCGGAGTGGATGACGAGCAAAGGTAGAGACCGCGCACCGGCGTGCGATAAGGCGCCGGACTAACGACGGGCCGCGCGAACAGTTGCCAGAGATCGGCCGCGCCGCCGTTGATGTCGCCTCCGACCAGGTTTGCGTTCGAACGCTCGAGTCCGCTCGCTCCGAAGCTGTGACGTGCAATCACGCAATCACGAAATCCCGGCGCGAAACGCTCGATCTGGCGTTCGATCGCATCCGTCATGTCGCGATCGGAGCCATGCGGAACATGGCAGTAAGCCCAAAGCGTCTGCTGGTTTCCGGGCGCGCGCTTTTCGTCGAAAAGACTTTGTTGCGCGACGAGAATAAACGGCCGCTCCGCGTGCCGACCGCGCGCAACCTCGCGCTCGCTTCGTGCAATTTCTTCCAGGGAACCGCCAAGGTGAAGCGTGCCGGCCGCGCGGCACATCGGTGCTCGCCAAGGCACGGCCTCGGAAAGCGCGTAATCGATTTTAAAAACACCCGGCGCGTGCCGAAAATTTTCCAACCGGCTTCGGTAACCAGCCGGCAACCGCGCAGCGGCGATCCGGGCAAATTGCCAGCAGGTAGTATCGAACAAAACGGCGCCCGCCGGCGGAAGCTCCGCCACGTTTTCGATCCGGCGATTGATTTCAATTTCTCCGCCCAACTCGCGCAGATACGCAGCAAGCGCGTCGCTGATCGCCTGCGCGCCGCCCCGCGGAAACGGCCAGCCGACCGCATGACCGGCTGCGCCAAGCACCAGACCGAAGGCGGCGGAAGCGATCGCCTCGAGCGGAAGAAAAGAATGCGCCGCGATCCCGGCAAAAAGAGCGCGCGCCGGTTCCTGGCGAAATTTGAACTTCGCCAGCGTGCTCGCCGAGGCGAGCGCGGGGAGCCCGAAACGAGCGAGGGCCAGCGGGTGCCGCGGCAGATGAAGCATGGGCTGCAAAAATTCCGCGCTCAGTTTCTCCCAGTCGCGAACGAACGGCTGCATCAGCCGCCGCCAGGACATGTCGTCTTCGCCTAACGATTCGTTCGTTTCCGACAAATCCTGCCGCAGACAAGCCGCGGTTCCGTTCTCGAGCGGATGTGCGAGCGCGATCGGCGGCTGAATCCATTCCAAACCAAGTCGGCTTAGCGGCAAGGTCCGAAAAAAAGGCGAGCCGACGGCGAGTGGATGAATCGCCGAACCAAGATCGTGGAGAAAACCGGGGCGGGTCAGTTCGGCCGTGCGCGCCCCGCCGCCGATCGTGGAATTGGCTTCCAGCACACAGACCGAGCAACCGGCCCGCGCCAGAGTGATCGCCGCCGCCAGTCCGTTAGGGCCGGAGCCGACGACCACGGCGTCATAGTTGGCATTTCTCATTTTGGCGAGCCGCACGGGCAACTTCTTTTCCTCGGAAACGGCGCAATAGGCAACTGCGTCCCCGGCTGTTCAACGGCGGAAACCTCGTTAGACTGCCCCATGGATTCCATTTGGGACCTCGCCAACCCGCATTTGCGCGATCTGGCGATCTACGAACCCGGCAAACCAATCGAGGAAACCGCCCGCGAATCCGGGTTGCGCCCCGAGGAAATTATCAAGCTGGCCTCGAACGAAAACCCGCTCGGCCCGTCGCCCCGCGTCCAGGCCGCGATGCGCGCCGCGCTCGCCGGGGTCAATCTTTACCCGGATGGCGGCGGATTCTATTTGCGCGCCGCGCTCTCCGAAAAGTTACAGCTTGAACCGGGGAACCTCGTTCTCGGCAACGGCTCGAATGAAATTATCGAGTTCATCGGGCACGCATTTCTCAATCCCGGAGTCGAGATGGTGACCTCGGAAAATGCCTTCATCGCCTACCGGCTGGTGGCTTCCCTTTTCGGGGCGAAGACGGTGACCGTGCCCGACCGCGAATATTGTTTCGACCTCGAGGCAGTCGCGCAGGCGATCACGCCGCGCACCCGAGTCGTGTTCATCGCCAATCCAAACAATCCGACCGGCACGCTCGTTAGGCAGGAAACGCTCGACCGTTTCATGGAGAGAGTGCCGAACGAAGTCGTGGTTGTGTTCGACGAAGCCTATCACGAATATCTGGACGCTCCGCCGGACACGCTCCAGTTCGTTAGGGCGGGACGCAACGTCATTATCCTGCGCACTTTTTCGAAGATCCACGCCCTGGCCAGCATCCGGCTCGGCTACGGCATCGCGCGTCCGGATTTGATCCGGGTCGTGCAAAAGACCCGCGAGCCTTTCAACACCAGCGGCGTCGCCCAGGTGGCCGCGCTGGCCGCGCTCGGGGACACTGCGCACCAGGGGGAATCGAAACGCCTGACCGACGAAGGCCGGAGCTACCTGGAGAAGGAATTTGCGACACTCGGTCTCGATTTCGTCCCGAGCGTGGCCAATTTCGTCCTCGTCAAAGTCGGTGACGGCAAGGCGCTCTTCAAAGACCTCCTGCGCAAGGGCGTGATCGTGCGCGCCCTGAGCGGCTACGATCTCCCGGAGTGGGTCCGCATCTCCGTCGGGACGATGGAACAGAATCGCCAATGCATCGCCGCACTCCGCGAGGTGATGAACAGTCATGCCTAACGAGAGCACGGCGACGATCGCCGGCGTCTCGACTCCGCCCGGCGAGGGCGCGATCGCGCTCGTTAGGCTTTCTGGCCCGGAGGCGATCGCGGTCGCCGACCACATCTTTCGCGGCCAGCAAAAGCCGTCCGAGGCGGCGGCGCATTTCCAGCATTTCGGCGAGATCGCGCAGGAAGACCGGGTCATCGACCAAGTGATGCTCACCGTCCATCGCGGGCCGGCCAGTTACACCGGCGAAGACGTGGTGGAAATCAGCTGCCATGGCGGCGTGCTCGTCACGGCGCGCGTCTGGGAGGCTTGTCTCCAGGCTGGCGCGCGCGCGGCTCGTCCGGGCGAATTTACCGAGCGCGCCTTCCTCAACGGAAAGATGGACCTGACCCAGGCCGAGGCCGTGATCGACCTCATCCGCGCGCAGACGGACCTCGCCCTGCGCTCAGCCGCGGAACAACTCGAAGGCCGGTTAGGCGAAAAAATCACGAAACTGCGCGAGGCCCTCATCGGGCTGATCGCCAATCTCGAGGCCTATATCGATTTTCCCGAGGAAGACATTGAACCGGATGTCGGCACGGCTTTTCTCGCGCGCCTCGATGCCATCCGCCTCGAGATCGACAGTCTGCTCGCAACCGCCGACCAGGGGCGCATCTTTCGCGAAGGGGTGCGGGTGGTGATCTACGGCGCGACCAACGCCGGGAAATCGAGCCTCCTCAATCGCCTGCTCGGTTTTCCGCGCGCGATCGTTAGCCCAACGCACGGCACGACTCGCGACACGATCGAAGAAGTGGTGAACCTGCGCGGGATCGCGCTTCGCCTCACGGACACGGCCGGACTCCGGCCGGGAGGAACCGACGCGATCGAGAACGAAGGCATTGCGCGGACGGAACGCTCGCTGGCCAATGCCGATCTCGTTTTGCACGTGGTCGACGCGAGCGCGCCGCGGCCGGCGCATTTCGGAACGCAGCCGGGAGACAATCCCGAGCTTCTGCTTTTGAACAAAAGTGACCTGCCGGAGCACAACGATTGGGAAGGCAGCGAGGCCTTGCGCATTTCCTGCACGACGGAAGACGGATTGGCGGGACTGGAGGACGCGATTCTCGCCAAAGTCAGCGCACAGCGCTGGGACGTTCCGAGCGCGGTCGCGATCAACGCGCGGCATCGCGATTGCCTGCGCCGCGCGCTCGCCGCCTGCGATCTGGCGCGGAACGCGTTCACGGAAAACCTCGCGCCGGAACTGGTCGCGGTCGATCTGCGCGGCGCGCTGCAGGCGGTCGGCGAAGTGATCGGGCACGCCGACATGGAAAAAATTCTCGACGCGCTCTTCGCCACTTTCTGCATCGGAAAATGAATCGCCTAGCGAGTAGTTGGTATCCGCGGCTCGTCCGGCCCTTACTTTTCCGGATGGATCCCGAGACGGCGCATCACTTCGCCATGCGCCTGCTCCGGGCTGCGCCGCACATCCCGGGCGGCCTCCCGCTCCTGCGTTCTTTCACTCCAGCGCCGCAGCCTCGCACTCTCTTCGGTTTGCAGTTTCGCAATCCATTTGGCCTCGCCGCCGGGTTCGACAAAAACGCGATGGCCATTCCGGCGTGGGAGGCTCTTGGGTTCGGCTTCGTCGAAGTCGGCACCGTGACCGCCAAACCGCAACCCGGAAATCCGCGTCCGCGCATCTTCCGTTATCCAAAACAGGAAGCGCTCATCAACCGGCTCGGGTTCAACAACGAGGGCGCTAACGCGATTGCCGACCGCCTTCGGCGTTTGCGCGCGGGCAACTGCGCACCGTCGATCCCGATCGGGGTGAACCTCGGCAAGTCGAAGGTCACCCCGCTCGAGGAGGCGCCGGCGGATTATCTCTACAGCTTCCGTCTGCTCGCGCCGCTGGCCGATTACATTGTGCTCAATGTCAGTTCTCCCAACACGCCCGGCCTGCGCAACCTGCAGGAGCGCGAAGCGCTGATTGCGCTCTTGCGCGTCATCACAGGCGAAAATCTGAAACAGCCAGCGCCCAGGCCGCTCCTGCTTAAGATCGCGCCGGATCTTTCCGACGAAGCGCTCGGCGAAATCGTCGAGGTCTGCGAGGAATTCGCTTTGGCCGGCCTGATCGCGACAAACACGACACTCGATCACCACGCATTAGTCGGCCGAGACGAAACCGGTGGTCTAAGCGGCAGCCCTCTCCGCGACCGCTCGACAGACGTCATTAGGTTCCTGCGCAACCGGACTCGATTGCCGCTGATCGGCGTCGGGGGAATCGCCGATGCGGCGTCGGCGAGGGAGAAGTTCGCGGCGGGCGCAGAGCTCCTGCAAATTTACACCGGATACATTTTTCGCGGACCAAACCTGCTCCGTGAAATGAGCGCGGCGCTCTCCTGA
>DASXYO010000233.1:0-5178 GCA_036502465.1 Chthoniobacterales bacterium
GGCGCGACGTCTTCCACTTTTTTGTCTCAACCGAGACCAGATTCTCGACAATTAACTTTGCGCGCTATCCGCAGTCCAGCTTCATGCCTTCGTCATCCATCGCCTCTTGTCCTGCAACGGCCCCCTCGCGCCGCGCAGGCTCGCGACACCGCACACGTCTCATAGGCCGACTTCTCGCGCTGGCGCTGTGCCTCTTCCTCGCCGGACGAGTCTGCGCGGACGATCTCGCGGTTACCGCCGTCGCCTCCCTTATCAACCCGGCAAAGCTTGTCACCCTGCACGGAGAGCGAGCGGCCAATCAGCGCGTCTTGAAATGCGTTTATTGGCTGAACGACGCCCGCAGCCGGGGCTTGAAGCCGGAGGAAGTGATCGTTGCCGCCCAGGCCCTGAACCAGTCCACCATGCAGCCGCGTGCCTTGCTCGTGGAAGCCGCTTTGCTCCGCAATCTCGACATTGCCGGGAAACTCGGCTGCCTCACCTCGGAAAATCTCGACCGCCTGCGCCACGGCCGGTCGCCCGTCATCAGCCGCGGCCCTTATGCCGGCGAACGGGCCGAGGTCGATCACATCGTTCCGTTCGCGGTCGAGCCGGGCCTGGACCGGGAAATTGCCAACCTGGAATTGCTCCCCCGCACCCTGAACCGTCGCAAAGGCGCCACCATGGGCGCGCGCCAGTTGGATTATTTGGAGAAATTTCGCCGGGCCGCTTTGCTCAAGCCCGCGCCTAACGACTCCTCGCCTAACGAGCCCGCGTCCGCCTCGGCCCCCGGCCTGAAAGCGAAAGACTGATCCTTCGCCGCCGGCGCGAGCGGCGCATTTTCACTTTGCGGCCGGCCGGGTTGCGGCTCCATATTTCTTCATGAATCGATGGGTGCTTGCCGCTGCCTGCTCAATCGCCGGCCTTCTCCTGCTCGCCGCCTGTGCGACCGATGACGACAACCCGTTCCCGCAACATTCCGCGAATGCCGACGAGCCCGTCCCCGGCGCCGCCACACCGCCGCCGCAGAGCTCCAGCGCCGGCTGGAGATGGTAGCAGCGCTCGCGTTTGAAATAACCGTCCCGCCCGGGCCTCACCAGCCCGGCCTAACGACCCGGGGCCGCGCTATTTCTTGCGCCCTTCCTCGACCTCAAACAACTGGCCCAGCGTCTGGATGTCGTCGCGTTCCGCCAGGCCCGCTTCGGCTTTCGACTTCGCCAGGTGACCCGAGGCGAAATCATTCCAGCCCAGCTTGGAGATGAATGCGTTCCAGATTTCGATGTCGTTCTTGTAAAGCCGGTGCCCGTGCTTGTAGCACCACTCCAGCACCTCCGCGTCCGTTCCGCCCCTCAACACCCGCTCGCGCAGCTTGTCGTATTCGATCCGGAGAAATTTGATCAGGCGCCGGTCCGCGCCCCGGCCCAGGTTTTCGTGATATTCGGGATCGAGCTTCCCGGCGGCGTGGAGCCGGATCTTGTCCAGGAGACGGGGAAAATACCGCAGGCCATTTGTCTCGTCTTCTGTGCTTCTCGGTTTCATTACGGCGAATTTGAAACGGTACGGGGCGCGACGCAAACCGGCCGCCTCCCTCCGGCATCGAAAACCCCGTTCGCGAGGGGGTTATCCATTTCGCTTTCGCGCAGGGCCGTTGCGCGCTCGACAAGCGATCAGTAGGTAATCTCATGAAGTTTACCTATTACGGACACGCTTGTTTCGCGGTCGTGGCGGGCGGCAAAACGCTCCTCTTCGATCCCTTCATCACTCCGAATCCGCTTGCGGAAAAAATCGACGTGAAGGAAATCGCGGCCGATTTCATTCTCGTCTCGCACGGCCACGGCGACCACGTCGCCGACCTCGTCGACATCGCGAAGCGCACCGGAGCCACCGTCATCACGCCTTACGAAGTCGGTTCCTGGTTTGAAAAGAAAGGCGTCGAGAATGTCCAGGCCATGAACCACGGCGGGGCGGCCAAAATGCCCTTCGGCCGCGTCAAGCTGACCGCCGCCATCCACAGCAGTTCCATGCCCGACGGCAGCTACGGCGGAAATCCCGCCGGCTTCCTCATCGAGACGGGCGACGGCAATTTCTATTACTCGGGCGACACCGCGCTCACCTCGGATATGAAACTCATCGGCGAGGAAACCGAGCTGCAATTTGCCATCCTGCCCATCGGCGGTTTCTACACCATGGGCATCGAGGATGCGGTCCGCGCCGCGGACTTCGTTAGGGCGCGGCAAATCGTCGGCGTCCACTACAACACCTTCCCGCCGATCCAGATCAACCGCGAGGCGGCGCTGGAAATCGCGCAAGCCGCCGGGAAAGAACTCCTCCTCCCCAAAATCGGCGAAACGATCGACCTCTGAGATTCCGTTCGTGTTCGGGTGCCCGCCCGAGTCCGCCTTCATCCCGCGCAGTTGGCGCTCGACGGGCGCGGCCGCACTCGTTAGGAAGTTGCAGGTGAATCCGTCATCCGCGCCAGCCGAGACCGCGCTTCCTGCGCCCGGGAACGAACGCGGATTTGCCGGCGTTCCCCGGGCGGATTGGGAAATGGTCGCCTGGGTCCTTGGGATCAAGGTCCTTCTCCTCACCTTCGGCGTGCAGGCCGCCGCTTCCCTTTCGTTCAAACATCGCAGCTGGCTCGAGATCTGGAATAACTGGGACGCATCCCATTACCTGCGCCTCGCCGCCCAGGGCTACGCCGCTGCCGGCAACGCTCGCGTCTCGCTCGTCTTTTTCCCGCTTTATCCTTGGCTCGTTAGGCTCACTGCCTTCGTCGCCCGCGACTACATCCTCTCCGCTCTCATCGTCTCCGGGGTCGCTTCCGTCGCCGTCGCGGTCCTTCTCCGCCGGCTGGCGCGCTGCGATGAATCAAAAGCCGTCTCCCGCAACGCCGTCTGGTTCCTTCTTATCTTTCCCACCAGTTACTTCCTGCACATCGACTACACCGAGAGCCTTTTCCTTGCCCTGACTCTCGGCTGCTTCCTCGCCGTCCGGAAATCACACTGGGCTCTCGCCGGAATCCTGGGCGCGGGCGCCTGTCTCACCCGGGTGAACGGCCTCGTCCTCATCCCGGCGCTCGCCACCGAAGTCGCCCTCCAGTACTGGCAGACCCGCCGGATCAATTTCCGCTGGCTCTGGCTCGGCCTCATCCCGGTTGGGTTCCTTGGCTATCTCTGGTTAAACCACGAAGTGACCGGTGACTTCTTCGCCTTTACCAAGATCATGCAGGAGCATTGGTATAAGAAATTCGCTTCGCCCTGGTTCGGCATCCACGACGTCTATCTCCGCGCCGTCGGGATGAATATCAACGAAGGCCTGAACGAATTCCTCGCCATCGTTCTGGTCACCATCTGCGCCATCTGGTCCTGGTTCGTCCTGCGGCCATCCTACTCCGTCTGGATCACGCTGAACTGGCTTCTCATCAGCAGCACCTCCTACGTCCTGAGCGTGCCGCGTTACGCCCTCACATTCTTTCCCATCTTTCTTCTTTTCTCCAAGGCCTGCACCGGGCGTCGTTTCTGGTTTGGCATGGTGACAGTCTGGTCGCTGCTCTATTTCGCGCTCTACGCCGCCCGTTTCGCCCAAGGCCTGTGGGCCTTCTAAGGCTTGTGCCGCTATCCTTGTGAGGGCAGGCGCTCCGCCTGCCACTGGAGGAACGACCGCCGTGCCGTCCGTCCTGGACTCCGCCCCGTCTGGCTAAATCTCACCCGCTCGCAGCCCAAAGGCCGCTCCTGCATTTCAAAGGCGTGCCCAGGGCGGAATGCCATCCTTCCAATTCCGTCCACGCCCCATCTGGCGCCAGACGATTCGCGTTTCCGGATCGGTCCAGGACGGGCGGGGGACCCTCACCCGCTTCTCTCCGGCCGTCAGCGCCCTCGCCCTCAACCGCTTCACAAGAGAGCGGCCGAAGCGAGCCCGAGCGGCCGCCGACGGCGCCGTCTCGTTTTCACTGGCCTGCCTCGTCTCGCGCCGCAGTTGTTCGTAGCGATAAAAAAACGCCGTTGTTATCTTTCCCTGCGCCGCCGGAAGGATGGCGCGTCCTGTTCTGGATAGCTTGGTTTTCATAGGCGTAGCATCGTAGCAATCGTTATGCCAAATCCTGTAAACGAGTTAAGCCCATGTAATTACCATAATCAGGAGTGTTAGTAGTAAAAAATAGAATTAGCATTAAAACCAAAGAGTTAGAAGGAAGCAGTAGGAATAGAAGCAATTGTAGGGCAGGCGCTCCGCCTGCCGTCCTGGAGGGACGACCGCCGTGTCGTCCTTTATTGTAACGTCCGCTGCCCCCAGCGGATGGATCCCTCGGAATGATGGGCGCGTTCCCGTCCGCCTGTAGCGTCCGCTGTCCCCGGCGGATGGACCCCTCGGAATACGCTGAGGACAGCGCACGCTACAACCGCTAACCTTTGTATGCTTACAGCGGATGGCGGCACAAAGGCCGCTCCCACGTTTGGGGCCGCCGCGACATAGATGTATCCCCGACGTTTAGGCGGAGGGCTGGACGTTCGGCGTCCCAGGCAAAAGAGGTGTCGCCACCGTGGCCGACACCTCTTAGTCAGAACCTCAGGCACTGTCCGCCCGGATCAGGCGGACAGCCCCCAGCAAGATTATTCCTTCTTTTTCTTCAGCGGTGCGCCGGCCGAGGTGATGCACTGCCATTTCCCGTCCTGCTCCATCCAGGTATCGGCCCAGACGAAGGTGCGCTTGAACGCCTTGCCGTGCTTATCCTTGCCCGCCTCGGTCGATACCCCGCGCACGATAGCGAGGTTGGGGGCAAAGACATCCACCTCCATCTTGTCATTGCTCGACGAGGTATAGGTGTCGGTATCTTCCTTGATCTGTTTGACCCTGGCCTCTTTATCCTGCATCGCTCCCGTGGAACTGATGCCGACAAAACCCGACGCCAGCATTTCACTCACCGCCGCGGCGCCATGGTCCGCACTCATCTGGGACTTCGCCCAGCTATCTTCCATCTCCTTGAGCTTGGACTTGACCGCGTCGTTATCGGCCTGGGCCCGAACCGCGGGCGCGGCCACAAAAGCCGCCAGCGCGGCGAAGGCGAGAATCGATGTTGTTAGTTTCATCTACGAGTTGCTTTCTATCGTTGAAGTTAACGGAAGCTCCCCGGGATATCGTTATTCCAGGCGAACCACATCGAAGCCAGCGCGCTTCGACACGCGTGTTTCCGCCGAGGCTAGGGAT
>DASXYO010000234.1:0-6311 GCA_036502465.1 Chthoniobacterales bacterium
GTGCGAAGAGCAAACAGCGGCGCGAGAACGCCGGCCATCTTGTCGTCAGGCGAGAGATTCATCGCTTGTTTCGGGTTGGGGAATCAGCGCCGCCGCACATTCCAATCCTCGACAAGAGTCGTCGGGATTTCCTTCAGGAAACGCGAAGGGCGCTGGAACATGTCGCCGTAGCCAGCGTTCAAACGCATGTGCGGATAGGTCAGGTAGAGCTCATCGCGCGCGCGCGTCACGGCGACGTAGAAAAGCCGACGCTCTTCTTCGATCGCTTCGCGGGTATCGAGCGAGCGCGTGCTCGGGAACATCCCGTCGGTCAACCAGATGACGAAGACGGCATAGAACTCCAGCCCTTTGGCCTGGTGAACGGAAGAGAGGTTGACCGCCTCGGTGTCACCCGCCTGGTTCACCGCCGGCTCCGCATCGACGTTGCTGATGAGCGCGAGCTGGGAAAGAAATTCGTGGATGTCCTTAAACTGACGCGCGAAACCGGCCAGCTGATTCAGGTCTTCCTTGCGCAGGTCGTAATTGGCGAAATTGGCTTTCGCGTAGTCGTCGTAGATCGCTTCCACGATCGACATGATCATCTCGGTAGGCTGCTTGGGTTCTCCGTTAGGCGCAATTTCATCCAGAGTATCGGCCAATTGTTGCCAGGACCGTCTGGCACGTGCACCAACCGACATCGGCAACAGCCGGTCGCTCCAGGACACGATGACCGCATCTTTGTCGAGCGATTCCTCCCAACTCTTCCAGAGGTTCTCTGCGCTTTTCCCTCCGATCCCGGGAAGAAGACGAACCATCCGTTTGAAGCCCACTTCGTCGCGCGGATTCGCGACGAAACGGATGAAGGCAGCGACGTCCTTGATGTGCGCCTGCTCGAAGAAACGGATCCCGCTCGTGATTTGATACGGAATGCCGCGACGCGAGAGTTCAAGCTGCAATTCCACCGCGTGATAATGCGAGCGGTAAAGAACGGCGATTTCGTTCAGCTCGATCCCCTCGTCGCGCAGCTCGAGGATGCGCTGCGCGATGAAGAGCGCCTGTTCGCCGCCGTCGTTCAGGGCGACCACGGCGGGTCTCGCCTGTTTCGTTAGGCGCGTGGCACTAAGCTGCTTCCGGAATTGCTGGGTGTTGGCCGAGATGGCGGCATTCGCGACCTGCAGAATCTCGGGCACGCTTCGGTAGTTGAGCTCGATCTTGAAAACCTGCGCCTTCGGATAACGCCGCGGGAAAGCGAGAATGTTTTGGAAATTCGCCCCGCGCCAGGAGTAAATGGACTGCGCGTCGTCGCCCACCACCATCACGTTTTGATGTTCGGCCGCGAGCAAGTCGATGAAGTCGGCCTGGATCTTGTTCGTGTCCTGGTATTCGTCGACGAGGATGAATTGAAACTGCCGCCGGTAGAAGGCCGCGATCTCTTCGTGCTCCTTCAGCATCCGGAGCGTCTTCTCGAGCAGATCATCGAAGTCGAGCGAGTTGGTCGATTTCTTGCGCTTTTCGTAGCGCGCATGCACCTCTTTGATTTGCTCAAGGAGCGGGAGGAAATAAGGAAACTTTTCCGCGAGCAATTCCTCGATCGGCCGCTCGGTGTTGACGACGAAGCTGAAGATGTCCGCCAGCACGTCTCCTTTCGGAAAACGGATCTCTTTCGGATCGATCCCGCTGCCGGCGACGACTGAATTGAGAAGGTCCTTCTGGTCCTCGCGGTCCATAATCGTGAAACCGCTCGTGTAACCGAGCGCGCTCCCATGGCGGCGCAGCATCCGGTTGCCGATCGAATGGAAGGTCCCGCCCCAGAGTCCGCTTGCGTCCATCGGGAGAAGGTTGGCGACCCGGTCGAGCATCTGGCGCGCGGCTTTGTTCGTGAAGGTGAGAAGGAGGACGTTGCGCGGGTCGACTCCGTTTTCGAGCAGGTAGGCGACGCGATACGTGAGAGTGCGGGTCTTGCCCGAACCGGCCCCGGCAATGACGAGAAGCGGGCCGGGGGGCGCGGTTACGGCGGCGTGTTGCTGCTCATTCAGCTCGGCCGCGTAATCGATGCTGATCGTGGCCGCAGAGGGGGCGCGCTGGAGCGTGTATTCGCGGGACATAGGGCGATTACGCTGCTGCGGCGGTGTCGGGTCTTCAACGAAAAGTTTTTGAAGTCTTCCATTCCCAGAGGACGATTCGTTAGGCTAACGAGGCTCGGCGGATTGCTATTGGCCATGGACAAATAAAGGCCGGCGGCCACGAAGTGCGCCTAAACAGCGCAAGCGACACGGCGTCGGCCGCCCCTTCTCGCCGCCCGCTGCCAGAGCGGTTTTCACAAAACAGAGAGGCGGCTCGGGCCGTGGCAAGGTTACTGCTTAAGACGTTATAGAAATTATAGAAGATCCCGATGTTTCAACTTTCTTAACCTATGAAAATCCTCAACCGCGACTGCGCCGATTTCCTTGTCATCGATGACGACCCCTCGATTACCCGGTTTCTCGATGCCTACCTGAAACAAAAAGGCCATACCTGCGCCACCCTGACGGAGGGTTTCCAGACCGCCGCCTGGCTCGAGGTTCACGACTGCGAAGTGGTCGTGGTCGACCTCAACATGCCGAAAGTCGACGGCATCTCGCTCATTACGTACATCCGCGAGATCCAGCCCAGCCTGCCGATTATTGTTTTCACGGGGGTCGGCTACGAAGAGGAAAAAATGCTCGCCGCCCTCCGCGCAGGCGCCAACGGCTACGTGAGCAAGAATCTGCCGGTGGAACAACTTTACTGCGTCCTGGCCCGCGTCCTGGCTACTTGCCGGCAACGCGCCCGCCGGGAAGCTCTGGCCCCGACGCGTCCCGCTCTGGCTGGCGCCGCCTAACGAGGCCGGGCATCGCGCAACAGGTCGCGCAGGCCTTCCGGGGAAAGAGTTTCGGCGCCACAGGCGCTCGCGGTTTCCTGTTCGAGATAATCGCCCGTCGCCACGATGAGCCGGAAGCGTTCGGCATACTTGCTCGCCAGCCGTTCGATGATCGAGTCGGCCGTTTGTCCCGCCCGGGAATAAAACACCTGGATCTCGCCCGGCGCAGCCTCGTGAGAAACGGTGCCGCCCCGGCCATCGAAGACGACCACGACGTGGATCCCGGTCCAATCCTGAAAATCGCGCAACTGACGGGTCAGGGATTCACGGGCGAGCGAGGTGCGGCGTTCGTGCAAAGCAAGCAATTCCGGCCACGCAAAAATGATGCTGTGACCGTCGACCAAAAGATATTGCGGTCGCACCTCTCAGAATAAGGCGACCGCCCGGTCGGGATCAACTCGCCTCGGCAGGAGCGCTCTTGGGAGAACTGGAGGACGCTTTTTTGGCGCGGGACTTCGCCGCTGGCCGGCGCGGGGCCTTGGCCGCCACCCGCTTGCGCTCGACGTACGCTTTCCGACGCTTCCGCTTTACTTTGACTCGGTGTTGTTGGCCCATGAGGCAGTTGCTATAAGGCGGAAGCGCGAGTGGCGCAATTTGGAATCTTCCGGATGTGGCGCGTCTCTAAAAACAGGTTTTTTTAGGGACTAAGAAAAAATCTGCCAAATGGATGTTGCTTTTGACCTGCGCAACCGACTACAAACGCTCCCTCGCCTCTGCTTTCAGTATCGCCTTGCCTTAGCCAACCGCCGCCATGCCAAAGATCTTAATCGGGATTTCGATCCTCTTAATGACGTTATCCCTCGTCTTCGGATTCCTAAACACGAACAAAGTAAAGGGCTTAAGGAACGAGCTGGTCACGACGATTTCCGCCCGCGACATCTCGGAGCGCGCGCGCACGGCGAGCGAAAAGAAACTGAAGGCAAAGGAAGCCGCCCTCGCGGTCGAGCAAAGCAAGGCGACCGCGGCCGAAGCCAAAGCTTCCACTGCCGAAGCTGACCTGAGCAAGGCGCAGAACGAAAAGGCCGAACTCGAGTCCAAGCTCCAGGCGAGCGAAACGCAGGTCGCCGATCTTCAAAAACGAGTCGCCGATGCGACCGTCGCGGGCGTGCCGGGTTCGCCGGACGGGGCTTCGCCTAACGAGGTCAAGGCGATGCTCGACGACACCAAGAAACAATTGGAAGCGGCCGAGCAGGAAAAGGCCATTCTGGCCGACAAGGTGAAAGCGGCCCAGGACCGGGTGACGGAGATGGAGCTGGACAAAAAACGGCGCGAATCCGGGGTGAACGAAGCCGGCGTGCATGGCGTCGTCCTGGCGGTCAACCAGGCTTACAATTTCGTCGTCCTCAGCATGGGCGACCGGCAGGGCGTGGTTCCAAATTCGGAGATGCTCGTCATGCGCCAGGGCGCGCTCATCGGCAAGATCCGCATCTCCTCAGTTGAACCGACCACTTCGATAGGCGATATCTTGAGCAACACCATGGCGCGCGGCGTCCAGGTGCAGCCCGGAGATACTGTCGTCTATGCTGGAAATACTCGTTCGTAAATTGCTCAGGCTTTGCCTAATAATTATCTTGTTCGGCGGAGCCGCGACCCTTTTTAGCTCCTGCGCAACCGAAAAACCGCGCACCGCCCTGATCAACGATCCCGACGCCCAACGGGAATCGTCCATCCCCTGGAATAAGCCGGCCAAATGGGAAAGTGGCGCGAACGTTCCCGGCGGCATCGGGGGCGGCAGCGGGCCCGGGTTGGGCAGCATCGATAACTAATCGCTGCGACCTCTCCGCCGGTCTCCTAGATCCAAAAGCCGGCCGGGATGACCGCGTCTTTCGGCACGACCACGATTCCATCGCGGATGTAATAATTGCCCGCGTCGAGATTCGACTCTTTCCCTTCCGGGGTAATGACGACGCCGTCGCCGATGCGCGCGTTTTTATCGATAATCGCGCGATCGATCACGCAATTGCGACCGATCCCGATCGGCGGGACGTCGGGTGATTGCTGCGGAGCAGCGCCCTCGAAATGATCGCCGCCCATGATCACGCTGTTGCGAATCGTGGCTCCGCTCCGAATGATGCTGCGCACGCCGATCACGCTCCGCTCGATGTGCGCGTCGGAGATGATGCACCCATCCGAAATGATCGCCTGGCGCAGGGTCGCACCATTGATCTTGCTCCCCGGCAAAAATCGCGGGTGCGTATAGATCGGCGCCGTCGCCTCGAAAAAGCTGTATTGCGGCTTTAGATTCGTGAGATCGAGATTCGCCTCGTAGAAAGCGCGAATCGTCCCGATGTCTTCCCAATAGCCCTTAAAAATGTAGGAATCGACGTGGCGATCGACAATCGCCTTCGGGATGACGTGCTTCCCGAAATCATCCAGATCGCTGTCCAGGCAATCGACCAGCACCTGGCGGTTGAAAACGTAGATGCCCATCGAGGCTTCGAAGAGCTCTTCCTCGGCGTTGCTTTCGATCGATTCGAGGAGCTGTTTACCGAGTTTTAACTCATCCAGGACAGCGGCCTCCTTCGGCTTTTCTTCGAAGCGCGTGATCCGGTGGTCGGGCCGGCTCAGCATAATCCCAAAATCCGAGGCGGCGGCCCGGTGCACCGGCGTGGTCGCGAGCGTGATCTCAGCCCCGGAGCGAATGTGCTGATGAAGCAAAGTCCGAAAGTCCATCCGGTAGAGCTGGTCGCCGCTCAGGATGAGGAAATAATCGTAAGGCTGCTCGAGGAAGTATCGCAGGTTCTGCCGGACCGCGTCCGCCGTCCCCTGATACCATTGCGCGCCCTCGGGCGTCTGCTGTGCGGCGAGAATATCGACGAAACTGCGCGAAAAATTATCGAACTTGTAGCTCGCCTGGATGTGGCGATGGAGCGACATGCTGTTGAACTGCGTCAAGACGTAGATCGAGCGCAGCCCGGAGTTCAGGCAGTTGCTGATCGGAATATCGACCAGCCGATATTTTCCGCCTAACGGCACTGCCGGCTTGGAGCGGTCCTTCGTCAGCGGAAATAAGCGAGTGCCGGCGCCGCCACCCATGATGATGGAGAGCGTGCGTTGCGTGGTACCGGGCGGTAAAGCAGGTGATTGAGGCATGAAACTTCGCAAGATGAACTAGCTTCGAGCAAGCGTCCATCCTCCTCGTGATCGTAATCGGAGAGCTTTGGAATCGATCACGAACACGAGCACGAGTTGGGCGCCTCGGGCGTTCCTTGCGTCCAGCCGCCGTCGGTGTCACGCTTCCGCCCTAACTTATGTGCGGCATCGTCGGATACGTCGGTCGAGCGGAAGCGGGACCCATCTTGCTGGATGGTCTGCGCCGGCTGGAATATCGCGGCTACGATTCCGCCGGAGTCGCGATCGTCGATGGCGACCATGTCGAGACCCGCAAGTGCGCCGGCCGCATCGCCGGGCTCTCGAAATTAATGGCGGAAGA
>DASXYO010000235.1:0-4239 GCA_036502465.1 Chthoniobacterales bacterium
ATACATCAGGATGCCGAGCAGGAGCATGCCGCTCATGTGGCGCAGATACGGATTCTTGAATTTTTGGTCGAAGAAATCCTCGAAGGCGTAGATCGAGCGAATGTAGAGCACTGAGACGAGACCGATCAGGAGACCGAGCCCAACGTAGGCCACGAGCAGCGCCGGGTGCGTGAGGTGGAAATAATCCATCCGCAATTGCGGGATCGCGAAAGCCGGATTCGGTCCGAAAAAGTAGCGCCCGACGTAACTCGCGCTCGCGGTCGAGATCACGACCGGCACGAGCGTCCAGACACTGATCTCGTGCAGTAAGAGCTCCGCCGCGAAAAGCACACCACCGATCGGCGTGTTGAAAGTGGCGGCGATGCCCGCGCCGGCCCCGGCCGCGATCAAGGTGGTGCGTTGCCAGGCCGGGATGCGCAGCCATTGCCCGACCGTCGAGCCAAACGCCGAACCGATCTGGATGATCGGCCCCTCGCGCCCGACCGATCCGCCGCTCCCGATCGAAAGGGCCGAGGCGAGCGACTTAATCAAGGCCACCACCGGGCGAATGATGCTCTTGTTATAATAGATCGCGTCCATCACTTCCGGGACGCCGTGCCCGCGCGCTTCGGGCGCAAACGTCTGGACCAGCCAGGTCACGCCGATCGCGCCAATCACCGGCACAAGAATGATAAACGGTCCCCAAGGGCCAGCGACGGTGTGGACATTTGCCTCGTAGAAAAAAGAAACCTTCCCGAGGAAAAACAGGTTGTGGAAGAACGCGATCATCGCGCGAAAAACCGCCGCACCGCAGCCGCCGACCAGCCCGATCACGATCGCGAGCAGCCAAAAACTGAGCGGAGAAAGCGGCGTCTTTTTCTTCGCCGGTAACCCACCGGCCGCGCCGGCCGGGACCGCGGAAGGAGTGAGCGGCTCAACCACGGCGATAGAATCTCATCCCTTCGAAAATGTCCGGCTGAAGCCGAAGCGCAACTTTCCCCGCATTGACTCCCGCCCGCCGCTTGCGCGAGACTGCCGCGATGGAGTGCCCGATGAACCACGAGCGGACGCCGCAATACTACGGCGATTACCTCGGGATCGAGCGACTCCTCGAGCTGCAGAAACCGCTCAGCCTGCGCGAGGGCAAGCTCATCGCACACGATGAGATGCTCTTCATTATCATCCATCAGGCCTACGAGCTTTGGTTCAAACAGATCCTGCATGAGGTCACCGCCTGCGGCGAAGTCCTGAGAAAACCAGCCGCGGACGACGACGGGCCCGACATGAACGTCGTCGTGCACCGCTTCAAGCGCGTCGTCGAAATCTGGAAACTGCTCAATCACCAGGTCGACGTCCTTGAGACCATGACCCCGCTCGATTTCCTCGAGTTCCGCGAGCTGCTTCACGGCGCCTCCGGTTTCCAGAGCAAACAATTCCGCGAGATCGAGGCTTCGTTAGGCCTGAAAATGGAAAACCGTTTTCGGCCCGACTACTACAAGCACACCGAGCTGGGCGGCTTTAATCAAAAGGACTTCGAGGAAATCACCGCGGCAGAAGAAAAGCCGAGCATCCTAGAGATGGTCGAGAACTGGCTCGAGCGGATGCCCTTCTTCGAGGAGGAATTCTGGCGCGACTGGCAGGATTCGCCTAACGAGCCGGCGTCGCCCTCCGGCCACTCGCCATTTTGGAACCGCTACCGACACCTCTACGAGCAAAGCCTCTCCGAGCGTGACGACAAACCGGATCTGCTCGGCAAATTCGACGACATCTTTTTCAAGACCGGCTGGGGCGCCTTCCGCCCGACCGCATTGCGCGCCGCACTTTTCATCATGCTTTATCGCGACGAGCCGATGTTCCGCCTTCCCTTCGCCCTCCTGAATTCCCTCATCGAGATCGACGAACAACTGGCCAACTTCCGCTACCGCCACCTGCAAATGGTCCGGCGCATGATCGGCACCCGGGTCGGCACCGGCGGAAGCAGCGGCGAGCAATACCTGCAGGGCGCAGTCAACCGCAACTACATCTACAAGGAACTGGCCGGCGTCATCACCTTCCTCATCGAACGCCGCCACCTCCCTGCACTTCCCCCGCGCCTGCATCAGGCGCTGCGTTTCAGCTTCAACAATCGTTAGGCGATTCGTTTCGAAGCAGGAGCGATCGTCGCCCGTCCGTTTTGGGACTCAGAACCCGAGAGAGAATTGCGCGCCGTTCACATGCCCCACCACCGGTTGCACCGCGATGTTGCCGAACTTTGAATCAAGATGAAACAGCGTCAGCGGCCGGTGTTCGTTCCGCGTCGCGGCCGCGTTCGGCGTCCATCTCACTCCGCCCGCCGTTCGATTTGCCGTAAACGAGCGACCGCCTGCGAATATTCTTCCCGTTGGCGCGCCCAGAATCTCGGAGCGGAGCGACATCGCGATTCCCTTCGAGGCGACAACCGTTCTTTCCGCCCTCTCCTCACCCCGGCTCGCGGACTTCCGATCGCCCGCGTGCGCCGGTTGGCAGGTGAGGCCGACCGCGACCAACAACCCACAGGATCCAACAAGATACCGACCCATCGCACCTCCTATCTTTGAATCGCATTTTCCGCGCGAAATGCGCGTGCGAAACCGCCGGAGCGTCTGCCAGCAGATCGCGACGCGCGGACCGCCGGCGACTTCGGATGGCTCGTCGGCGGAGGGGGAGAACGACGCGCTGGAAGACGTCGGCGGCGTCGATCTGGTGTTCGATGTCATCGGCGGCGACATCCAGAAGCGGTCGGCAGGCCTGATTCGAGCCGGAGGAACACCGGTGGCTGTCGTCAGGCCGACTTCGGCGCGGCCGAGCGACGCAAGGGGAAGGCGATCATCCGCGTTCGTCCGTGAGCGACACGCGCCCATTGGTGCAAGCAGCCGGCCGGCGCTGTGCGGCGCCACCACCGTAAAGCTACGATGCGACGGTAGTAAGCGTCAGAAGCACGAACGGAATGTTTACGCCGTCGGCTGGATGGTCCTCGACGCCTGCGATCGTGAACCCGCACTTTTGCAGGACTCGGATTGAGGCGGCGTTGTGCTTCGCCACCTCGGCGTAGAGCGGCCGGGTCGGTTCCAGGCGGAGGAAGGCGGTGATCGCGGCGGTCGCGATGCCGCGGCCCCAGTAGGCGCGGTCGAGCCAGTAGCCGAGTTCGCGCTTTCCGTCGGAGGTCCAACTACCGATATGCCCGGCAACTTGATTCTGCGCGGGGAAATCCTCTGAGACAGAGGGCGCTACAACGATCGTTTTTTTCAGGAGTGTGTCGTCGGCCAGGAGCTTCGCCCAATGCTGGGCGAACGCGGCCCGGTCGCGCGATTGGAAGGCGACCATCGCCACGGCCACGGGATCGCGCTGGTGCTCGAAGAAGAGCGCCAGGTCGTCCGCTTCGACATCGCGTAATCGGACGATCGGTGGTTCGGATTTGGCAGGCATGAGGCGAACGTTAAATCAGGACGGGCAAATCGGCGAGACGCGATCTTGGTTGCGAGGTTCGTTTTACGTAAAGCTTTGCGATTAAATAGTTTAAAATTGGAGAGCATCCCTCATGGGCGGTCGCGTTCCCCAGGTTTTCTGCGGCAGCTAACCGGTTTTCTCTTCCGGGAAACCGGTATTCTGTCGCGCAAAACCGGTTTTCCGTCGCAGGCAACCGGTTTTGCGTCGTGGAAAACCGGTATTCTGTCGCAGAAAACCTCGCCCTTAAGCGGGCCAAAGGATCGCGGATCCGCCAACCGGTTTCCATCTTTCCGGGAAGACATGACGGTGAAGAACGGCGCCGCCAGCCAACTGGTGGCCCGCCTCGGTCACCCGGTCAAGCACACGAATCTCTACGAGGGCCGGGCGAGCATCGATGGCGGCACGACCTGGCTGCCGAGCGTGTTCACGGGTGATTCGCGCCACATTATTTTTGACGGCCTCACCGCCGGCAAGATTTACACCATCCAGGTGCGCGCGCTGGGCGGCTCGACCGGCGAGAGCGATTGGAGCGATCCGGTTTCGCATATGGCGATGTAAAAAGTGTCAGTGAGCAAACTCGGGCGGGCGGGGCGAAAGTTCCGCCCGCTTTTTTTTGCCCTGCTCGCGAAAATTTTCGCTTTTTCGTTGGGAGACAATCTCGGATTTGCTAATGAAATTGGCATGGCTGCTCCACGTCATCCTGGCATTCCTCACGAAGCGCGCGCGGTTCTTTTGACGGCACCGCGAACGCGGGAAGGGATGCTCGAGATCGTGGCGCTGCTACCGGAGGACGAG
>DASXYO010000236.1:0-12041 GCA_036502465.1 Chthoniobacterales bacterium
GCGGCGAGGTCTTCCCGGCCGCCCACGAAGTCGATTACGGACTCGTTAGGCGGGTCGAAGAACATGCCGTTGATCGTGAAGTCGCGGCGCTGCGCGTCTTCTTCCGGCGAGGAAAAGCGCACTTCAGCGGGGTGCCGGCCATCGAGATAAATGCCGTCTGCGCGAAAGGTCGCGACTTCGAACTGAAGATCGTTTTCCAGCACGACGATGACGCCGAAGTGCGCCCCGACGGCGTAGGTGCGGCGGAAGATTTTCTGCACCTGCTCGGGACGGGCGTCCGTCGCGATATCGATGTCTTTCGGCGCCTGGCCACGGACGAGATCGCGCACGCAGCCGCCGGCGAAATAGGCGACGTGCCCCGCGCCGCGCAAACGGTCCACGATGGAGCGGGCGGTCGCTTCCATCAGCGTTCTCGAATTCACGGCCTAACGTCGCTGGTTCCGCGCGGGCTGTCGAGACCGCTACCCGGCGGTTTTTACCTTGCCGCGATTAGAATCGCGAAAGGAATAAACCATAAAGCAGAAGACGGCGACGCAAATGCACGAGTCGGCGACATTGAAAGCCGGCCAGGGATTGGCGAATGGAACGTGCAGATTAAAGAGGAGAAAATCGATCACGTGGCCGTGCAGAAGCCGGTCGGTCAGATTGCCGAGGATGCCGGCGAGGAGGAGCCCGAGGGCGATCCGGCGCCAGGGATCGCCCGGTTCCTTCCGGGTGAGGAGAAAGATGACGACGACCAATGCAATGCAGGAGAGGGCGATGAAAAAGCCGTTGTTGTTTCGGAAGGAGCCAAAGGCGGCGCCGCTGTTAGTGACATGAACGAGCTCGAAAAAGTTAGACACGACAATGTGCCGCTCGGTGGGATCGATGAAGCGCAGAACGAATAACTTGGTCAGCTGGTCGAGGGCGTAGAGGGGGAGGGTAAGAAAGAAGAAAAGTCTCACGCTTGCGGCTCCACGACCGCGGCGCAGCGGTCGCATAAATCCGGATGCTTGGCGATCGTGCCGACGGTCTCGCGATGACGCCAGCAACGGCCGCACTTCTTGTTAGGCGTAGGGCTGACGGAGGCGCCGAGTTCCTCGGCCGGTTCCAGTCTGAGGTCGCTCAGGATGAAGAACTCCTCGAGTTCCTCGCGCGGGAAGTCTCTGGCAAACCGTTTGTCGCAGCGCAGGACGACGGCGGCTTCGAGGGCGTTGCCGATCAGTTTTTCCTGGCGGGCTTTTTCGATCGCCTGGCCGATGACGCCGCGGAGCTTGAGCAACTCATCGACGTTTTCCCTAACGAGGGCATCGCGCAAGTTGCCCTGCGGCTCGGGGAAATGCTGAAGATGAACGGACCCGTTCTCGCCGAGATAGCCCCACGCTTCCTCTGCGGTGAAAGCGAGGATTGGTGCAAGCAACCGACAAAGGGCGTCGAAAATCTGGCGCATCGCCATCTGGGTGGCGCGGCGGCGCGGCGAATCGGGCGCGTCGCAATACATCCGGTCTTTCGTGATGTCGACGTAGAGGCTGCTCAGGTCGACGGCGCAAAATTGATTGAGCGTGTGGTAAACCTTGTGAAACTCGTAGGCTGCATAAGCCGCGCGGCATTCTTCGATCACTTGTTGAAGCCGATCGAGGATCCACCGGTCGACGAGAGTCAGCTCTTCGTTTCTGCTTTCAGGTCTTCCAGTTTCGAGGTCGTGCAGGTTACCTAACAAAATGCGGAGCGTGTTCCGGATCCGGCGGTAAGTGTCGCCGAGCCGGGTAAACATCTCTTCGGAAAAGGGAACGTCGTCGGTGTAATTGACGCTGCTGACCCACAGCCTAACGATATCCGCTCCGTGCTTGCCGACGAAGTGGCCGGCGTCCATCGGCTTGGTGTAGGTGCTCGACTTGGAAATCTTTTTCCCGTCCACGTCGACCACGAAGCCGTGCGTGACGCAAATTTTGTAGGGGGCGCGATCGTGCAGGGCGACGCTGGTCATGAGGGAAGATTGGAACCAGCCGCGATGCTGGTCGGTCGCCTCCAGGTACATGTCGGCCGGATCACGCAGCTCGGGATGGGTCGCGCAGACGGCGAGGTGCGAGACGCCGCTGTCGATCCAGACGTCGATCGTGTCATTACGATGGCGGGTGCCTTCCGGGAGATCGAGCGCCTCGGCGAGCGCGGCGTCGTCGAGTTCGAACCAAACGTTGGAGCCGCGCTGGGCGACGAGATCGGCAAGGCGGCGAATCCATTCCGGATCGAGAAGCGCCTTGCCTTCGGCGGAATAAAAAACCGGCAGCGGAACGCCCCAGCTGCGCTGGCGCGAGATGACCCAGTCGGGCCGCGATTCGACCGTGCCCGCGATGCGATTCTCGCCCCAGGCTGGAAGCCAGGTGACATGCGCGATGGCGTCGAGGGCCTTCGCGCGCAGGTCGTCGATGCGGATGAAGAACTGTTCGACCGCGCGAAAGATGATCGGAGTTTTTGAGCGCCAGCAGTAGGGATACGAATGCGGGTAAGCCTGCTCGGAGATGAGCATGCCGCGCTCGCGCAAAAGCCTAACGATGTCGGTATTGGCGTCGAAGACGTATTTGCCGACCAGTTCGGGCAGGCCGACCTCCTCGGTGTAACGGCCGAGATCGTCGACCGGCGAAAGAATCGGCAGGCCGTTGGTTTTCCCTAACGAATAATCGTCATCGCCGTGGCCGGGCGCGATGTGCACGGCGCCGGTGCCCGTGTCCATCGTGACGAAATCGGCCGTCAGGACGATCGCGGTGCGCGGAAGGAAGGGATGTTGCGCGCCAATGCCTTCCAGCCTGCTGCCGGGAAATGTCTCGAGCGGCTCGCCGTCGGGTTGCCAGCCGGTGGCGGTGGCAAAGGCTCCGGCGAGGCTTTCGGCGAGGATGAGTGTTTCCGTTTTTCCGCCTTGGGCAAAGCGTTGTGCGACGTAACGCTCTTTTGCGTGCACGGCGATCGCAAGATTGGCTGGCAGGGTCCATGGCGTGGTCGTCCAGATGACGAGACTTGCCTTGTCTTTCCAGGCGCCGGTGACGATCGGGAACTTCACATAAACGGCGGTATCGTGGCGGTCCTGGTATTCGACCTCGGCTTCAGCGAGGGCCGTCTGCGCGCCGGTGCTCCAGAAGACCGGCTTCATCGATTCGTAAACCAGCCCGTGCTCCACAAAAACGGCGAAGGCCCGCAGGATCTCGGCTTCGTAAGCCGGATTCATCGTCAGGTAAGGATTTTCCCAAGCCCCGAAGACTCCGAGACGCTTGAATTGTTCCCTCTGGATATCGACGAACTTGCGCGCAAACGCCTCCGATCGCTGCCGCACCTCGAGGGGCGACAGGCCGCGCGTCTCTTTTACCACCTTGTATTCAATGGGGAGGCCGTGGCAGTCCCATCCCGGAACGAAAGGCGCCCGAAAGCCGGCCATCGTCTTCGATTTCACAACGAGATCCTTGAGGATTTTGTTGAGAGCGGTGCCCATGTGGACGTCGCCGTTGGCGAAAGGTGGCCCGTCGTGCAGGACGAAGAGGTCGGCCTCGGCGCGGGCGGTCTGGATTTGATCGTAAAGCCGCGCTTCCTGCCAGGAACGGAGGATCTCTGGTTCGCGGGTGGCCAGCCCGGCTTTCATCGGGAAATCCGTCCTCGGCAGGTTGAGGGTGTCCTTGTAATTCTGGCTCATCGCGGAGCGGCGACGCTAACATTCAGCCCCGGAAAAGCAACGCGGCGGCCCACCGGCTCGCGGGGCGCGGGCGGTGCGGAAATGTCCGGCCTAACGAAAGATCGTCCGCCTAACGTATTCGATTTTTTATTTTGAGAGAACCAAGATGCGATTAGAGTCGCGGCCGATGCGAGCGATTTTTCGAGCTTCATGAGACGCTATCTTCCTTTCGTCATCATCGCTTTGGTGGCTCTTATCACGGTGGGTGTCGCGACTGCGGTTTATCGGTCGAAAATGCGTCCCGCTCCCACGGCTTCCACCTCTAGTTCGCCCGTGCCGACGGTCGCGAATGAAGTCGCGAACGAAAAAGAGGACGAATCGCTCCATGCCCGCGGGCCGCGCACGGCACCGGTTTCAATGGAGGTCTATGGCGATTTCCAGTGTCCTTCCTGTGCCGTGGCCACAGCCATGATCGACGATCTGCAAAAGGAGTACGGCGACAAGATGCGGGTCATTTTTCATGAATTTCCACTCGCCATGCACAAGCACGCGGTGGCTGCGGCGATGGCCGCGGAGGCCGCCGGGTTGCAGGGGCATTTCTGGGAAATGCACGACATGCTTTACAAATACCAGTCAGTCTGGAGCCGGGGGTCGGCGGTCGATGCCTTTTTTGCCGCCTACGCGGAATCCATCGGGCTCGATGCGGGCCAATTCGCGATCGATTCGAAAAGCCCGGAGGTGCAGGCCCGCGTCATTTCCGAGGGCGATGCCGGAGTGGCGCGCGGAGTGAAAAACACGCCAACGATTTTCATTAACGGCCGGGAAGTTCATAATGGCTTCCAGCGCGAAACCCTGAAAGAGGCGCTCGACGCTGCGCTGGCGGAAAAAAAGAAGCCCTAACGTGAACGCCAAAAACAGGAAAGAGCCCGGAAACGGATCGGCGCTGAGCCGCCCGCGCCCTTCGCGTTTCCTTTATTGGGCGCTCGCGATCGTCGCGCTGCTTGGGTTGGCCGACGCCACATTTTTGACGGTGGCGCATCTTGCCGGTGATGATGCGGTATGCGGTTCAGGGATCGGCTGCTCGACCGTTCTCGGGAGCGCGTATGCGACGATCCGCGGCATTCCGACCGCGGCCTTTGGGGCGGTTGCTTATTTTTCGGTCTTTAGCCTGGCGGTTTTGGTGGGTTTCGGCTACGCCGGGATGCGCCGCTTCCTAGTGATTGTGGTGATGCTGATGTTTACGGCCTCGCTCTATTTTCTTTACCTCCAGGCGTTTGTCTTGCACGCCTTCTGCCCTTTCTGCCTGTTCTCCGCCGCGCTGACCTTCCTCCTCGCGGGCCTGCTCCTGGCGTTTCCCGCGCCTCGTTAGGACGGTTTTCAGCCTGGCGCTGTTGGGGGGCGCATTCGGATTCGTCCTTGGGGCCGATGGACATGCCGCCTTATCTAGCTCTGTAGAGTTTAAGGAAGGCCCACAGCGGGAGGAACATCGGAAAGCCTCATATTACCAAAACGTAATAAAATTGCTAGTGACAGAGGGGAGGCAGTTTTGATAGCCTCCATAACAGGTAAAACGTCTTTACCTGCAATAAACTTACAGGAAGAAAATATTATACATATGAAAAAAAGGTCAGCTTCTCGGGACGCGTTCTTTAATCCACGCGCCTTGTTGGGAATCGCACTTGGTTCCGTTGGCGTCTGCTTGGCGCTGGTGGCGCTGAGCATCAATACAAGTTCCACCGCTACGGCGGCGGCAAAACCGAATGGCGTCACCGTCATTTATCCCGATCACAGCGACATCTCGCCTGCAATGCGTGACGTTAACCCGTGGCCAGTCCAGCGCTTGCAGGAGCACGAAGCAGCTGAGAACCCAAAAATCAGTACTGGCGCGCATAAGGACGCGAAGGATCTGATCGTGCAAAAGGGCACTCTGCTCGGCCAACTCGCGCCCAGCATCCCGGCGCCGATTCTCAATTTCGCTGGCATCCCTTTCCCGGGTGTCATCTGTAATTGCGCTCCGCCCGACACGAACGGCGAGGTCGGTCAGACGCAGTACGTCCAGATGGTCAACGAAGGCTACCAGGTTTTCGATAAGACTACCGGCGCTTCGATCTTCGGACCAGCCAGCATCCTTTCGATCTGGACCGGATTCGGTGGCGTTTGCCAAACCGGTGGTAACGGCGATCCAGTTGTGATGTATGACCAGATCGCGAATCGCTGGTTAATCAGCCAGTTTGCGGGCGGTCTGACCCACGAATGCGTGGCGGTTTCCACGACGAACGACGCCACCGGCACCTACGCGCGTTACGACTACAACCTCGTGACGCTCGCGGGCAATAATCTCTATGACTATCCGCATTTCGGAGTCTGGACCGACGCCTATTACATGTCGATGAACGTCTTCAATTCCTCGGGAACCCTCTACCTTGGACCGCAGGCTTTCGCGTTCAACCGCACCAAGATGCTGGCCGGCGACCCGGCGGCGGAAATCCAGGCGGCGACCCGTTTGAGCTCGGCCAATCCGCCGATTCTGCCTGCCGACCTCGACGGCTCGACCCTGCCACCGGCCGGAGCGCCCGAATCCTTCGTGCTCTATCCGGATAGCGGCACCTATCGCGTCTATCACTTCCACGTCGATTTCGCGGTTCCTGCGAACACCACCTTCACGCTCTTCGGCACCTCGCCGGCGGCAGGCTTCACGGTGCTCTGCCCGACAACGCGTGATTGCATCCCGGCTCTCGGCGCCAGCACTCCTGGTAACAAGATGGACGGCATCGGCGACCGCCTGATGTTCCGTCTCGGCTACCGCAATATCGGTGGACACGAATCGATCGTCGGTAACTTCACGGTTAGCACCGGCGGCTCCACCGGCCCGGCCGGCATCCGCTGGTTCGAACTGCGCGGCGTTACTGCGGGCCCGGTCACGACCTTCCAGGAAAGCACCTACGGACCTGACAGCACCAACCGCTGGATGGGCAGCATCGCGATGAACGGACAGGGCGACATGGCTCTCGGTTTCAGCGCGTCGGATGCCACCATCCATCCGCAGATCCGCTATACTGGCCGTCTCGCGAGCGATCCGATCAACACTTTGCCGCAGGGCGAAGGCCATCTCTTTGATGGCAACGGATCACAAACCGACACGGTGAACCGGTGGGGCGATTACAGCGACATGACGGTCGACCCGACGGACGACTGCACCTTCTGGTACACCCAGGAATACTACGACACGGTCAGCTCCTTTAACTGGCGCACACGCATCGGCAGCTTCCAGGTTGGAACCTGCGGTGGCGGTGGCGGCGAAGACATTGTGCTCTCTGGCAGCGCTCGTGCGAAGCGGAATAAGGCTCGGGTGACCCTGACCTGGACACCGGCGGAGAACGACGGCGACATCCAAGTGCTGCAAGACGGGAACGTCATCCAGACGACACCGGACGATGGCACGACCACAGTGAACTTCCGGAATGCGAGTGGTCAGTCACATGATTTCCAGGTGTGTGAGACGGACGGCGGCGGTTGC
This sequence comes from Chthoniobacterales bacterium, assembly GCA_036502465.1. Lineage (GTDB taxonomy): Bacteria > Verrucomicrobiota > Verrucomicrobiia > Chthoniobacterales > UBA10450 > Palsa-1392. Next base: position 7,155 of record DASXYO010000236.1, read on the forward strand.
TCGAACACGATCAACGTCACGATCCCGTAACGACTGAATTGCTAACCAAGGGCCCTTTGGAGTCGTCCTAATCGACTCCCGACGGCTCGCGGAAGCCTAAAATTACAAAGGCATCCGGCGGCAACGCCGGGTGCCTTTTGTATTTCTGGGTCCAAGATCGCGGATCTTGGGGCCTACTCCTCCGCCCGCGCAAAAGGATGACCGCCCAGTTTCCGACAGAGCGTGTCGCCGATCTCCGCCACGATTTCAATCTTCGTCGGGTGATAAAATTCCGCGTCCTCGAGCTGATGAATCGTGTGCTCGTGATCGATCGCGTAGGCCGGGAGATGGATCAGGTTCGACGCATCGTTGCAGAGCAGGCCGGCGCTTATCATTCTGCCGGTTTTTGCGTCAGCCCAGAACTCGCCGAAACCGGAGTCGTCACCCGCCAGGTGGAGTTTGCCGATGTCGCGGCTCTCGGCCGACGCGCTGACCAGTTGGTGACCATCCTTTTCCGCATCGGAAGGAGTGCAGCCCGCAAAAGCGAATTCCGGATCCGAAAAGATGACTTCGATGTTGGAGCGCTTGGTCCATTTTCGGTCGCCATCCCTACAGGCATTCTCCGCCGCGATTCCGGCTTCGATGTGCGCGTGATGGACGACCATGCGCAGGCCTGCCACGTCGCCCGCGGCGAAGAGATGCTTTTTTCCCTCCAGCCGCATGTCGTCCCCGATTTCGAGCCGGCCATGGGCATTTGGTTTTACGCCGATTGTGTCTAATCCGATATGATCGAGCGCCGGCCTCCGGCCGGTGGCGAGCAGGATCTTTTCCGTCACGACTGGCTTGTTCGATCCGGTGCCCTCGGTCTCGATGATGAATGCGCCGGATGCGTTTCGACTGATGCGGACCACGTCGCGATGAGTCAGAACCCGCAGGCCTTCGCTTTCATAGATTGACCGAATTCCCTCTCCGAACTGCGACGGGAATTCCGGGAGAATTCCAGAGCGCGAAATCAATGTGACCGCCGCGCCAAGCCGCGCATAACGAAGAGAAAACTCGAGTCCGATCGCGCCCGCGCCGATGACGGCAAGGGATTTCGGGACGCTGGTGTTGTGCAGAATTTCATCGCTTGTCCAAACACCGTCCCAAGTGGGGTCGAGTCCGTTGATCTTGGGCCATACCGTGACCGAGCCAGTCGCGATGATCGCAGCGTCAAAAGTGTGTCGAGTGCCTGCGCTCAGCACTTCATGATCGCCCACAAAGCAGGCGTTGGAACGGATGATGGAGAAGGTTTCGCCAGCGAGATCGCGAATTTCCTTCTGCCCGTAGGCGCGAAACTTCTCGATCTCCTCGTCCTTCCAGCGGACGATCTGGCCAAGATACTCGTTAGGCTGTTTTGGTTTTACCTTCAGCCAACCGTGCAGTTTGGCGTGGTGCATCGCGTCGATCGGTTCGAAAAGCGCCTTCGACGGCATACAGCCGGCGTTGATGCAGAGTGAGGCGTGATCGGCATTTTCCCCCATGAAGAACAGGACGCGCGCGCCATTTTGACAGGCGAGGCGTGCGGCCGTGAAACCAGCCGAACCACCGCCCAGAACTGCGATTGTTTTCATTCTGCGCCGTCCCGCTTCAAGGGATGTTCCGGCTGTGGTTTCCCCGGCTGCAGCACCGGGCGCCGGCGCGAGCTAAGTCGACTCATCTCGATCGCCTAACGAATCATTTATCCACGTTCTCCTTTCGCGCCTTTTCCAGGACCTCGATCACCTTCGCCGCGTCGAGGCCCGGGACGTAACCGAATTTGCCGAGCGGGTTGCTGCCGGGATCGAGGACGATGACGGTCGGGAAGCCTTCGATGCCGTATTGTTGCGCGACCTTTGCATTGGCCGCGCGCTGCTCGTCCGACAGTTTTTTCCGGCGCGGGAAATCCACTTCGAGGAGGACGAGGTGCTGGGCTGCGTAGTGGATGAATTCCGGGTTCGAGAAGACTTCCTTTTGCAGCATGATGCAGGGCGGACACCAATCCGAGCCGGTGAAATCCATCAGCAGCAACTTTTTCTCCGCATGCGACTGGGCTTTCGCGGCTTCGAAGTCGGTTAGCCAATGCAGTTCCTCAACAACCGGGGATTTCTCCGGCGCTGTTGGTGGAAGCGCGCTCTCCTGTTTACTGCACGCGACGCTGAGCAGCGCAATCGCCAGCCATGCGATGTCGGAATTTTTCATCTCCATCTTTCTTAGCCCATCCCGCCGCAATGTCGCGAACTCACTGGCCGCTTTTGATGCCGCCGATGAAGAAACACACCACGGCGATCCATGAGCCGACGTTCAGTTGGAGCGCGCCGCTAATGCCGTGGCCGCTCGTGCAGCCTCCGGCGAAACGCGCCCCGAAAGCCATCAAGGAAGCGGTCGCGGACAAAAATAGCGTGCTCATCGACACACGCACGATGCTCGGTTTTGGCGGCGGACACATCCGCGGCGCGCTTAACACTGGCGGTTCGCCCTGAGCGAGCCGGCCCGTCTCCAGCTCCTGATCGAGCATGGCGAGCAGCATGTCACCGCTCTCGTGAACCTGACTGGCCTGACCCAGGCCAATGTTTCGAAGCATCTGGGCATTTTAATGGATGCCGGAATGGTCGACCGGCGCAAAGAAGGGCTAAACGCCTTCTATTTCATCTCGGATTCGCAGATCCTCGATCTCTGCGAACTGATGTGCGTGAAGATGGAGAAGGAGTTCTCTCGGAAATCAGCCCACTTCCGCTAAGCGGTAGCGGAGCTGCCGGGAATCGTTAGGCGCTTTTCGCGGCCTTTCGAACCCTCGTCGTAGTGGATGACCTTGATTTTCTCGAGGGTGACGAGGCCGCCATTCATCATCTCGTCGAGAAAAGGGAGGAGCGTTTTCACGTTTTCCTCCGTGTCGACAATCTCGATCACGAGCGGCAGGTCCATCGAGAGCCGCAGAATCTTTGCGGTGTGGATACGGCTATTCGCGCCGAAGCCCATCGGGCCGCGCAGAACGGTCGCGCCGGCCAGTTGGAGTTCGCGCGCTTTGAGTACGATCGCTTCATAGAGCGGCTGATGTTGCCAGCGATCGCTTTCACCGACAAAGATCCGCAGGAGCATGGCGTCTTCGGGAAGGTGCATAAGTTTGTGGCTAACGAGGAATCAGGATAAGCGCGAGGGCGCGACCGAGCCAGACCGCAATCAGACAGCAGACGAGCGAGAGGACGCTGTTCAAGGCGGCGCGGAGCCAATCGCCTTCTCGTGCCAGCTCCAGCGTCTGCAGACTGAAAGAGGAGAAAGTCGTGTAGCCGCCGCAAATGCCGATCATGACAAACTGGCGGATGCGCGGGCTGACCAGGTAGGGCCCCTGCGGATCCGTTAGCCCGGCGAAAAAGCCGATAATGAACGAGCCCGTGACGTTGACCAGCAGGGTGCCCAGCGGAAAGATTTCGCCAAAGCGCTCCGCCACTACTCCCGACGCCCAAAAACGGGCGCCAGTTCCAAGCGCGCCTCCGAACATGATCCAAAAATATGTGAGCATAGAAAAACTCCAACCGTCGCTTCTCTACCAGAAGCAGCAGTAGGAGTCATCAGCTCAGGCGGTTTTCCCCACACCCGCGAGGAAGGCAAACTCCATTGCCTGTCGCATCATAACGCAGTCTCGGGGCGGAGCAACCCAGTGATGATTGAGAGGGCTGAAAACGTCGGCTAGATGTCCGCCCGTAAGTCTTGACACTAAAGGATTGACACGATACCAAGATCGCACATGAAATTGAACCGATTGTCGTCTCTTCTTGCGCCGACCTGCCTGGTCCCTCTTCTGTTGGCTAGTTCGGCATCCGCTAACCCTGCCTCTCTAACCTGGACTCAGGTTTCGCCGGCTACTTCCCCCGGAGTGCGGTCCTATGTCGCCATGACCTACGACGAAGCGAGCGCTAAGATCCTCCTTTTCGGCGGCTATAGCGGCACGGGTTACCTTAACGATACCTGGACCTATGACGGTAACACCTGGAGGAAAGTAGATACAGCCGTGGCTCCGCCAGTCCGGACGAATGCGCAGATGGCTTATGACCGTCGCACGCACAAAGTGGTCCTTTTCGGTGGCTACGACGGCCATTCCGATCTGGGCGACACCTGGCTCTGGGACGGACGCACTTCCACCTGGACTCAAGCTACCCCGGCTCATTCGCCAGAGGCGGTAACCGGTCCGATGGTTTTCACCGGGTTGCGCGGCCGGGTCGATGAGTTTGGTGGCTTCAACGGTCGTTACCAAAACACGATGTGGGAATGGAGTGGATCGGATTGGCGACAAGTGCAGGCCGACATGGTGCCTTACGCGCGGTCGTCATCTGCGGTAGGCGTCGATAACGTTTCGAAACGAATCGTCCTCTACGGCGGATTGGCCGACGTCAATCCTCTCAATACCTGGACTTACGACGGGACGACTTGGACGATGCAGTCACCGTCCATGCAGCCTGTCACTGTCTATGCCGCTTCCGCGGCCTTCGAGCCGAATCTGAACGCGGTCATTCTCTTTGGCGGCGGGGATGGCGGAGTGGACCAATACAGGACTTGGTCATGGACCGGTTCAGACTGGGCCGAGTTATTTCCAACTCTCTCACCTCCCCCTCGTGAAGGGGCCGGCATGGCTTATGACAAGGCGCTCGGCCGCATCGTCCTCTTCGGCGGACAGAACAGCGAAGTGCCGTTAGGCGACACCTGGGAGCTGACGCCCTAGGGCGCTTCCGCTAGAGGAGCGCGCCGCCGCAACTCGAGCCCGAGCCGGCGGTGCAGCCGAAGCAGTGTGCGCCGGTCTGGATTTCGCGATGCTCGACCTGATCAGGGTCGAGATCCCAGAGATGCAGGCCGCGCGCGCCTTCGCGCCATTGCATCTTGAGCATCTGGTTAAAG
>DASXYO010000237.1:0-26573 GCA_036502465.1 Chthoniobacterales bacterium
GGTCCGCGGTTGAATCGCGAGATCGCGAACCGCGACAGCCGGAAAACGGCTCCCCTTGAATTGCGCCCACCCTTCGCCGCCGTCGATCGAGACGAAAAGGCCGAACTCGGTTCCGAGGAAGAGGAGGTTCGGCTGCACAAGGTCTTCCTTGATGACGTGTGCATAGCCACGAACGCCTTTTACATCCTGCGAATCGATGAGTGACTTCCACGTTTGGCCGTAGTCAGTCGTCTTATAGACATAGGGCGCAAAGTCGCCAAACGTGTGGCGATCAAATGCGGCATAGGCGGTGCCGGGTTCAAAGTTGCTCGCCTGCACCCAGCGGACCCAGGAATTTTTTGGCAGGCCTTGGACATTGCCGACAACGTTGTTCCAAGTCTTGCCGCCATCGCGGGTGAGTTGGAGATTGCCATCGTCGGTCCCGGCCCAGATCAGGTTCTTGTCCTTCGGCGATTCGCTGATGGAGAAAATGGTGGTGTGCATTTCCGCCGCGGAATTGTCGATCGTGACGCCGCCGGATTGCTCCTGTTTCTGCTTCTCGGGATCATTTGTGGTTAGGTCCGGCGAAATTCGATCCCAGCTCTGCCCGTGATCGCGGGAGCGGAAGAGAAATTGCGCGCCGATGTAGATGGTCCCTTTCTCGTTAGGCGAAGCAACCAGTGGAGTGTTCCAGTTAAACCGGAGCTTTTCCTTGTAGTTCGGCTTCGGCTGAATGACCCGGCCCTCCAGGGTATGGCGGTTGATGCGCCCCACGTAGCCGCCCTGATACTCGGCGTAGATGTAGTCCTGATCAGCCGGGTCGACAAAGGTATAGAAGCCGTCGCCATTCCAAACGTTTTCCCACTGTGCGTTGGTGATTCCGCCGGGATATTCCGATTGGCCGATCCAGCAGCTGTTGTCCTGCAACCCGCCGTAGACCTGAAACGGATCGGCGTCGTCCACACTCACGTGATAGAACTGCGAGATCGGCAGGTTGTTGGCTTTCCACCAACGGTTGCCGCCATCGTGGGCATACCAAATCCCGCCGTCGTCGCCGGAAATGACTGTCTTGGTATTGGTCGGATCGATCCAGACCGCATGCACATCGCCATGCGCGCCGGCAAAACCGCCGACGGTGGCGAAGCTTTTGCCGCCGTCTTCACTGAGGATGAGTGCGCCATCGGTCTTGAAAACGCGATCGGCGTTTTTGGGATCCACGATCAGATTTGCGAAATAAAACGGACGCCAGACCATCCATTGGCTTTTGTCTCGCTGCGCCCAGGTTTGACCACCGTCATCGGAGACAAAAAGAGCGCTGTCGGTCGATTCAACGAAGGCGTAAACCCGTTTCGGATTCGAGGGCGCAATCGCGACCGCGAGCCGGCCGTAGGGCTTTTCCGGGAAACCTTTATTCGCTTCTGGAGTGATCTCCTTCCAGGTCGCGCCACCATCGGTTGTGCGGAAAAGTCCGCTGCCTGAAGGATCGTTAGGCGTTTCGCCGCCCGAGCGGTAGGTCCAGCCTTTGCGCCGGAAATCCCAGAGGCCGGCAAAGAGAACCTTCGGGTTGCCCGGGTCCATCGCGATGGTCGAGGCGCCGGTGGAAAGATTCGAGCCCTTCAGGATCTGGTTCCAAGTCTTGCCGCCGTCGGTCGTTTTGTAGAGGCCGCGATCGGGTGAATCGCTCCAGAGCGCTCCGGGGACGGCGACATAAACGGTGTTGCTGCTTTTTGGACTAACGATGATCTGCGAGATGCGTTCCGAGTTTGGCAGCCCCATCTTATTCCAGGTCTCGCCGCCGTCGGTCGACTTGTAGATACCGTCGCCGATCGAGACGCTGTTCCGGACCCACGGTTCGCCCGTGCCGGCCCAAACGTTCTTCGAGTTCTTCGGATCGAGCGCGAGCGCGCCGATTGATTGCACGGGTTGCTCATCGAAGACGGGGCGATAATTCGTCCCGCCATCCTCCGACTTCCAGATGCCGCCGCTCGCGGCTCCGACGAAGATCGTTAGTTTGCCGGAAGGTTCGCGAGTAGCGGCAATCGTGTCGACCCGGCCGCTCATCGTGGCCGAACCAATGTTACGCGCGCCGAGACCGGAAATGGTGGCCGAGCTGTAAGGCGTCTGCTGGGCAGAGGCAACGCCGGCGAGGACGAGTGAAGTGAGAAAGAAATTAAGAAATCGCATGGCAGTGTCGGGTTGAATTATTTCGCGGCCTTGGCGGGGAATTCGAAGATGGAGTCATCGACCGGGATATTGGCTTCGCCCTTTTCGATGATGGTTTTTTGCTTGTCGTTTGAGCCTTTGCTCCCCGCCTCGACTGAGAACGGGAAGTAAACACCGTTGACCTTTTCGTAATCGCCGAGATCGGTTTCTACCTCGACCTTCGCGCCTTGTTCGGTCCGTTGATCAATGACGCGAATCTCCAGGAAATAATCCGGATCGAGATAGACATAGCTGACGTCGCCATTCTTGCGCACGACCTGGAGCTTGTGCGCGGCGGTTCCCTCCACGTCTTCGATCCCGAGGTAACTTACCGTCTTCCCCTCGGCCTTCCAATTCTCCAGCGGACCGCCGATCTCGCTTTCCTCGACTAACGATTTGGCTTCGTCGCTCGACATTTTCTCCGGATCTTTGCGACCGAAGATCGGGAAGATCTTCCAGCCGCCCGTGCCGTTGTAGGCTTGGACCAGGTTCATGCCCTGGAGGAGAGCATCGGTTCGCACTTTACCCGGCCGTTTTTTGGTTTCACTGAATTTCAATTCGAGCTGCCCCTGGTTAACGAGCAGACGGCCTTGGAAGCGAATTGTCTTTATTGCCTCGAGCGCGGCCTCGCCGCCTTTGGCCTTGAGGTTCTTGGCAACCAATTCATCGACAGTCAGAGCAGGCGCCGGGCTTTGAGCGTGAAGGCCGGACTGAACGAGAAGACCGGCGAAGAGAAGGGAAGTGAAACGTAGGTTCATAAGGTCGAAAAGTGCGATCGAACATGAGCGCGGCGCAGCCTGATGCAAGGGCCGTGCCAGCGCAAATAGTTAAGTCGCATTATGCTTGTAACAAGATATTTATATTTACTGTGATGAACGTGTTCGACGAAGAGTCTTTCCCAAAATCGGGATTATTCTCCTCCGAAATCGGGATCGTGCGGAGATCGTCAGCCCATGTAATAACCGCCGTTTACATTCAGGACATGCCCGGTGATGTAGCTCGCCATCGGGGAGGCGAGAAAGAGCGCCGCGTCGACAATCTCGTGCGCGTCCCCGAGCCGGCCTAACGGAATCTGTTTCTTGAAATTTTCAGTCACTTCGTCCGGCATTCCTTTGCTCATCCCGACGTCGATGAAGCCGGGTGCGATGGCGTTGACCGTGACCTGCTGCCGGGCCAGCTCGCGAGCCGAGACTTTCGTTAGGGCGATGATCGCCGCTTTGCTCGACGAATAATTCGCCTGCCCGAAAAGTCCCATCTGACCGCTGACGGAGGAGAGATTGATGATGCGTCCACCCGCGCGCAAAACCGGTGCCGCCTTTTGCGTGACGTTAAAAGTGCCGGCCAGGTTGACCCGCACCACGCTCTCAAATTCTTCGAAGGTCAGCTTCTTGATCGTCCGGTCGCGGATGATCCCGGAATTATTCACGAGCACGTCGAGGGCACCGAATTTCTCGCTGATCTCCTTCATCATCGCCTCGACCTGATCTGGTTTCGTGACGTCACACTCGATCACGAGCGGTTCTTTCAATTCCTTCGCGACGCTCTCGGCCTCGCTTTTGTTCTTACCATCCGGATCGCTGATAAAATTCACCACGCACTGCGCGCCGCGGGCTCCGAACGTTTTGATCATTTCCGCGCCGAGGCCGCGCGAGCTGCCGGTAACGAGCACAACTTTCCCGGAGAAATCGAGAGGATCGGTCATGCCGCAAGGTGAACCGGTTGGCGAAACCTTCAACCGCGGCCTGCACAGTTCCGGGGAGCGCACGCGCTTCGCGTGCTGGCGATGGCGCCCCGCCATCGCTAACTTTTTCTCTCGTTTGGACGTCTCCCAAATGTTTGCAGCGAGGCGCCGCAAACGGCACGCCGGGGCGCGTGCGCTCCCCGGAAGCGGATTCTTGCCCGCGCGATGATTGTCGTTAGTTTGCGGGGCTCATGCCTTCACCCGTCCGCATTCTCACCGCCGTTCCGATTTGCGATGGTCACGACAGCGCCATCAACACGATCAACCTCGAGTTTATCCGACACGGAATCGAAGTGGTTTATCTCGGCTTTCATCGTTATGCGGGCGACATCGTGCGCGCCGCCATTCAGGAGGACGTCGGTGCGATCGGGATCTCGAGTTACAACGGCGGTCACATCGACTTCTTCGCCGAGGTCGTCCGCCAACTTCGTCGCCAGGGCGCGGGCGACATCGCGGTGTTCGGCGGCGGGGGCGGCACGATCACCTATGACGATGCGCGCCTCATGAAGGCCAAAGGGGTCGACCAGATTTTCTTTGCCGGCACGTCGCTGGTCGAGATGGCGGACTATGTGCGAAAACACTACGGCAAGGCGCGCAAGAAGCGCCCGGCGAAAAGTCGGGAAGATCTGGTGCTCGCGCGCGAACTGACCGCGATCGAAGACGCCTTTGTCGGCAAGGGCCGATTGAAACCGGCCAAGTCGCCAAAAGCGCAGGCGCGAAAAGCGAAAGTGATTGGGTTCACCGGCCCCGGCGGCGCGGGCAAGACGACCCTGATCGACGAACTGGTGCTGCGTTTCCTGCAAAACGAGCCGAAGGCGCGGATTGCGATTCTCTCCCACGACCCGAGCGTGATCGGCGAAGGCGCGTTGTTAGGCGATCGCGCTACCATGATCAATTCGCAGGATGACCGCGTCTTTATGCGCAGCATGGCGACGCGCGGGCAGGCCGGGGGACTGTCGCCCGCAACGGAGAGCTGCCTCGTTCGCCTAACGAAGGCCGATTTTGATTACGTCATCATCGAGACGGTCGGAACCGGCCAGGAAGCGTTGCCGTTTCGGAGCAAGCTGATTGATCAAACCGTCCTCGTGATGAATCCTGACTACGGCGCCCGTTTGCAGCTGCAGAAGATCGTGATGCTCGACGTGGCCGACATTGTGGTCGTGAACAAAACCGATCTCGACCGCGCGAAGGCCGCGCTTTCCGAGATCGAACATCGCCTGACCCAGAACAAGCGGAAGCAGCAACTGGTCGCGACGGTCGCGAAACGCCATCGCGATGCGGGGGTGGACGAGTTGTATGAAATGATTACGTCGGAAGGGGAAAAGAAATGAGCAAGCTGGGAGCAGTTATCGAGTCAGTCGAGAAGCACGAAAAGTTCGTGCTCGAACAAGTGAAGCGCGCGCGGACGGACGAGAAATTCGGCCGCGAAATGATCGAGCGCTGGGCCAGGATCAAGTCCGAGATTCCGATCGGCCACGCCCCGACTGGTTTGCCGCTCCCGCGTCTCGCTTTGCCGGAGATCGACGAGCCGGGTGAGATCGCGCGTTACCTTTTTGGCGACGGTTTACCGGGGGAATTTCCGTATTTGAACGGCGCCTACCGCGAGATGTATCTCGAGCCGCTCGAGGAGATCGAGATCGGAAGTTACCGCAAATCGCCTAACGGAAAGAATGGTCACAGCGCGAAGTCGAATGGCACCAAGCCTGCGCCCAAGGCGAAGGCTATCCCGCAGGAAGAACCGACCCGTCTTTTCTCCGGCCTCATGCTGGCGGAGGACACGAACAAACGTTTCCGTTTCCTGAGCGCGCATCAGCGTTCCAAGCGTCTCAGCACTGCGTTTGACGGACCGACCCTCTACGGGATCGACTCCGATGCCGACGGCGTGATGGGCAAGATCGGCGAGGGCGGTGTTGCGGTCGACACGGTCGAGGACATGGTCCGGCTCTACGACGGCTTTGAAGTCGGCGCGCCGAATTTCTCCGCCTCGATGACGATCAGCGGACCGGCGCCGATCATCATGGCGATGTACATCGCGGCCGCGAAACGCCGCTTCGGCCCGAAGGTCGTTCCGAATCTTCGCGGCACGATCCAGGCCGACATCTTCAAGGAAGTCCAGGCGCAGAACGAAACCATTTTCCCGACCGAAGCGTCGCTTCGTTTTCTCTGCGACATGATCGAATGGACGACCGAGCACATGCCGCGCTGGTATCCGGTTTCGATCAGCGGCTATCACATCGGCGAAGCCGGCTCGACTCCGGTACAACAGGCGGCCTACACGCTTTCCAACGGCTTCGCGTATGCGGAAATGCTCGCGGCGCGCGGCGTTCCGGTGGAGCAATTCGGACCGCGTCTTTCCTTCTTCCTCGATTGCGGGCTCGACGTGGAATACATCGCCCTCTCGCGGGTCTCGCGAAAGATCTGGGCGGTCGGCATGCGCGACGTTTTCGGGGCGCAGCCGCGCGGACAAATGTTCAAGCTCCACACCCAGACGAGCGGCCGTTCGCTCATCGCCGCGGAGTTTAAAAATAACCTAACGAGAACGGCGGCGGAGCTGATGCTCGCCTACATGAACGGCACGAACTCGTGTCATTCCAACAGCGCCGACGAGCCCTTCACCACGCCGAGCGAAGAATGGATCCGGCTCGCCGCCCACGGCCAGGCCATCCTGCTCGAGGAATCGGGCATCTTTAAGCACACCATGAACATGCTGAGCGGCTCGCCCGGCATGAAGGCGGTCGAGCGCGCGGTGGAGAAGGCCATCCTCGACGAGTTCCGCGAAATCGAGTCGTTAGGCGGAGTGATGGGCGCGGTCGAAAATCGTTACCAGCGCAGCCAGATCCAGAACGCGGCCCACCGTTACGAGCAACAGATCTACGACGGCACGCGTCCGGTTGTCGGCCTAACGAGGTATCGCGACCCGAACGAAGAGCCGCCCGAGATCGAGCTCGCGCGCACGCCGCGCAAGAGACAGGAATTGCAGGTTAATCGACTGAAGAAGTTCAAGAAACAGAACGCTGGCAAAGCCGAGAAGGCGCTCAAAAAACTGGCCGCGGTGGTGGAGAGCGGCGAAAACACTTTCCCCGTGCTGCTCGAAGCCGTCGAGGTCTGTTCGTTAGGCCAAATCACTGCGTGCCTGCAGGAGCTCGTCGGCCGTTTCCGCCCGATGGTGTAGCAGAGCACGGGCATCTTGCCTGTGGCCCCAGAGCCGGGACGGCTGGGCGACGGAGGCGGGCTGTGACGGTGCGCTATCGCGCGGGGGCGAGGCGGATGTTTTCTTTGTAGAAGACGACGCACTTTGGGGTCGGCTGCGCGCGTCGATTTGAGCGACATGATCACGGCGTCGCCCACCCGCTTGATCCTTCCGCGAGCTTGACGAGCGGTCCCGGAAAAAGCGAGCCGATAATCGCCTAACGATTCGGGTTGCGCGGCTCGCGGTGGGCGAGCGCGAGCGGCTTCGCTTCCTTCAAGACATGGCGCGCGATGACGAGGCGCTGCACTTCGCTCGTGCCTTCGCCGATCGTGCAAAGTTTCGCGTCGCGCAGGTAGCGCTCGATCGGCAGGTCGCGGCTGTACCCGTAGCCGCCGTGGATCTGCATTGAGCGATCGCAAATCTTCACCGCCGACTCCGAGGCGAAGAGTTTCGCCATGGCCGATTCCTTCGTCGTGTTCTCGCCTTTGTCCTGCAGATGCGCGGCGTGCAGCGTCATTACTTCCGAGGCCTCGAGTTCCATCGCGGAATCGACCAGCATCCATTGGATCGCCTGGAAGTTCCCGATCGGGTGACCGAATTGCTTGCGCTCGTTCGCGTAGGAATTGGCGCGATCGAACGCCGCTTCCGCGATCCCGACCGCCAGCGCCGCGATGCTGATGCGCCCGCGATCGAGCACTGTCAGCGCCTGCTCGCGTCCGCGTCCGCGCTCGCCGAGGATCTCCGCCTTCGAATTCTCGAAGCGCAGCTCCGAGGTCTCGCTCGCGCGCATCCCGTAGGTGTGAATCTTGCGCACCGGCGTCACCTGGTCCTTCATCATAATGAAGGCGCTAATCTCGTTCTTGCCTTTGTCGGTGCGGCCGGTGGTGGCGATGACGATGAGCAGATCCGCCACCCGCCCGCTGGTGATGAAATGCTTCATCCCGTTGATCCGCCAGGCGTCGCCATCCGCTTCTGCCTTCGTCTCGATCCCGCCCGTGTCGCTGCCCGCGTTTGGCTCGGTCAAACCCCAGCCGCCGATCCATTCGCCGCTCGTTAGCCGTGGGAGATACTTTTTCTTTTGCGCCTCCGTCCCGAAGAGATTGATCTGCCCGACGGAAAGCGCGTTGTGCGCCGCGATGTCCATCGCGAGCGAGGCGCAGACTTTGCCGAGCTCTTTCACTGCGAGGGCCGAGGTCACGTAGCTCAAGCCGCGTCCGCCGTATTCCTTCGGCGCGACCATGCCCATGATGCCGAGCTTGCCCGCCTTGGTAAAAATGTCGCGCGGCAGTTGTTCGTCGTGGTCCCATTGGTCGGCGTGGGGCGCCACTTCCGTGCGGTTAAATTCTTCGACCGAGGCGAGAAAGGCGCGGGACGCGTCGTCGAGCGGGTGTTCGAGTGTCATGCGGGAAGATGTTACGAGAGCTGCCATCGGGCGAGGGCAAAGTGGTCCAATGTGGGAGGGACCTTTGCGCCCCGAGCGTTCCTCCCAACAGGATGGCTTTTTCCAGGTCGTTAGGCTGCGCGCCTGATTTTCAGGGGGGCATGGGGCACAAAGGCCCCTCCCACAGTCTGGTTAGCGGAGGGCTACTTCGAAGGGCGCTTCGGTCTTGGCGCGAATGTCTTCCACTGTCGCGCTTCCATTCAATTCCGTGAGCACGAGACCGCCGCCTTCTTTCACCTCAAAGACGCAGAGATCGGTGATGATGAGATCGACCACCCCGAGCCCCGTGATCGGTAGCGAACATTTCTTGAGAATCTTCGGGCTGCCGTCGCGCGCGCAATGTTCCATCACCACCACCACCTTCTTCACGCCCGCGACGAGATCCATCGCGCCGCCCGGGCCTTTCACCATCTTGCCCGGTACCATCCAGTTTGCGATGTCGCCCTTATCCGTCACCTCGAAGGCGCCGAGAATGCAAAGATCGATGTGCCCGCCGCGGATCATGGCAAAAGAATCCGCGCTCGAGAAAAAGGCCGAGCCCGGAATGGCGGTGATGGTTTGTTTGCCGGCGTTGATCAAATCCGGATCGACATTTTCCTCCGTCGGGAACGGCCCGATGCCGAGCAATCCATTCTCCGATTGCAGCGTCACATTCATCCCCTCGGGAATGTAGTTGGCCACCAGCGTGGGGATGCCGATCCCGAGATTCACGTAATACCCGTCGCGCAATTCTTTCGCCGCGCGTTTCGCCATCATGTCGCGAATCGGATTTTCCTTCTTCGCCGCCGCGCTGCCCGAGACAGTGCGAAACTCGATCCGCTTCTCGTATTTGGCGCCCTGGATGATCCGATCGACGAAAATCCCCGGGGTATGAATCTGATCCGGCTCGAGCTCGCCGACCTCGACCAGCTCGTCCACCTCGGCGACGCAGACCTTGCCGCAGCTCGCGATCATCGGGTTAAAATTGCGGGAGGTTTTGCGGAAAATGAGGTTGCCCGACTTGTCGCCTTTCCACGCCTTCACCAGCGAGAGCTCCGCCCGGATCCCCGGCTCGAGCACATATTCCAGGTCGCCGAATTTCTTCGTCTCCTTGCCCTCCGTCAGCTTCGTGCCAAACCCGGTGCGTGTGTAAAAGCCGGGAATGCCCGCGCCGCCCGCGCGCAACCGCTCGGCCAGCGTCCCCTGCGGGATGAGTTCCAGCTCCAGCTCGCCCGCCAGCACCTGCCGTTCGAACTCCTTGTTCTCGCCCACATAGGAAGCCATCACCTTTCTCACCTGCCGCGCCGGCAGCAGCACACCCATGCCGAAGCCATCCACGCCCGCGTTGTTGCCCACGATCGTCAGGTCTTTCACGCCGCTGTCGTGCAGGGCGGCGATGAGATTTTCCGGGATGCCGCAGAGGCCAAAGCCGCCCGCGGCGATCGTCATGCTGTCATGGAGGAGGCCGTCGAGCGCGGCTTTGGCGTCAGGATAAACTTTGCTGCTCATGAGGGGACAACATTAATCACGGATTGCGCCGATCGGCACGGAGGAATTGCGGGTGTCGGATCGGGGAAGGATTGAATGATCGAATCCGGCGCGGGGGCCAAGGTTCCCATCGGGGGCGCTTCATTCGGACCAGCGTGTGTTAGTGAGCGATCGCGGAGGCCGATCCGGTATCGGCCCGGCCATCGATCTTGTCCACCATCAACACGCCGACTTCCATCACAAAGATGAGCGGCAGGAAGGCGCTCCAGAAGAGCAGGGATCCCACCACCATCATGGTTTCCTTCAAGGTTTTCACCGATATTACCTCCATGACTGAATCGTTCCTGGCTTGCCGGTTGGTGGCGTTGAGCCATGCGGAATAATCGGCATCCATCACCGCGAAGAGAGACGATAGAAACGTGAGCACCGGCCTGATGCGGACCGACGGAAACGGCGCGGCGCCGTAATCGAAAAGAAAAGGAGAACGAACTGATGAAAGCGGAAGATTACCCAGAAGACCATCCATGCCACCACGTGGCGAAAATCCACGAAAGGCTTGAGGAGCTGATGACTCATTGCCGCGAAGACGTGGCCAAGATCAGTGAACCCAAGGCGCAGGCGCTCTTCGAGACGACCGCCGAAGTGTTAGGCGGATTGAAGACCGCGTACGAGCACTACGCGAGCGGCCGGGAAGTATTTCGCTGAATTCCAAGCTCCCGGAGTTTTAGGGAACGACCGAGATTAGTATCGGCATCTGCCTGGCCAGGATCTTCTTACCTTCAGGCGGCGCAGTCTCTCAGGCTGTCGCCTTTGGCGCCGTCATCCTGGCTTAAGCCCCGACCGGCTGAACGTCGCAGAGAGGCCGGAATCACGCACCGCCACGGACCACCCACGCTCTTTCGCGAACTTTTCGATCTCTTTAATCCTTTGATCGCGCAAGGCTCGTTCTTCGGCACTGAGCGGCCATGCCCGCTCGATTTCATTGAAGAACACGCGGCAAACCTTGTTTTGCTTCAGCCGATCGCCGATCCGCTGAACTAATGTCTCCATGACACAAGCAGTTTCGGTTAACGAGTCCTCTCTGGACGTGTGAGTGGGCTCCTCCTCGCGCGCGCGAGCGCTATCCCACCCTTATTTTGGTTAGTCTCGTCATCTTTCTAACGAAAGAGTTCGAAAGGGTCTTGCTGCTTCAGCTTTCCCGGGCGCGCAGTTCCTCTTCCGCGCGGCGCCAGTGATTCTCCGCCCGGCCGGCAGAAATCTCGCCTGATTCCTTCGTTAGCCTTCTCCGCGTCTTTCAAGGCGGAAGGGCTCTGTTGATAAGGCCTCCGGCAAGCGCGGTTGCCACCTGCCCGCCGCGCTATCTACGGATTTCCGTTCCCGCCCATCGCGCCGTAGACCTGCCCGGTCGCGTAGCTCGCGTCGTTCGCCGCCAGTTGCACGTAGATCGAGGCCAACTCGACCGGTTGACCCGGCCGGCCCATCGGCGTCTTGCCACCGAATTCCTTCAGCTTCTCCTGGGTCGCGCCGCCGCTCACCTGGAGCGGCGTCCAAATCGGACCCGGCGCCACGCCATTTACCCGAATGCCTTTCGGAGCCAGTTGCTTCGCGAGCGACTTCACGTAGTTCGTCGTCGCCGCCTTCGTCTGCGCGTAGTCGTAGAGATCCGGCGAGGGATCCATCGCCTGCTCCGAGGTGGTGCCGATGATCGACGACCCCGGCGGCAGATGCGGCAGCGCCGCCTTGATGATCCAGAACGGCGCATAAATGTTCGTCTTCATCGTCGCGTCGAAATCTTCCGTCGAGACATCCAGGATCGAGGCGCGCGTCTGCTGGCGGCCGGCGTTGCAGACCACGATGTCGAGTCCACCGAGCTGCCGCACCGCGTCCGCCACCAGCTTCTGGCAAAAAGCCTCCTCCCGCAGATCGCCCGGGAGCGCGATCCCCTTGCGCCCTTCCGCTTTAATCAATTCGATCACTTCCTTCGCATCCGGCTCTTCTGTCGGGAAATAATTGATCGCCACGTCCGCGCCCTCCCGCGCATAGGCGATCGCCGCCGCGCGCCCCATCCCCGAGTCACCGCCCGTGATGAGTGCCTTGCGTCCCGCCAGGCGTCCCGAGCCCTTATAGCTTTTCTCCCCGTGGTCCGGGCGCGGCTCCATCTTGCTCGCCAACCCCGGCCACGGTTGTTCCTGCCCCTTGAAAGGCGGCTTCGGATATTTCGTCGTCGGGTCCTGTAGTTTTTCTGGTGTCACGGCTGATTCCTTTCTTCCCTGGGCGCCGAAGGACTGGGTAATAGCCAGCCCCGCGAGGCCCGCGCCGATGCCCCCGAGGGCACGCCGGCGGCTCATCTTGTTTTGGTCGTTCATGTTGTGTGAATGGGTCGTCCTTTGGGCCGTTCGGACCGGCAACCTGCCCTCATCCGCGATCGGCGAAGAAACTTCGCCGGCGCCGGGGCGATTGGATGCAACAATCCACCGCGACCCGTCCTGCGATCACCCAATCGATAACCAAAAGACGCGCGAGCGTTCCCCCCGCTAGAACGTCACCACCACGTCGATGCCCGCCGTGAGCATATCCCGGTCGGCCGAGTCGTTAAACGGGCGCGTATGATTCAGCGAGCGATCATAACGCAGCTCCGGCCGAATCATCAGCCCCGTCAGTGGCTTCGGAACCGGCGGCTTGATCGTCACCCCGGCCGTAATCGCGCCGTAAGTCGTGCGCCCGCCGCCGACCGTCCTCGGATCGAAGACCGTGTCGTCGCCCCGCGCGAAATGGACGAAGTCATTGTTACTCGCAAACTGCGCGACAAAGAATCCATCCGCATCCCGCCACACCTCACCGCGGATACCAGCGCTCAGCCAATCCGTTACCGCATAAGTGAAGTATTGCGCGATCCCGTAACCCTGCGCCCGGAACGACTCTTCATAGACATAGTTCAGGTCAGTGATCGACGTCAGCCGATCCGTCGCCTTCCAAGTCACCGTCAGGTCGCTCAGGTAGCGATAGTCATGGTTATCGTTCGGGTTTTCCGGTCCGATATGAGTGAGCGCCGCATAAGTCACCTTGCCGCCCGCCAGGCTGCCCCCTAGGCCACCGTAGAACGAAGCCGAGTCATTGTTATCCTCCACCGCCACGTTTAGCCCGCGATCCACACTCGCGTAGAACTCCAGCTCCGGCCGCAGATGCAGCGTGGCCAGCGCCCCGGTGCCGTTAAAGGGGCAGCCGAAGTTAAAAATGTAAGTCCGCGAGTAGAACACATTCATCCGCGGATCTGCCATATCCGCCCCGAAACAGTTCATGAACTTGCCCAGCTTCACGTCCAGCCCGCCCGTCGTGCCGCTGATCGGGAAGTGCGCCAGGAACCACCCTTCCGAAATGTCCGGCTGCACCGTGTCGTTCGTCGTCAGGTCGAAAAGCCCGAGCGAATGCAGGTAGCGCGCGTCGCTCCCGTAGAAGAGCTGCGCCTTGAAGCCCCAGTCGAAGCGATCCGCCGCCTTTGGATCGAGGCCCCGTTCCGCGGTCACTACAAACTGATTCAGCATCGGCTCATTCGAGCGATCGTCGAGCAGACGCCCGAAATTCTGACGGTCGGCGGGCGAATCAAAATTCCCCGTGATCCCCGCCTCGATCCAGCCCGAGAGATGGAAGCCGGGCGGGGGATTCATTGAATTCATCCCCATCGCGCTCATCGCCATCGGTCTGGAGTCCGCTGTCGTTTGTCCAGCCGCTGTCTCCGGCTCGCCGGCGGAAGCGTTCCCGAGGTTAAAAACGAGAGCCGGGATGAGAAAAATGCGCGGTAAAGATTGCAAAGGTGTCATATATAAGCGCGGACAATAGACAAATAATAGAAACAGATGGAAGCACTTTTTTGAGCAGAGATGATTCTCTCATCCAGCGCCGCAAATCCGGTGCGGATCTGGACGCGATGGCGGTCTCCCGTTTTCTTGCGGTCTGCGCCCGCTTCCTCTGCTTCCAGCCAGGTTGAACCGGGCAGGGCCGCCACTCATGACACGCACGGCGCCCTCCTTCCGCTCAAGTTGGAGGGACGACCGCCGTCTCGTCCAGGGATCGCGGCTGGCCCGCGGCGTCACACCATGTAGGAGGGTTTCCCGAGCGGACACGTTCCGCAGCTCCGCCGCGGCGTGATGTACAATTTCTTTACGATTCCGGACGGGGTGGAGACACCATCCCCACCAATTCCCGTCAGCCACCCGCCTCGCACACCCCAACCAACACCCAATAACCAACCACTGATAACGGGCGGCCCAGTAGGGCCGCCACCAGCCCACCACAAGATGTAGTGGAACGCCCCCTCCGCTCATCTAAATGTAACAAAACTTCATCAGTCGGGCGTGACTTCATCAAAGTCAGAGACGACTTCATTAAAGTCGAGGGTGACTTCATTAAAGTCAGAGGCGACTTCATCAAACTCGAACCCGAGTTGGCCAGACTTGGCGCCCGGTTTATCGATACAATCGCCCTGCGCGCTTGCTGACGGACGGACAGGGGGAGCGCCGGGCCGGCGATGCCAATTTCCCGGGGACCGTCAGGCGTTCCTCAGGCAAATTTGCGACCAAAGTGCAAAGCGGCTCCCAGATTTGTCCCAAAACCTGGCTGACAGCCAACCTTGACCCCGCTCTTTTCGCGAGCATGATCAAAAACCAGCGACCGCCTTCAGCTATGCCGAAAAACCAGGCGATTAAGGAATTCAGCAACATCCGCGTCACCAACGACGGGTTTCAGGTCGTCTTCACCCGCATCGGGCAGGAACACACCGCCTACTTCGCCGGCCACAGCGAGAAGAGCCTGCGCGCCGCCCAACGCCACCGCGACCGGATGCTGCGCGAGCTCCCGAGTAAGCGCCTGAACACCGTGCCCCGGCGCGTCCTCCAGGCGCTTGGCCTGTCCGAGCCCGTCGTCGGCGTCTTCCGGCCGCGCGGGCGCAAGCATTACTCCGTCACATTCCCCGACCTCCGCACCGGCCGCAAACGCACCCGAGCCTTCTCCTGGAGAGAGCCGGAGGAAGAGATCGAAGCCTACGCCCAAGCCATCGCCCTGCGAAACACAGTCCTGCGCCGCCGTGGCTAGGCCGGGTGCGGGAGGTTCACTCGCGACCGCGGTTGGAGAATCCGTGGCAAAACGCCGGATGGGCAAGATTCGCCCACCAAACGCGCGAACATATAGCAATCAGCCGTGTCCGCGCTCCGGCCATCAGTATTCCCGGTTGCCTTTGCAAAATGATGTCGAAAACCACCGGCGTTCACAATCGGGGCCAGCTCTGTAATTCACTATTGCCGCCGTTTGGCTCCCCGAGGACACTCGGTTCCGACGCACGCAAATTAAGCGAGATTGGATTGCGTGACGTAACCGCCCGCCAGCCCCGCCGGCCCGGCAGGGACAAGATCGAATTTGGACTACTCGCGCGGGCGAATCCCACCCAGCACCGTAAGAAGGGTACGGGCGGTGTAGGGCTTGGGAAGAAAATGCTGGATGTCCAAACGCGTCGCGCGGCTGACATGCTCGCTCGTCGATAAACCACTGGCGGCGATAATAGGAATCGTCGGCTTGATTCGGCGCAGGACCTGTATCGTGGCGGGGCCATCCATGATCGGCATCATCATATCGGTTAGAACCACATCGATCTCATGATGATGCTCTCCGAAGATGGCGACGGCTTCCGCGCCATCGCTGGCGAGCAATACACGATAGCCATAGGCCTCCAGAGTCTGCCGCGTGATTTGGCGGACGGCCGCTTCATCGTCCACCACGAGCACGAGTTCGCCGTTGCCATGAGGCATCTCCGCCTCCGGTTCGTTGCTCGCGCCAGCCGACGCTTCGGTATCTGCCGGGAGATAGATCTTGAACTTGGTTCCCTGCCCGGGCTCGCTGTAAACCCGGAGAAACCCTCCATGTGATTTCACGATCCCAAGGGTGGTGGAAAGTCCCAGGCCGGTGCCCTTGCCGAGCTCCTTGGTGGTGAAGAATGGGTCGAAGATCTTGTCGAGCGTCTCTTGCGGTATTCCCGTTCCCGTATCTTCGACCTCGATCATGACATAGGGACCTGGCTTGGCTTCGGGCGCAAAGGCTGCATAGTTCGCGTCGACCTGCACGTTCTCCCCCGAGAGCGTGAGCGTGCCGCCGTCCGCCATCGCGTCCCGGGCGTTGACACAGAGATTGAGCAGAACCTGATGAAGCTGGGTAGGATCGCCAACAATCGTCCAGATGTCGCTGGGAACCGAGGTTTTGATTTCAACATGCTTGAGGAAAGTGTCGTTCGCGATCTCGGCCATTTCCTCGATGAGGTGGCGCACCTGCACGAGTAGCCGGCTACCCGATACGCCGCGCGCGAAGGAAAGAATCTGCCGCACCATGTTCGCGCCCCGCTGCGCGCTGTCGGCCAGGATATTGAGCAATTTCGCGCCGTCCGCGTCGATGACTTTATCGCTCAGGAGATCGAGCGAAAGCATGATCGGGCCGAGCACATTGTTAAGGTCGTGTGCAATCCCACCGGCAAGAGCACCGAGACTTTCCATGCGCTGGGCGCGGAGGAACTGCTGCTCGAGCTTTTTGTGTTCGCTAATGTCGCGCGCCACGACCACTGATCCGACGATGGTCCCTGCTGGGTCACGGATCGGTGCGAAGCTGTAACTTCCCACCCAGGTTTCCCCCGTGTCCTTGCGCCGGAGGGAATACTCCGCGTTGACCGCTGTCTCGCCCTCAAGCGCTCGAGGAATGGCCCATTCCTCCAACGGGGCAACCGTTCCATCCGGCAGCGACACTTCGAGGATCTCTGGATAAGCGGAAAGATGGGTCAGGCACTCTTCCCGGCTCCGGAAGCGATGAAAGGTAACGAAGGCGTCGTTGAACTCGACGAATCGGCCGTCGGCATCGGAGATGAACACCGCATCCGTCATACTGGCGAGCGCCGCGGCCAGCTTTTCACGACTCTCGCGAGCCGCCGCCTCGGTCTTGCGCCGGTCGGTAATGTCCCGCACGATCGCGACGACGTAGTCGCGATCGAGGCGAACCCATTTCGCGCTAAACTCGACCGGGAAGAGCGACCCATCCTTGCGCCGATGTTCTCCTTCACCAGTCATGGAGCCGGCAGTTTTCAGTTCTGCCTTTAAGTCGAACCAGCGGGCTTCGTCCAGGGTCGTCTCGACGTCGAACAACCGGAGGGTGAGATACTCCTCGCGGCTGTAGCCAAGCTCGGTCGGCCCCTTCGCGTTCACATCGAGAAACCGCCCCGTTTCCGGATCGATGACTTCGATCGTGTCGTTCGACTCGTCCATCAGGGAACGGAACAGCCTGAGGCTGGCTTCCGCCTCTTTCTGCGAGGTGATGTCGCGCGCCACCTTGGATGCGCCAATCACATTTCCCTTCTCGTCCTTGATCGGCGAGGCGGTGACCGAGACATCGATCAGCCGGCCATCCTTTCGTTTCCGCCGCGTCTCGAAGTGTTTGACGCTCTCGCCGCGCTGGATTTTTTCGATGATCACCTCTTCTTCGTGCTGGCGATCCTCTGGGATAAGCAGGTTGATTGGCTTGCCGATTACCTCCGCGGCGGCGTAGCCGAAGATTCTTTCAGAGCCCTTGTTCCAGCTGGTGATGATGCTATCCAGAGTCTTGCCGATAATGGCGTCGTCCGACGAAGCGACGATGGCGGCCAGGCGTCGATCAGCCGCGTTGAACTGCTCTTCCTTGGCCCGCAGGGCGGCGGCGACCCTTTGCCGCTCGGTTACGTCAAGCACCACGCTAACCACCTGCAGCACTTCACCGTTTACGATTCTCGGCTGCTGGATGGCTTCGAAATATCGCTCGCCGTCCGCCATTCGTTTTTTCCCTTCAAAAGCAACGCGCTGACCCGTGAAGGCAAGGTCCAGCCGCGGCCGCACGACCTCGTCGTAAAACTTTCCCATCACCTCCGGCGCCGAGTGACCGATGATCTCCGAAAGCCGTTTGCCCATCATTTCGGCATAGGCGGGATTGGCGAAAATATAGCGCCGGTCGCGATCATAGAGGGCGATACCGACCGGCGCATGATCGGTGACCGTTTGTAACTGGCGCTGCTGGCGGCTTAGCTCGAGTCGCGTCATGACCTGCCGGGCGAGGATTTGCAAAGCGTCACGCTGGTCGGCTGAGAGCTTGCGCGGCTCACGATCCATCACGCAAAGCGCGCCCAGCGCATGATCCCCCGGAGTTATCAAGGGTGCTCCGGCATAGAAGCGCACATGCGGGTCGCCCAGGACCAATGGACTGTCGGCGAAGCGTTCATCCTGCGACGCGTCCTCGACTTCAACCACGTCACGCTGCATGAGGGCATACTGACAGAACGATGCCTCCCGCGGTGTCTCGGTCAGGTCAAAACCGAGGCGAGACTTGAACCATTGCCGCCGATCGTCGACCAGCGAGATCTGCGCAAGCGGAACCTGACAGATGTAGGAGGCCAGTCGGGTTAGCTCATCGAATTCAGCCTCCGGTGGCGAGTCCATGATCTCATACTCAGCCAGCGCATGGAGGCGTTTTGTTTCGCCTGTTGGGATCGGGAACTTTCTCATTAGCAGCCTACCGAATTCCGAGCCTAAGCCCCTCGACACCAAACGCAAATATTTCCATGCAAGGTCCTCGGGAGATTTTGGTCGTAACAGGCAAGGAGGAACCAAGGAAGCCGTGGGACCGGTGCGCCGTCGCGCCTAGGCCGGGTGCGCGAGCGTTCACTTCCTATCTCTCTCCGAAAGATTTTTTTGCTCGACATTTGCTCGCGCAATCGATTTTTTTAAGTTGCGCCAAGTTCGTGAGGCGACTCCAACCAAGCCTCCTGGCCCTCTTGCCGCAGGGAAACAGCGAACGAAAGATTCGCTCCCACTGATCGAGGTAACAGTTGTGAGAACCACACCAGCCTTTTGGAGCTCGCTTCCTCGGGGCGAAGTCAGGAAGAGGTGTTCCTTCACGCCTGCTCCGGCGTGCCGCCTCCACGTTTCGACAAGTTCCTATGAAAACAAAAGAGAATAGTTCCATCCGCGCTTCGGCGCTTCACACCACATTCGCCGTTGCGTTCATCTCGCTCCTGGCCGCGTTACTGACGGCCGCCGCGGCACTGGCGGGAAACCCGTCCCAGCCTGCCCCGAGTTGGAGCCCGACCGACAGCATGGGCACCGCACGCGTCTCTCACACCGCGACTCTGCTGCCCTCAGGCCAGTTGCTGGTGACTGGGGGAGTCGATGACACTCCCGTCGTCGTGAGCAGCGCGGAGCTGTATGATCCGGTAACGGGAACGTGGACGGCGACCAGCAGCATGGGTTTCGTGCGTGAAGCTCACACCGCGACCTTGCTGTCCTCGGGTCAGGTGCTGGTGGCGGCGGGATACGGCACTGCTCCATTGACCAGCGCGGAGCTATATGATCCGGCCACGGGAACGTGGACGCCGACCGGCAGTCTGGCCCACGCACGCTTCGGGTTCACGGCGACACTGCTGCCCAACGGCCAGGTGCTGGTGGCGGGGGGGAACGACAGTGTAAGTGGTTTTCATGAGATAAACACCGCCGAGCTCTATGATCCCGCCACGGGAACGTGGACGGAAACCAGCAGCCTGGCCCACGCCCGTCAATCCCACACCGCCACGCTGCTTCGCAATGGCCAGGTGCTTGTCACTGGCGGATATAATGGCACATCCTTGAGCAGCGCAGAACTGTATGACCCCAGGACTGGAGGCTGGGCTGCAACAGGCAGCATGGGCACCTCACGCAATCTCCCTACGGCGACGCTGCTTCGCAATGGCCAGGTCCTTGTCGCAGGCGGATTCAGTTACAGTAGCGGTTTCTTGCACAGCGCTGAACTGTATGATCCGCTAACGGGGACATGGGCCGCGACCGGCAGCATGACCACCGCGCGGGCCAGCCACACCGCGACGCTGCTGCCCTCAAGGAAGGTGCTGGTGACAGGGGGACGTTTTCAGAATTTTACCGACACGCCCAGTGCCGAACTTTATGATCTGGAGAGTGGGACGTGGAAAGTGACGGGAGCAATGCAAATCGCGCGGCAAGATCACACCGCGACGCTGTTGCCCTCGGTCGGCGTGTTAGTGACCGGAGGGCAGAACCCGGGGGAAGGTTCCAGTAACCAGATCTTGAGCGAAGCGGAGCTCTACAGTCAGCCCTGACACACAGCGACGGAAGGCAAGAGCCGGAGGAAGAGATCGAAGCCTACGCCCAAGCCATCGCCCTGCGAAACAAAGTCCTGCGCCGCCGCGCCTAGGCTGTCGATCAAACGGCCAATCTCCGCCCTCCGGAGGTCCATCTTGCGACAAGAAGGCCAATGAACGGGCGTTCAGAGCCCATCGTGCCGCAAGAAGGACAATAAGCGGGCGTTCAGAGGTCGCTTGGTGGCAAGAAGGCCAATAAACGCCCACTCAGAGGCCATCTTGTCGCAAGAAGACCAATAAGCGGGCGTTCAGAGACCATCTTGGCGCAAGAAGAGCAATAAGTGGGCGTTCAGAGACCATCTCGTCGCAAGATGAGCAATAAGTGGGCGTTCAGAGACCATCGTGTCGCAAGAAGGCCAATAAGTGGGCGTTCAGAGACCATCTCGGCGCAGGAAGAGCACCGAACGCGTGTCCAAGGACCCCTTTGCGCCGATAAACGGGCAAGCCGGGCGCACTTGCCCTTCCCGACCGTCGGGACGACGACTTTAGGCCTCAACTCGCCTTCCCGATTGTCGGGACGACGACTTTAGGTCTCAACTTGCCTTTCCGACCGTCGGGACGACGACTTTGGGTCCCAACTTGCCTTCCCGACCGTCGGGAAGCAGTGATTGTCCGCCTGCGAAGGCGAGGTCCGCGGCGGCCTGCCCATCCGCCAGCTTCACCCAAACACGTGGAGCGAGATTTCTAAAGCTGACCGCCGGCAAACCCCCGCGTCACCTTTTTGTTTTCGGCGGCGCGTGGCCGTATTGCCTGCCACCATGGACCGGGAGGCGGGTTCGGGGGTCAGCGTTTGCATCGTGCATGACGTAATCGGAGATAAGAGCGCTGTATTTCTGAGGCCATGAAGCAAACCTGCACGATGCAAGCGCTGACCCCGAGCTTCTCGTCTCAACGAAACGATTTCTGCCAATCCAACCTCAAAAAGGTGTGAAGAAGATTTTCTTCGTGTAAGGGCAGCGAACCTCAGAGCCGGGAGGAATTCCAGAAACGTTGACCGCCCCGGCCGTAGGAGCATAAGGGCTCATGACCCAACCCGGTCTCCCGGGAATAGCCGTCGCGACTGGATAACCGCGCGGCTTACCCGCGCTAATCGACACTGTCAGCAACCGCCCATCCGGCGCGGGCTGGGCGAGGATATCCACATGCTCACCGGCCTTGAGCTCCCGCAAGCTGGACGGATCGCTCGAGCGAATAATCTTCGTATTTGGGAGGATAGTGAAGATAAGAGGGCGCGGTGACGGCCTCGGATCCGTAATCCGTTTCGGCGTGACCCATCCCTGTAATAGCAGCGTCTTGTCGTTAGGACGCGCAGCCGCGACGTTTCCCTCGTAGGAAACCAGCCCGCGCTTGTCGGTTTCCTGCACCGGAATCATGCCGTGGTCCCTTGGCAAAGTGTCGAGAAGGTTTGGCCCCGTCGGGGAGACCGGTTCTACTTTGACCGTGCTACAACTCGCCAGAAGAAGCACCGAGGCCGCGATGGAAAGGAAATTGTTAATAAGACGGGATTAGGAACCGCGAATCAGCTGATCCCTGTTATTCTTATTCCTAGTGTTTGCCGGTCCCCGACGCAGTGCTATCGACATTGTAGGACTCGACGAGCCCGACGCCGGTTGTATCGCCCACTCCGCTCAACTGGACGGTATAAGCGCCGGCCGGCAACACCTCGTAGAGAGCTGATTCCTTCGGGTCGCCCGGCGCAAGGCCGGAATCGGACACTGTCTGCATATTGGCGTCATCCATCCAATTGTCGTTCGAGCCGACGAGATTTCCGTTGCCGTCGAATAGGCTGATGGTGGGATCCGCTAGCGCATTGGTAACGGCGGAATCTGCGAGCGATGGTCCAATCCCGCGAACGATTACCTGGGCGAATCCTCCGCCGCCACCGCCGAGGATCAAGCCGCCAATCATGATGTTGTCCCCAGTCTCTACAAATCCGCGGGTACTGATATTGCCAAATTCGGAATCGGTCGCTCCATTGTCGAGATCGTAGGCTTCCACAAGTGCGATGCCGGTCGTATCACCGACTCCACTCACGATCGCCGTGTAGGCGCCGGGCGCGAGACTTTCGACCAAGGCGGATTCGGCGTCGTCGGTGGGCGCGAGGTTGTTATCTGTCAGCACCATCTGGTCGGCGTCACTAAGATCCATCCAATTATCGTTAGTGTCGATTAGCGCCCCGTCGGCGTCGAAGAGCGAGAGGGTTGGATCGGCGAGGAGGCCGGTTACGCCCGAAATACCAAGAGATGGCCCGATAGCCCTTAGCACGACTTCCTTGGTGTCGGTGCCGGTAATAATGATGCCGCCGATAAGCACATTATCGCCGGTGCCGACGTTGGCCCGGGTAGAGATATTCAGAGACTGTGCGGGCGGCGTCACTGTGGCTGGGAGGGGGTCGAGCTTAAGATCAAGCTGTTGGATAAGCAGATCCAGCGTGCCAGGCGCAGCGGTAGAAGACGCACCGGTGGCCCCGAAGTTAAAGCCAACAAAGACAGAAAAATTACCTCCATCACTGACCGCATAAGCAGTCGGTGCCTGGAAGGTCCCTTCATAAACGTGCAGCCCGGGCATAAGAGTGCCGCTAGGGCCGGTGAACTGGAAGGGGATACCGAACACCGAGGCCATGCCGATGATGCCATAGTCAACCGGGGTCTCGCTGTTCAGGTCAGCACTAAAGCTATAGGCAACCGAAAAGGTATCTCCGGCAACAGCACTGAAAGTACCGCCGAAATCAATCTGCGGCTCGTTGCTGCCATCCGGAGCGACACTCGCACCGCCCGTGATGTGGACGAGGGGGCCCGGGCCGTTTGTCGTATCGACTGCGATGGTGTTATTCGTAAAAGCGGAGTCCGGCGTGAAATTTGGGCCCACGGTAACGTAAAGCGTTCCGGCCTCTGCAGGCCCGGCCAGTGAAAGAAGCGCCGCGATAGCGAAGAGGATTGGAGAGGATGGTATTCTTTTCATGAGTTTCCGATGGTTTTGGAATGTGAAATCCCAAGTCCCGGAGAAAACGTCAATATTATTCGCAGCCGGATCGGAGTATTATTTTAAAGACAGCGGACGGCGCATCTTTTGAGTGGCCCGTCGTTTCAAGGTAAACGAGTGAGCGTGCCTGCTAGGTGGTTGTTTCAACAGTCTGGAAGAAGGCATGTTAGGCGCGGGGGAGTCAGTCTGGGGGAGAGTTTGCATCGTGCATGGCGCACTCGGAGATGAGAGCGTTTTGTTACTGACCATGAGAGACAAGCCTGCACGATGCGAGCGTTGATCCCGAAGCCTCGGACGTCACCAGCTGCGAAATCTTTTGCAGAAAGAGATTGGCGCGGAAAGGTATCGGCATGAGCGCACCAACATCCTATCCACCCCTGTCGCCGTCGCTGGTGGTCGACGACGCCGCGGCCGCGATTGATTTCTATCGGAAGGCTTTCGGCGCGGAAGAACTCTTTCGCCTGACCGATCCGGAAAGCGGGAAGGTGGGCCACGCGGAAATGACGATCAAAGGTGTGCTCGTCATGCTGGGCGAGGAATACGCGGGAATCAATCGCTCGCCTAAATCGCTCGGCGGCACCTCGGTCAATCTGGGTCTGATGAGCACCGACGCGAAGGCGGACATGGATCGGGCCGTGGCTGCGGGTGCGGAGGTAGTCCGTCCGCTCGCGGACCAGTTCTATGGCCATCGCGCCGGGCGGGTGCGCGATCCTTTTGGGCATGAATGGGTCATTTCGCAGGAGATGGAGAAGATCAGCCCGGAAGAAATGCAGCGGCGTTGGAACGCGATGGTGACGGAGACGAAGGCGTAACAGCTTTCGCAGGTCGGGCCTGAGAATGCCGCAGGGTCGGAGCTTCAAGTAACGCAGGCCGCGGCGAACCGTTTTCGTGATGCCTGACGCCGAAGCTCCGTTCGTTCATTCCATTAAGGCTTCAGGTTTAGCTCGCTGAGCAAGGTCCGCAATGGGCCGGCAACTTTGCCGCGCAGCCAGACCACAAACAAATCCCAAGTCGCGCCGGCGTCAGCGATCGGAACCATGACGACGTTCGGGACGTCAAGGTGAGAAACGAAGGCTGGTTGAATCGAAATCGCTTCTTCATTGGCGGCCACGGCGAGAGATTCCACAAGACTGGTTGTTTCATCAATGGTGGCGAGGCGGGGACGGAAGCCGCCATGCTTGCGGCAGAGTTGAATGATTCTCTGGGTGTATCCCGGGACCACATCATCCGATCCCCGCACGAAGGTTTCGCCCTGCAACTGTGAGAGAGACACTTGTCTTTTGGTCGCGAACCGGTGAGTGACGGGAAGGGCCACCAGGCTCCTAACCGTCGCGATTTTACGGATATAGAAATCGCGCGAGAGCAGGTCTATCCCATGCAAGGTCAAGGCCAGATCAATCTCGCCTTGCCGTAGGGCGATGATCATTTCGCCGGGCGTTTGATCGAGCATTTTGACTTTCAGTCTTGGATGATCGCGCCGCAGCACGGCCAGAGCCGGCCCGAGATACTCCTGGACGGCGGACGCGATGTAGCCAATCCGCAAGCGTTCACTGTCTCCGCGATTCAGCCGGCGGACTTCCGCCATGGTGGAATCATAATCTGCCAGCAGCCTTTTTGCCCTTGCGGCAAGGACATCTCCTCCGTTCGTAGGACGCACCCCGGCGGAGGTTCGTTCCAAAACCTGGCCGCCGAGCTCGAGTTCGAGTGATTGGATCTGTCGGGTGATGGCGGACTGGGAAATGCGCAGACGGTCAGCCGCACGACGGAGGCTGCCTTCCTCCAGGATCACCAGGAACAAACGAAGTTTCTCCAGCACGATGGAAACAGTGATGCGCATTTCGCATCGCGGCAATGACGAACCGGCATTAGCCGTGAGGGTCGAGAAGACGGACGTTTGCCATATCGAATCAGAGCAAACTATGAAGACTCAACCTTACCATACTGATCTCACTCAACGCCCGCCGCGGAGCTTTCGCGTTCGTTTGGGTAACTACGTGATCTTGGCGCGCATGCTCGACAAGGGCCGGGCGACCCTCGCCGGGAAGAATGGCGAATACATCTACAATTCACCCACTGACCAGCACCTGGTGAAATTTCTCGGCTTCGATCCCGCTGCCTTGTCGAAGGAATTGGCCACCGGCAAAGGGGACGGGGAAATGCTCGAATGGGTTCAGGCCCATTCCAAGACGCCGCGTGCGCCGTGGGAAATCGAGGGCTGGTCTGCCTTCATGGAAAGACGCGGGCCGGACAGCGACGCTGAAACCCTGGAGTTCTTCGCCGAACACCTGGGCCGACTTTCCAAAACCCGGGAAGACATCAAGACCTTCTTCGAATTTGGCGAACTCGATGACTACGTGAGCTTCGGAGGAAAGGCCTAACTCTCACATTCTCAAAAAATAACGACAACCAACGTAAGCGACAAACATATGAGTAATAACCAGGGACAAAAACTAGCAGGAAAAATCGCGGTCATCACCGGCGGAAACAGCGGGATTGGCCTGGCCACGGCCAAGCGCTTTGTGGAAGAAGGCGCGCACGTCGTGATTACTGGCCGACGAGAGAAAGAGCTGAAAGAGGCCGCAGCCCTGATCGGGAGAAACGTGACGACGGTCGTAGGCGACGTCACGCGCCTGGAAGATCTGGATCGGCTCTTTGCCGTCGTGAAAGAGAAGCACGGTCACATCGACATTCTCTTCGCCAACGCTGGCTGGGGGGAAGTCGCGCCGCTCGAGACGGCGACCGAAGCTCACTTCGATAAAACCTTCGACTTAAATGTGAAGGGAACGTTCTTCACCGCGCAAAAGGCCCTTCCCCTCTTTGAGGATGGCGGCTCGATCATCCTGACTTCTTCGGTCGCTAACATACGGGGAGATTCAGCATTTAGCGCCTATGCCGCGAGTAAGGCGGCCGTGCGTTGTTTCGCTCGCGGCTGGACGGTGGAGCTAAAGGATCGCAAGATTCGCGTGAATTCGATCAGTCCTGGCCCAATCGAAACTCCGGCTCTGGAGAACGCGGGCCTCACGGCTGAACAGGTCGAACAGGCGGCTGCTCAGTTCGTCTCGCAAGTTCCGCTCGCCCGCAGGGGTAAGCCCGAGGAAGTCGCTGCTGCCGTCGTGTTTCTCGCTTCCGGTGAAAGTTCATACATCACCGGCGTGGATCTCGCCGTCGATGGAGGCATGGCGCAGGTCTGACCCCGGCGCGGTCGTTTCTCGAACTTTTGTGAGCACAGAAAAGAACGTCCAGATCGTGAAGGATTTCTTCGCCGCCATGGGCCGCGGCGATGCGCAAAGTCTGCAGGCTTTGTCTGCGGAAGATATTGAATGGATCATTCCGGGCGAGGGCTGGCCTCTGGCCGGCACCCACCGCGGGC
>DASXYO010000238.1:0-31985 GCA_036502465.1 Chthoniobacterales bacterium
TGGTCTCGCCTTTTCGAGATAAACTTTGGGAATTGTTCCGGGAAACGGCCGGTGGAATGGACGGCGCCGATGTGGTCGTGGCGCTCAAGCAGGCGGGCGAGGAAATCTGGGCGGTCGGGATCGACGGCGCCTACACAAGCATGAGCCCGCAGGCGCAGGACGCCGAGCCCCTCGGTAATGCTTTCGATATCAGCTGGCTCACTGTCGTCTGCATCAAGCTAAAAGAGATGAAGCAGGGGAAAGAACCAAAGGTCCGAATTCACTCTTAGTTTACAGCTCGTCCTGTCCTATTTCCGTCCGCTCTGCACGTTCAGTTCCCAGCGGTATCCATCGCGATCGTAAAACCAGAGGCCCATGTTCTTCGAACCCTCGGCCTCGGGCCCAATTTCGTCGCCAGGATCTTCGACTTCGACTTTCAATTTCTGCAGGTGAGCAAGCGCTTTGCGGAGCGCGGCCATGTTCGGCAAATGAAAGGACATGTGACCAAACGTCTTCGGCCTGGGTTTGCCTTTGTGCAGCGCGATCGTGACATGGTCGTTACCGACCGCGACGCCGCCTTCAAATTTAAATTGCTCACGCAGCCCGAGTGTTCTCTCGAACCATTTCGCGCTCTTCTTCGGCTCCCGCACCGACAATCCGAAATGGCCCACCTCGCCTAAAGTAAATGGAACTTTCATGGCGAAACACTAACACTATTCCGCGTCTCCGCTCAGCCAGCTGGCTCGGTGTCGTGGAGGCGTCCGTAATCGACCGTCAGCCGGCCCGCGCCGTCGTCACTGTAAATCTCGACAAATCGTTCGCCGAAGCGAACTTCGCGCCAGGTATAATCCATTTGTGTTTGGACGGCCGCGGGTATGACAGGATCTATCCCGACGACCGAAGCGATTAGCACCACGCGACTCGCTTCGAGCGATTCGGGGGTCGCACCGTGGAGCGGGCTTTGTTCATCAATCACGTGGCGCAGGGTCAGCGCCGCGGGGAAAGTCGGAAGCCGGTCGAACTGCAGCTTGAGACTATAAAAAAACCGAAAGTCGCCGCCCTCCAGAAGTTGCTCGTCGCGGTTGAACAGGATCCGAAATTCCGCCTCCACCATGCTGCGTTGGTGCAGGTTGCCAATCCGCAGCATAAGAGTGGGCCGCCCGTTCATGGGTGCGATGACGACCGACTTGCTAAAGACGATGTGAGCGCTCGGGCGTGAGAAGCGGACGAAGATGAGTCCAGCCATGACCGCCACCATGAAGATGCCGCTCATGATTTCGATCGTAGTAAGAATGTTTCCGTAAAGGTTGGCCGGCGACATGTTGCCGTAGCCCACGGTGGCAATGGTCTGCACACTGAAAAAGAAGGCGTCGAGGAACGAGCCCGTCCGCATGCCGGTGACGGACTTTGGATCGAGCCGGTAGAGGGCGGCGAAAAGAAGATTGAGCGCAATGTAGATAACGCCGACAAAGGCAGCGAACTGTGGCCAGGTCAGCCCGAGGAGCCATTGGTAAGCATCGCGCCACTGCCATTTCTCGGTGTTGAGCTTGACGAATTCGATCGGTCCCGAACGGATTGAAACCGGCGCGCGCTTCCTATTCACGAGCGAAACTGTAACCGCTTTCTGCGGGCGCGCAGGTTTTCCGCGATCTCGTGAGAGGAATCGAAGGCGACCAATAACGGCGGGACAGACGAAGTACCAGGTATGAAACATAGTGTGCTGGTTCTCATAGGATGCGCTCTCGGGCTGGCGACGACGGCCCAGGCTTTTACGGAACAGGAAGTGGTTAACGCCGACGCGACGATCATCAGGGAATTTCGTCGCATACCGGAACAGGGCATTCCCGAGGCCGTCTTGAGTCATGCTCGCGGGCTCGCGATCATCAAGGTGCTAAAGGTGGGTTTCGGAGTGAGCGGCAAAGGCGGCGAAGGGGTGGTGGTGGCACGGACGAACCATGGCTGGTCGGGCCCGTCGTTCATCGGCACGGGCGGCGCCGGGGTGGGATTCCAAATCGGTGCGGAGGTGACTGATTTTATATTTGTGCTCAACAATGATGCGGCGGTCCGCGCATTTGCCCATGGCGGAAATGTGAAGATTGGGGCCGACGCCAGCGCAGCAGCCGGACCGGTGGGCCGTCACGCCGAAGCTGACGTTATGCCCACCGCCGCGATCTATACCTACAGCCGGAGCAAGGGTCTCTTCGCCGGCGTCTCGCTTCAGGGGGCGGTGATTGCAACCCAGACTGACGCGAATCGGCGCTACTACGGTCATGAGGTAACGCCCGCCGCCATTCTGAGTGGGAAGGTATCCCCGCCAGCCGGTGCGAACCGGTTGCTCTCCGCGCTTGGCCGCTAAATAGCCCCGGACAGCGACGTTCGCGCTAGGTGCGTTGCCGTTTTGCGGGTTGGCTGTCGTCGGACCCCAGATGCTCTCTCCAAGAGGCGTTTTCGGTTGTAGGATGGTCTTCCAGTCCAGCCTATGCCCATTGTTTGCTCTACCTTCAGAGCCCCCGCTCTGCTCCGAAACGGACACGTGCAGACAATTGTCGGGGCGTTTCTGCGACGGGGACGAAGGATCACATTCGCGCGGGAGCGGCTGGAACTCCCGGACGGTGATTTCCTCGACCTGCGCTGGCTGCGCCAGGGACGCTCGCGCCTGGCGATTCTGTCGCACGGGTTGGAGGGCTCCGCGGATCAGGATTACATTAGGGGAATGTCCGCCGCCTTGGCAGATGCCGGTTGGGACGTTCTGGCCTGGAACTTCCGAGGATGCGGGGAGGAGCCGAATAGGCTCGTTAGGCTCTATCACAGTGGCGCGACCGAGGACTTAAGAGCGGTCGTCGATCATGCCGCCAGGAGTTATTCCGGGATCGCTCTGGTCGGGTTCAGCCTCGGAGGTAACTTGACTCTGAAGTATATGGGCGAAGCTCCACCCCATGACTCGATCCTGGCGGCCGTAGCCATTTCGGCGCCAGTCGACCTGGCGGCGAGCGCTCGCATGCTTGATCGACGCTGGAGTAACCGGCTCTATCTGCGACGATTTATCGACAGTCTGGTCTCGAAGGTAGAGGCCAAGGCCTCGCGGTTCCCCGGAGAGATTGACGCCAGGGGAAGCCGCGCCTTGCGCACCTTTCAGCAATTCGACGATCGCTACACTTCGCGCCTGCATGGTTTTCGCGACGCTGCGGACTATTGGCGACAGTCGAGCGCCCGGCAGTTCCTCCATCGGATCACCAAACCGACCTTATTGCTGAACGCACGGAATGATCCATTTCTCGCGCCCGAGTGTTTCCCTTTTCCCGAGGCGTGGGAAAACCCCTGCCTTTTCCTTGAGGCACCGGAATCAGGCGGTCATCTCGGGTTTCTGGAGTTCGCGGGTGGCCTACAGCCTTGGTTTGAAGAACGCGTGGTGGAGTTTCTGGCAGAGGCAGTCGAATAGCTGGTCTCGATTCGGCTCGCCCGATGAATAAAGCTAGCTCTATTACGGACCGCGAGTCCCTCTGACCACGCCCCTAGTCCAGGTGATAGACTTCCACCAGACCAACCCCTGTCGTGTCGTTTACTCCCCGGACAATAGCGGTGTAGGCTCCCACAGGGAGATTTGCCAAAAGCGCTGATTCCTTGCTGTCGCCGGGCGCGAGTCCGTCACTTGTAATGGTTTTCTGGTCGGGACCGTCCATCCAGTTATCGTTCGTCGCCAGGAGCGCGCCGTTGCTGTCGTGTAACTCTAGGATGGGATCCTGCAGAGCGTCGTCGACACCGGCGGCGGTGAGCGACGGGCCGATGGCTCGCACGACGACGGTCGACGATTTATCGCCGAAGACAATGAAACCACCGATGAGAACATTGTCGCCCGTCTGCACCAAAGCGCGGGTCGATATGTTAGCCAATCGCGAGTCAGCTGCTTCATCGAGGTCATAAACTTCCACCAGCCCCGTGCCGACTTCGCCCTTCGCGCCCCGCACAATGGCGGTGTAAGAGGCGGGCTGAAGAGTCCGGATGATAGCGGACTCCGCGTCGTTGAAAAGCGCAAAACCAGCCGCAATGATGTCGGACGCCTGGTCGCTTCGCCAGTTGTCATTCGATGCAATCAGCGCGCCGGATGAATCGTGAAGTTCCAGGAAAGGGTCCGCCAACTTATCATCCAGAGGAAGAGAGGGACCAAGCGCGCGCAGGATAACTTGCTTCGATTTAGTCCCAGTTACAATAAAACCACCTATCATGACCTGGTCTTTGGTCCCGACATATGCGCGCGTAGAGATATTGCCCAGCCCGCCTGGGGGCAGCAGGGCTGGAATGAGATCGTAACCGACGACGTCGAGACCAATCGCTTCGGGCGAAGTTGCCGTGATATCGGCGAACTGCCCCTTACAGGAAAAGGCGTTTTGCACATGGAAGGAGGGTGCCGGACAGGGTCCACTCAGCCAGTCGCCGAAATCCCCGTACGGGTCCTGGTTGAAATCGATAATTTTGGTGACACCATTGTCGACTGAAAAATAGCGCGTGCCGAGTGCGGAGTGAGTTCTGACGCCTGGCGCCGACCAACTAAACAGGTCCTCAGGCAGGAAATCCGTCGTCTCGGGGGCACCGCCCAGGTAAGAACCGAGACCCAGAATCTCATCTATCTCATGTTCCGCGGCACTTTGCGCGTCGTAGTTACTGCTGTTCGGCGGACGAGTGAACTGGAAAGGCTCACTGGAATTCAACGTGACGATGCCATCGTAGGGTCCACCCGGTCCGACCGTCCCATTGGCAAACATCGCCGGGGGTGTTTCCAGGCCGAGAGCCCTTCCGGCGGCCGCTGCGGGCACCAGGTAATTCGTCAGAGCCTGTCCCGGAAAATTCTGATAGCCAGAGACGTCATTTGTCGTCTTAGTATCTCCTGCGAGCGTGGTGATAAAATCCGCCCAGTCGACGTAATAGACGACATAGAAGCTTTCTGCGATCGCACCCGGAGGCAGCTGGCTGCCATCAGGCGAGGTTGTCGCGTAGCGAAAACGGATCTCAACCGTGACAGGATCGGCAAAGAGCGGTTGGTAGAGCGCAATCGCGCGGTTGACCATGGACTCTATCGCGGCCGCGTTAGGGCTATTGGTGATGGAAGCATCAAACGTCGGATTAATAACGAGCCCGTCCGCAGTGGCCGCGGTTGCCACTTCCATCACCTCTGAGGTCATCCGGGTGGCACCTAAACCGTACGGCCGGACGCGGTAGTAATATTTCGTGCCGGACCGCAGTCGGCCGACGATACGACTGGTCACCGCGCCGACATCGAGGTCCTGATAGCCAGCAGCAAAGCTCCTAAAGGCGGAATCAGTCGAGACGTCAAGACGATATCCAGCGGCCCCCGGGACCGGCTTCCAGTTGGCAAGAAAGCTACTCCGGGTAGGTGCCATCCGCACCTCCGCCGTCATGGCCGCATCCGGGGCGATCTCAGAGTGCGCCACCGGCTGCGAAAGTTTGCCGGCTATCTCTCCGGGGCGAAGGGGCAAAACATGGCGCCCCAGGCCGGTCTGATACGATGTGGCCCCATTAAACGAACGCGACGGCGGGAGCGGCTGGCCACGGCAAACCCCTGCCAAGGTCAAAAGAACGACATAGGGCAGGACCGGGCGGAGGCTGCGATATGCCCTCAGGCGGGAACGAGAAGAGTTGGTAGTCACGGGAAGAAGAAGCTGGAGGGATTCTGGCCAATCGGGACAATCGCGCAAGAACAATTCGCGAAAAGTTTAGAACAAGATCTATCTCGCTCAGGCCCAGAGGGAAGGGAGGCAACGAAAAGCCGCCTTGAGGCCTCCGCGCCGCTGTTTCGATCCGCCGGTGTCGATATTTTCGTTGCTGCGATCCAGATTGTCCGAGAGACTTCCCGGCAGATGGAAACGCCAAAACCACCGTCGAATTCGCCCGCGAAATACGTCACACTGAATGACTCACTCTATGACTATATCACTCGCCACCGCTCGCGGGCGATCGATCCGGTTCTCGACGCGCTCCGAGCCGAAACTGAAACACTTGGCGACGTCGCGAGAATGCTGATCAGCCCCGAACAGGGGGATTTCCTCACTCTCCTGACCGGGCTTCTCGATGTGCGGACGGTGGTCGAAGTCGGCACATTCACTGGTTACAGCTCCATCTGTCTCGCACGCGGGCTGCCCGGCGGTGGACGGCTCTATTGCTTCGACGTAAACGCGGAATGGACCGCAATCGCTCAGCGCTATTGGGATGAGGCAGACCTGACCAACCGGATTGAGCTGCGACTGGGCGATGCAAAAGAAGTGCTGCGAACCTGGGAACCGCGCACCGCGATCGACCTGGCCTTTATCGATGCCGACAAGCCCGGTTACGACACTTACTATGAGCTACTTCTGCCGAGGATGAAGGCCGACGGACTCTTTATCTTTGACAATATGGTCTGGGGCGGGCGGGTCGTTGAGCAGCCGTTGACCGATCCCGATGGCCTTGCCATCGATCGCTTGAATCAAAAACTCGCGACCGACCCGCGCGTCGAATCGGTCCTGCTGCCGATCGCCGACGGGTTGCATCTTGCGCGAAAGCGCGCCCACCCGCGATGAGGGTCTTGTTCATTTCCGTAGCGTTGCTTTGTTTTTGCCGCTCGGTTTTGGCGACCCAGGCGGACGACACCGTCATCACGGTCGATGGGTCGACCGCCGGAGCGACGCCGTTTCTGAGCCAGGTCACTCTTTCTGTCAGCGACACGACCGCGCTCAAGAGCGTCCAGTTCGCGATCGCCCCCAAACCAGGCTCTTCGACGCGTCCATTGGCGGCCATCTACTCATCTGACTATCTGCTCGAACGCGGCAATATTGTAAACGGCAAGGTGTTTCTCCCCGTTTATGGTCTTTACGACAACTATGCGAATACCGTTACTCTCACCTATTCCTTCAACGACGGTTCCTCGAAGACTGACACCGTAACGATCGCGACGGCTGTTTTCACCGACCCTTGTGCATACAAGAATCCGACAGTCATCCAGGCCAGGACCGCCGCGAATTCGCTCAGTTACGACTTCATGCTGCTGAAAGGTTCGTGCAGCACCTATTCCCCGGCGATTCTCGATACCGACGGCGCCCTACGCTGGGTGGGGACGGCCGGTGCGAAGTCTTTCACCCTCGCCTTCTTCCAAAACTCCATCTATGTCACAGACGGCACATCTATCTACCGCAACGACCTCGATGGCACAGTCGAATTGCTGGGAAATTTTGCAGGCAGCGGTGTGAAGGACTTCCATCACAATGTCGATCGAGGAAAGGTCGGCCTTCTCTTCGAAGTTGATACAAAGCAATATTTCGAGTCGACTATCATGGAAATCGATACGGCCGGGAACCTCCTCAAGATCTGGAACATGGCTGACATCATCACGGCCGCGATGACGGCGGGCGGCGATGATCCGGCACAGTTCGTTTTTAAATCGCCCAACGATTGGTTCCACAGTAATTCCGTAACTTATGATCGAGCGGACGACTCACTAATTATCTCAAGCCGGGAAGACTTCGTTATTTGCATCGATTACACGACCGGAGCGATCAAGTGGATCTTGGGTGATCCCACGAAGGCCTGGTATCAATTCCCCTCGCTTCGTCAGTACGCCTTAACTCTTGCGCCCGGCAGTCTGCCGCCGATTGGACAGCACGCGGTCTCGATTACTCACGACCAGAGCATTTTGGTGCTGGATAACGGGTTGAACAGCCTGTTCCAGCAACCGGCGGGAACGCTTCGCACTTACACCGCTCCGCGCAAATATCGGCTGGATCTCACAACCCGAACAGCGACGGAGGTGTGGAACTACCCGATGGATGAGGCTCTCAACAGCCCGTACTGCGGAAGCGTTTACGAAGACCTGCCACTAAACTATCTCGTCGATTACGCCTATGTCTTTACAGAACAAGGACAGGCACTCCATGTCCGACTTGTCGGACTGGAATCGACGGGAGAAAAAGTCTTCGACTATCAATATCTGACCGCCGGCTGCACCGAGGTCTTCAACGCTACTCCGCTACACTTGGAGAGCACTGCGTTCCCATCGGTCGGGCCTCAGTCGCTCAACCTCTCGACCCGCGGTCTTGTGGGTCCCGCCGAGGAAGCGCTCATCGCCGGATTTATTGTCACCGGTAATGAATCAAAGACTGTCGTCCTGCGCGCGTTGGGTCCATCGCTGGCGGATGCGGGACTTTCCGGAACGTTAGCCGACCCCGCGATCACGCTCTATGACAGTTCCGGTGCAGTGGTGGCGACAAATGACAACTGGTCCGCAGCTGATAACGCCAGCCAGATTGCAGCGCAGGGGCTGGCACCGGGCGATCCTGCGGAAGCGGCTCTGCTTACCACCTTGGCGCCTGGCGCTTACACGGTTGTAGTTTCGGCGGCGGATTCTGCCACAGGTCTTGCATTGGCGGAGATATACGATGTTTCCCCGGCAAGCGACTCGAGTCTCGCCAATATGAGCACGCGCGGAATGGTAGGCGGCGGCACCGATGATCTGCTGATTAGCGGATTTATTGTCGGCGCGGTCGATAACTCGGCAATCGTCTTGAGATCGCTCGGACCCTCCCTCGGCGCGGCTGGAATAACCGAGACGTTGAGTGATCCGAGCTTTAACGTTTACGACCAGAATGGTTCGCTCCTTGGCGGCAACGACGATTGGCGGAACGATCCCAGTGCGCCCGATTTGGAGCTAAATCAGCTCGCTCCGCCTAACGATTCTGAGGCAGCCACGGTCCTGTTTCTGCCCCCCGGCGCTTATACAGCGGTCACTGCTGGCGCCGACGGCGGCACCGGGATCGGCTTGATCGAGGTCTACAATCTCGAATAGTCCGCCGCATTAGTCTCCATAATTCGGCGCAATTTCAAATGGACAAACGAGGGAGTTTGCGCAGGCTCTTGCGTCATGACTACAGCTGCAACGCGCGAACTTCGCCTCGCCAAACGAATGGCCAGGCTTGGCACCGAAACCGCCTTCGAAGTGCTGGTGAAGGCGCGGGCGCTTGAGGCAAAGGGCCGCGACATCGTTCATCTCGAGATCGGCGAACCGGATTTCGATACGCCGGAAAATATCATCGAAGCGGCCTGCGGCGCGTTGCACGAAGGCTTCACCCACTACGGTCCGTCGGCCGGCATGCCGCCGCTGCGCGACGCGATCGCCCAGTATGTGAGTGCGACGCGCGGGATCACGGCAACGCCCGACCAGGTGGTGGTGGTACCCGGCGGCAAGCCGATCATTTTTTTCACCATCATGGCGCTGGTGGAGGAAGGCGACGAGGTTATTTATCCCAATCCCGGCTTTCCGATTTATGAGTCGATGATCGACTTTCTCGGCGCGAAAGCGGTCCCGATCCAGCTTCGGGAAGAGATGGATTTCCGGTTCGATGTCGATCAACTCCCGGGCCTGATCAACGAACGCACCAAGCTCATCATCCTGAACTCACCGCAAAATCCGACTGGCGGCGTACTCGAAAAGAAAGACCTGGAAGGGATCGCGCGCGCGATCGGCGATCGCAACATCATGATTCTGACAGATGAGATCTACAGTCGCCTCATCTTTGAGGGCGAGCATCATTCGATCATGTCCCTTCCCGGCATGCAGGAGCGTTGCATTTTGCTCGATGGTTTTTCCAAGACCTATGCCATGACCGGTTGGCGGATGGGTTACGGAGTGATGCGGACGGACCTCGCCACGCACGTCGCTCGCCTCATGACTAACTCTAACTCCTGCACGGCCAGCTTTACGCAGGTGGCGGGAATCGAAGCCCTGCGCGGACCACAGGAGTCGGTCGACTCGATGTGCGCCGAGTTCAAGAAACGACGCGACGTAATGGTCGATGGACTGAATAAGATCCAAGGCTTTTCCTGTCTCCGTCCCAAAGGTGCGTTTTACGTTTTCCCAAATATCAAGGAAACCGGCTGGCCTTCGAAGAAGCTGGCCGACACTCTACTCGAGGACGCGGGCGTAGCCGCTCTTTCGGGAACGGCTTTTGGCCACTTCGGCGAAGGTTACCTCCGGTTCAGCGTGGCCAACTCGATCGAGAACATCGAAAAGGCGCTCGATCGCGTCGGCGCCTGGGCAAAGAAGAATCTTTAGGGCCGCTCCGGTGGTTGAGAAGAATCCAGCCTCACTAATTCGTTAGTCCATTTATCCAAGTCATGACCGACAGAAAACACTTCCGCGTCTTTGCTACTTCACGAATCGGCGATCGGGCCGAAAATCGCCTCCGCGGGCGCGGCTACGACTTGGAAGTCTTCCAAGGACCCGAGGCGCCGCCGAAGAAGTTGATCATCGAGAAAGTAAAGGGCGGGATCGACGCCTTGATCACCACCCTGCGTGATCCGATCGATGCCGAGATCTTCGAAGCCGGCCAGGGAACGCTCAAGGTCGTGGCACAGATCGCAGTCGGCTTTGACAATATCAACCGCGCGGACGCCAACAAATACAAGATCCCTTTCACTAACACGGCCGACGTGCTGACCGAGGCGACGGCCGAGTTCGCCTTTCTCATGATGGGAATGCTGGCGAGAAAAATGTATGCCAGCGAACGCCTCGTGCGCGAGCAGAAGTGGCCCT
Organism: Chthoniobacterales bacterium; assembly: GCA_036502465.1. GTDB lineage: Bacteria > Verrucomicrobiota > Verrucomicrobiia > Chthoniobacterales > UBA10450 > Palsa-1392. The sequence goes on from DASXYO010000238.1 coordinate 10,556, forward strand.
CCTGGCATCCGTTCCTGCCGTTCCTCGGTGATGAGGTCACGGGCAAAACCATCGCCGTCATCGGGACTGGCCGCATCGGCCTGGCCATGATCAAAAAATGTCTGGGATTCGATATGAATATCCTGTGTTACGACCCGGCCTATCAGAACAAGAGCTACGTCGAATCCATCCAGGAGTTAATGGATCTGCGACACGCCAGGGGAATCCAGAAAGAGAAGACCATGATCAAATACGTGGACTTCGAGGAGGCAATGCGGGGCGCTGATTTTGTCAGCATCCATGTTCCGTTGCTGCGCGAGGGCGAAACGGACAAGCCGACCTATCACCTGATCAACGAGCAGACCCTCAAGTTGATGAAACCGACTGCCTATCTCGTGAATAGTTCGCGCGGCCCAGTGGTGGATGAGACAGCGCTCGCCCAGGCCCTGAAAGACAATGTCATAGCCGGAGCCGCACTCGATGTCTTTGCCAAGGAGCCCTTGCCCCCGGATTCACCGCTGCTCGATCCGGACATCGCCGACCGCACCCGGCTTTTTCATCATTTCGCGAGCGGCGCTCAGATCACGCGGCTCTCGATCGATCCTGACAAGGGTATGGCTGGCCGCACGGTCCAAGGAGTTATCGACGTCTTGGAGGGTAACTACGGCGGTGACCCGACGAAAATGCCTTATGTCGTAAACAAGGAAGCGTTCGGGAAGTCATAGACTTCGGTCACTTGTTCTCACGGCTCTGTCGCATTCCAACGCGAATGAGAGAGAGGCTGCGATTTCGGACAGGAGTTCGACAATTACGGACGAAAGGCGAGCCGTCGAACGCAAATAGGTTGCACAGATGAGGTCCCGTGGCGTACGCTTTTCATTCTCACAAGTTCAATAAAACGTGAAACCAACCATCTTCGCCTCGCTCGCTCTCGTCCTTGCCGTTGCTCTCCAACTCAGCGGGTGCGGAGCTGGCGGGGGAGACGGCACCGCCGCTCCGACACCGGTTAGCGAAATTGACGCCACGATCAACGATTATGAAAAGGCGTCGAACGAGTGCCTCCGGCTGACCAGGAAGCACATGACTGGCGATGTCAGCATCACACTATTACTGATCGCCGCCCGAGAAGCCTTTCAGGACGATAAAGGCAAGCTGCAACAAGCCGCCGGGAAACTGAGTCCGCCGCAGTCGCATAGGGTGGCCGCTATCACAGAGAAGGCCAGGCCTTGCCTGGGACCATAGACGGCCCCGGCAGACAGCGTTCAACCGGCGAGACCGCTAGTCGGAAACTCCGCACCTCGCTTCTGGAGAGCGATACGGGATAGAGGCCGGTTTTTTAAAAGTTACGTTGCGATTACGAAGTTGTCAGAAAGCCATTAGACCGTTGAATCGCCTCCCGACAGCCGGATGTTAGTGGCGTGAAGAAGAACCCATATCGTCCGGCGATTAGAACCGCCGGAACGCTTCCTGCCCGCCACCTTGGGCTGAAAGCGTTTTATCTGGAGCCGTTGCTCATTCTCGGTTCGTTTATCCTCTGGTTAGCCGTCCTGCCCTTCGCGGGGCTGGTGTGGTCTGGGATGACGCTCCGGAGACACGTTCAGGCCCACGCCTGAGCGGCCCTCGAATACCGTCATTCGAGCAGGAAGGCTACTGGATCGCTGCCAACTGCGCGCGTTGTTTCGGCCCTAACGATTCAAGCGCTTTCCGTGGATCCGAGCGGAAAAAGGCGTTGACCTTCGTAGCCTCTTCCGGTGTCAAGTCGAGGCGCGCGAACGCCGTGCCCTGTATCTGCTTCTTTTGATCGCTCGCGGGGGCTGGCCGATACCTGCCGTCGATCGCGCCACCAAGCGGCACACCGCCAATCGAGGTGCCCGTAAAACGCGACCCAGCTGGGAGATGGAGGCGGTCGCCAACCCCTCCCTCCCGCGCCCGCCGCGCGAGTTGTTCGAGCGAGACGCGCGTTGGATCGAAATCCACTAAGGTCACTTCGTGTCCTTGGAAAAATCCCGCCTCGGTTCGGACGACTCCGTCTATCTGGCCAAGCTTCATCTCTCCTGTCCAAAAGCAATACTGCTCGAACACAACGCGCTCGAGCCCATTCTTCTGAGGCACGGTCGGCTGCCCGGCAATCACGGTGGAAAGAGGGATCACGAAAACAAGAAGTGAACCAAATGATTTCATCGGTGCGAAGTAGGACGCCCTTGGAGGCACATTATTCCATGTCGAAGAACAACATCTTCGAGTGCGATAGTCTTCGTCTCATTTCAGTTGCAAGTTCTCCCAATGGATAATCGCCGCGTTCCAGGCGGTGCCGCAGAAATCAAGTTCGGTGTAGCGATAATCGAACGCCTTATTCCCCTGCCCGTCCAGTCCGACGATCCCGGTGAAAATGTAAGGTCCTCCGAGAGTGTAATCGATCAGGTAATTGTCCGTCGCGTCTTCATAGACGCTGCTGCAGAAAGGACTGTAAATGCTCGGATCGGGCAGATAATGCCACACTTCAGTCGCGGTCTTCGCGGTGAGATCGAGCTGGTATTTGCGTGGTGCGCTGTAGTCGCGCGTCTCGCCCGGAGGCATCTGGTAGTTGCTGCCGGCGCCGTCGTCGAAGAGCAGCAACTGGTCGCCGGGCATCGAGACCGCGTGCTGTCCGATAGGCGGCAGTGTGTCGGGGCCAAGCGTCAGCGCGAAGGCGCGCAAGGAGGGAAAGAGATACCACTTCTTGGTCGAATCACCCAGAATCCACTTTATGGCGCCGCTGTCGTAATCGATCCCGAGCACGAAGTTTTCACGGCTCGAGACAATCAAGGAGTTATCCGATGCGCGGTAGGCCGTGGCGTTATTGTGAAACCAATCGATCGGCGATTTCTTGACAAACTGTTTCGGATTATCTCCCCCGGCGGTCATCGCGGCGCTGACGATATCGGCCAGGTTCCACGTCTTGAGAACAACGCCGTCCTTGTCGACTTCAAGATTCACCGACTCAGTGTAATCGACCGTGTCGACATCCAGAATGAGCCCTGTTTTGCCCGGATCGATGTTATGGTGGAAGCCGGTGACACCAATGCTGCTGTAATTCGCCAGCTCGGTCGTGGTGCCGTCAAATTCCGTGCGATACAGGGAAGTGCCTGCGCCAAGGTAAAAAGCGTTATCGAAAAAGGCGGCATCCTGGGTGCCAATGTTGGCCGTCCCGATCCAGCGCACTTCGGCATCGCTATCGATGATGATCGGTGTCGTCGGGTCCGCATAACTCTTGAGCAGGATGAAATCGTAACTCAGCGTGGTGCCCGGGAGACGTGCTTGAATGACGGTAGGATTGGAATAGGTCCCTCCATCATAGGCCGCAGTCGTGATGGTGAGGTTCGTGACCTGGCTGGTTCCATCCCGGAAACCGACCGTGACCGTAACGGCATTGTCGCGTCCCGCATAAAGGCCGAAAACGGGCACCGTCAACTGGCCCAACCGACGGTTGAGGTAGCCTCTGGTCTGCAAATACTTGTGCGAGTATTTCACATTCACCGGGCGGGTCGCCGAACCGGTTTTGGGTGCGATCTGGAATTGGGCGTTTCTGACGTTTGCGAGATCGGAAATGCTCAACTGCACAAAGCTGATGAATGGAGTCGAGCCCGGATAATACGTCGCTGGCCCGACGAGGGGACCGGCCTGAGCGACGTCGAGAAAGGAGACCGCGGCAACCGCGAGAGTAATCAAGAACGCTTTCATCTTTCGTTTTTACCGGACTCGCTTTGGCGAAGTCAAGATCGATCGCCTCTGCGAGCGCCACCGACACGGATGCGGAACCGCGTCGCCTAACGACCTGAGCATAGCTAGCTGGCGTTCGCTCTTCAGCCCGCCACAGGCGATCGTACACAGAAACGCAAACACCCCGCCAGCACGCGCGTTGCGCGCCTGTTGGGGTGGAAGCGATGCGGCGCTCTAGGAAAGATGATACGCTTCGACCAAAGGCGACGCCCGTGCTTCCGTCTTTGCCCTCGACTATCGCCGTGTAACTCGCCGGAGGCAGCGTCGCGATGATCGCTGATTCCAAGTCGTTCTGTGGCGGGAGTCCAGCCGCGAGAATCAGTGGAGCCTGGGCGGGATCGTCCTTCCAGTTGTCGTCGAAAGTAATCAGTTGTTCATTGCTATCATAGAGCGACAGAGTCGGGGGCCAGGACCGTAGCAATGCCATCAAGCGAAGGCCCCAATGCGCGCACCACCACCTGCTCGCTGGCCGTTCCGTTCCCGAGAAAAAATCCGCCAATCAGCCGAAGATTGCGCTCACGCTCAGGCGTTATGAATTTCGTTCATCGCACCGGGCTCTTCTCGGCGGTGGCCGACGGTTTCAGCAGCTTTTGGAACCGTGGGTCCTGGTTTTTTCGGCCCCGCCGGGCCGGGATTTTCGGTTTCCTCGGATAAAGACGGCGACCGTGCATGGCTTGGGAAAAACCATCCATTTCTGGACCGACAAGCCCGAACTGAATCAAGCGACGATGCCATTGAAGATCGCCGGCAAATGATAACAAGAAATCTCGAATCGGCGGCCCGACGGAAAGAAGCTCATCTTCCGGCGCGCATGGGCACCTTCCAGCCCCGCACCCTGGCCACTTCCGCGCCGATTCTTTCCAACTGTGGACTGATATCGTCGCGCGGAACTTTGACTTCGATCACCGCCAGTTCGGCGGAATCCTGCGCCCAGCCGATCGCTTCGTCCAACTCGCCCTTGGTCGTCACGGCAACGCCTTTCCCTCCCCCGACCAGATCGCAGATCTTGCGATAATTCCACTGGGTGATGATGTTGAATTTCCCCTCGTGAATCCGGCGCATCGTGCCGTAGCCGTCGTTGTTGAGCACGAAAATAATCGGGTTGAGTCCGAGCCGTACGGCAGTCGAGATTTCGGTACCAGTCATTTGAAACGCACCGTCCCCGACGACGACGAACGGTCGCAGGTTTTTCGCGGCCAGCGCCACGCCGATGCTCGCGGGTACGGCGAAGCCCATCGACATGTAATAGGCCGGGGCGATGAACTGGGCCTGGCGCTCGCTCCGCACCCCGACCGCGCCGAAGATCGCATCGCCGATATCGGCGATGACGCAGCAATTCTCATCGAGATGGAGCGAGAGGATGCGGAAGAATTCGACGACCGTGAGCGGCTCGGTGTGCTCCTTTTTTTTCAGGGGCCGGAGCGCGGCGTGCGGGTTGGGATGGCGAAACGCTTTCGGGCGAATCTTTACCTTCGTTAGGGCAGCGAGAAAATCGCGGAACTGAATCGACTCGTAGCAGTGATATTGCACGCTGACGCGTTCCGTCGTCGCGAGCACGGTCCGGTCGCGATCCAATTTCGCGGTGTAGAAGCCCATGCTCATGTCGGTAATGAAAGTGCCAAGCATGAGAACGAGATCGGATGACTCCAGATACCTGCGGACGTGCTCGTCGCTGCTCATCGCCCCGCCATAGACGCCGAGGTAAAGCGGATGGTTTCCCGGAATTGCGCTCTTGCTCAGAAGGTCGGCCGCGATCGGGATATTTAACCGCTCCGCGATCTGCACCACGACATGGGCGAGACGATAACGAGCCAGCTCGACTCCGGCTAGAATCACCGGCCGTTTGGCCGCGCGCAGGAGGGTAAGCGTTTCTTCCACCGCCTCCTCCAACGCCGGCGGATCGGACACTTCGGGCGCCGCCGGAGACGGGAGCACGATCGGAATTTCGCGACCCGCCATATCGTGCGGCACTTCGATGTAAACCGGACGCTTGTACCGGAGGCAGGCGTTGACACAACGCACGATCTCCGACGCGGCCCGCTCCTCATCGAGCAGCACCGTGCTCGCGACCGTCACTTCGTCGTAAACGCGGCGCTGTGTCTCGAAAGTCTTCACCTTGTGATGGAGCAGCGGATCCTTTTCCCGGTCCTTCCGCCCAGGTGCGCCGCTCACGACCACGACGGGCGATTTCTCCGCGTAGGCACCGGCGATGGCATTGAGAACATTGAGTCCGCCGACGCAATAAGTGACGGAGACGAGACCGAGGCCGTTGACGCGCGCATAGGCGTCGGCCGCGAATCCGGCACTCGGCTCGTGCGTCATGGTGACGCTTTCAATCTTCGATTTCTCGAGCCAGGCAAAACTGGGGAGGGCGAAGTCACCGGGAATGCCAAAGCTGTAGCGGACTCCGCAACGGTAGAGGTAGTCGAAGAGAAATTCGCCTAACGGCATCCGGGCGGGAAAGGAATGGATCGGTGGCTTCCGGCTCTTGAATCGGCTCTGACGGGCGCCGTTACGGTTGGATGCAGGCACCGCGCGCTGCCTTCCGACCGACATAGTCTGCCTCATGAGAAGGAATTTGGCCTAACGAACCCTTTGGACTCATCGTCCCTTGGCAAAGATGCGGCGAATCTTGTCGACTGAATTCGAGGCAGGACGCAGGCGGCTGAAATAAGATGGCGCATCATCGCTGGCATCGCAGATTAGGCCGTGCACGAGATCTCCAGGGGCTCCGTCGATTGGCCAGCGGTTCGGAAAGATTTCCCCATCCTTGACCAGGAGGTACACGGACGCCCGCTGATCTATTTCGACAACGCGGCCAGCACGCAGAAGCCGCGCCCGGTGCTCGACGCGCTGCAGCGTTATTACGAGCACGACAACGCCAACGTCCATCGCGGTCTGCACGAACTGAGCTCGCGCGCCACAGAGGCTTACGAAGGTGCGCGGCAACGCGTCGCCGATTACCTCGGGGCGTCGAGCGCGGATGAAATCGTTTTCACCCGCGGCACGACCGAGAGCATCAATCTGGTGGCGCAGGCCTGGGGCGGAAAATTCCTTCGCGCGGGCGACGTGATTTTGCTCACCGAGATGGAGCACCACAGCAATCTCGTTCCGTGGCAACTCCTCGCGGAACGGAGCGGCGCGCAGCTGCGCTTTCTGCCGGTGCGCGAGTATGGGACTCTCGATCTCGACCAGCTTCCACAACTGCTCACCCCGGAGGTGAAGCTGTTCGCGTTCACTCATGTCTCCAACTCGTTAGGCACGATCAATCCGGTCTCGGAGCTTTGCCGCCAGGCGCGCGCAGTCGGCGCCTTGTCCCTGGTCGATGCCGCGCAGAGCAGCGGGCATTTGCCGGTCGATGTGCAGGAGCTGGGCTGCGATCTTCTCGCCTTCTCCGGACACAAAATGTGTGCCCCGACCGGGATCGGTGCGCTCTACGGCCGGGCCGAAGTACTGGAGACAATGCCGCCGTGGCACGGCGGCGGCGAAATGATCGTGAGCGTGACTCTGGAGAAGAGCACATACAAAAAGGCGCCCCATCGTTTTGAAGCCGGCACACCGAACATCGCGGGCGCGATCGGTTTGGCCGCCGCAATCGATTACCTCGAAGCCATTGGGCGTCCCGCAATTTTCGAACACGACTCGAGTTTGACCGCCTACGCCGTGCAACGGCTCGCGGAACTTCCGGGAATGCGCGTCCTCGGGCCGCCGAACGAACGCGGGGCGCTGGTTGGTTTCGTCATGGAGGGCGTGCACCCACACGACCTAACGACTTTCGCCGATCAAAGTGGTCTGGCCCTGCGCGGCGGGCATCATTGCAATCAACCGTTGATGAGAAAATTCCGCCTCCCAGGCACGACCCGGGCGAGTTTCTACTTTTACAACACGAAAGACGAAGTTGATCGCATGATGGAGATCCTGCGCGACGCCGTCCGCTTCTTTGCATGAATCCGGAGCTCGAAGAACTGTATCAGGCGGTGATTCTCGATCACTCGCGGCGGCCGCGAAATTTCGGCGAACTCGCCGACGCCTCGGTCCATGTCCACGGCGACAATCCCTCCTGCGGCGACGAGATCGATCTGGGAGTCCGATTCGGACCCGATGGCAGCCTGGCGGAAATCAAATTCAGCGGCCACGGTTGCGCCATCAGTCGGGCCTCGGCCTCGCTCATGACGATGAAACTGAAAGGGAAGTCGCGCGCCGCGGCTCAGGAAATGGCGAACGCGTTTCGCAATCTGGTTGCGGGCGAGAGCGACGACAGCCCGCCGTCGTTAGGCGACCTGCGTCTTCTCCGCGGGATACAAAAATTTCCGCAACGGGTGAAATGCGCGATGCTCGCCTGGCGAGCTCTCGAACAGGCGCTGCGACAAAACCACGGCGAAGCAACCGTCTCGACGGAAGTAGATGCCGTTAGGCCGGAGCGCGACTAGCGTCCCGAGCTTCGTCTCGATGGCGCGCGCTGCCGCGATTTTTTGTGGGATGGTTTTGTTATGGAGAACAAGTTTTACGGTGGACAAGCGACGAGTGCAGCGCCGGCGGAGATCGCTAGCAAGACAGTTCGTCATATTTCGTAATCTTTTTTTTAAGCGACCCGTTATCTCCGCGGAGCAGCCCGGATGCGTTGCAGAGCGAGTCATATCCGTCGAATCCCGGTTGCTTTGCCTCGTAACAGGTTGCTCTGCCCCGTGAACGGGTTGCTTTTGCCTCGTAAATGGGTTGCTCTACCTCGCAAATGGGTTGCTCCGTCCCGCAGAGCAGTTGGGTTGCGTCAGATATCAGTTGCTCCGTGACGCAGATGGGTTGCTCCGCGTGAAATAGCCAGTTCACGGCCCTATCTTTGCGACGCAACCTTCTTCCGTTGCAGGTTTTGCGACCAGGATAAGCCTCAAATTCTCTCCCCGTGCATCAGGCATCAGAGGAATCGCCTTATCGATTGGGATGACAGCGGTAATCTTCGGCTTGAGCGTGCCGCAACCTCATTCAGGAGGTTGGAAAGCGCGGGACACCCCGACGTTTCGGGAGTGCCGGTTCCACGAACTGCGATCAGGGGGAGAGCGCTTCCCGGCCAACGCGCATCACCGCTTCCACTTCCTCGCGACACGCCACCACCATCCTCCTCGCCATAGTGACTTGATGCTGCGAATGCCGGGCCAATTTGGAGGCGGTCTTTCCGCTTCGGCTTCGATCGCGGAGAAGCGCGGAGCGGGCGCCAGGAATCATCCCCGATATTTTTGGCGTGCGCATTCCTTCCACGTTGAGCAGACTCTGCGAAATGGTGCCGGGAAGAATGCCGCGTGAGAAGAAGTGTCCGCACTGATTTGCCATGGAACGGATTCACCTCGGCCTGATCGACGGCGCAATTCTAATCGTCTATTTCGCTTTCGTTCTCGGAATCGGGTTCGTGCTTAAGCGACAGATGCGCACGAGCACCGATTTTTTTCTGTCTGGTCGCTTGATTCCCACCTGGGTCGCCGGCCTCGCTTTTCTCTCCGCCAATCTCGGCGCGCAGGAAGTTATCGGGATGGCCGCCTCGGGAGCCAAGTACGGCATCATGACGAGCCATTTCTACTGGGTGGGCGCGATTCCGGCGATGGTCTTCGTCGCGATTTTCATGATGCCCTTCTATTACGGCTCGAAGGCGCGTTCCGTGCCCGAGTATCTCAAGATGCGCTTCGACGAAAAAACCCGTGCGCTCAACGCCTGCTCCTTCGCGGTCATGACCGTCTTTTCCTCGGGGATTTCCATGTATGCCATGGCTCTGCTTTTGAATCTTCTTCTCGGCTGGGATTTCAACATCAGCGTCTGGCTCTGCGCGATCATCGTCCTCCTTTACATCTCGTTAGGCGGGTTGACCTCCGCGATCTACAACGAGGTCATGCAGTTCTTTCTCATCGTGGCCGGTTTCGCGCCGCTCGTTTTTCTCGGGCTGCGCGATGTAGGCGGCTGGAGCGGGTTGCAGGCGCGCCTCGCGGAGGTCTCGGTCGCACAGGGTTACGCGCCCGGCGCATTTACTAATTCGTGGAAGTTCATGGGCAGCGCCTCGGCCAATCCGATGGGTGTGGAGTGGTTCGGCATGCTGATGGGGCTCGGCTTTGTTCTCTCCTTTGGCTATTGGTGCACCGATTTTCTCGTCATGCAGCGAGCCATGGCGGCGGAATCAATGGGCGCTGCGCGGCGCACTCCGCTTGTCGCAGCCGTCCCGAAAATGTTTTTTCCTTTTCTCGTTATTCTACCGGGGATGATCGCCGTCGCGCTCACTCAGCACCATGGGAGGAGCGGCTTCGCGTTGCCCGCAAAACCGGATGGCTCGCCGAATTTCGACCTCGTCGTTCCGATGATGCTCGGCCATTACTTCCCCTCGGGCATGCTCGGTCTTGGGCTCACGGCTTTGATGGCTTCTTTCATGTCCGGGATGGCTGGGAATGTGACCGCCTTCAACACCGTCTGGACCTACGACATCTACCAGGCTTATCTGCGCCCCAAGGCGACGGACGCCGCCCTTCTCTGGATGGGGCGCGCCACGACGGTTGTCGGGATCGCGGTCAGTGTCGGAGCAGCCTATTTCGCGGCCCAGTTCAACAACATCATGGACCTGCTCCAGCTCGTCTTTGCGTTCGTCAATGCACCGCTGTTCGCCACTTTTCTCCTCGGGATGTTCTGGCGGCGGACGACCGGGCATGCCGCCTTTTTGGGCCTCCTCAGTGGGATTCTCGCGGCCGCCTTGCATCATGGGCTCACCCAACCCCACGGCGCGATCTCGCTCGCCAAGGGCGGCTGGCTCGGGCGTGTCCTGCACGTTTATCCCAGCGAGATGGCGCAGAATTTTTGGACGGCGATCTTTGCCTGGACCGCCTGCTTCGTCGTCACGATCGTAATTTCCTTGCTCACTCGCCAACAGAAAACCGACGCGGAACTGACCGGCCTGGTTCACTCTCTCACCCCGCGCACGACCGAGCATGACGTCGTCTGGTATAAACGACCGGCGGCGCTCGCGGTGGTCGTCCTGGTCATGGCGCTCATTTTGAACATCATCTTCTGGTGAAACGTCATGCGCTTCTTTGACCTTCGTCTTCCCTTGGGCTGGCTTTTCGCTGTCCTTGGACTGCTCCTCCTCATCGCCGGGCTCCGCGCCACACCGGCAACCGACGCCCGTTCGTTAGGTATGAACATCAACCTTATCTGGGGCGCGGTCATGATCGCCTTCGCCCTCCTTTGCCTTTGGCTCGCTCACCGGGAACGACGGCTGCGCGGTAAAGACAAGCGGTAAGCGACCGGCCGATTAGCCCTCAGCCGTTCAACGCCCGATCACGCGTGGGACCTTCCCGCTCTCGTGGCCGTAAGATGCACCGACCGTGATTTGCGTGTTCCCCTCGATGATCTGGCCAAGGATGTAGCCGGCCTCAACCTGTCGGCTATATTTGCCGCCAAGCGATTTCCCAAAGAAAAACCCTACCTCGCCGCCTGCATAATCGACCTTGCGGAGGAGATCGAGCGGCTTGGGCCCGGATCCGCGGGCCAGCGTGCTCTCCGGAGTGACACTCAGCACTGCCTCCGGACTGAAATGAGGCAGAAAATCGCCTGGAGTCCCTTCCACCCAGCCGAACGTTCCCGGGAAAGAAAACAGCCGGCCATCGCTAATCGTTAACGGCCCACGGCCGTACCACGCGTTGTCCAGCGAGCGGAAAGAGCCGGTCATTCCGAGCGAGGCCCGGCTGGCCACCATCTCGGCAGGAGTCAATTGGCACAAACTGAGAGATCCATCCGAAGTCGTCGCCACCTGGGCGGACGAAGAAAAGCAGACACCGAGCGAGGCCGCGAGAGCCAGAAGCGCGTGCTTGATCATAGCGAGACCCTCTCCCGAAACGGCGCGTGTGCCAGTAAAATAACGCCTCGCCCCAGGGAAAAGCGCCCACGGCAATTTCTCCGAACGCCGCTGGCGCCGTGGCGAATACACGTTTTTTCTTTTTCGCTTCGATTACAGAGTGGGGCGATGATTTGCCAGACGAAGCCGGGAAAGGGTTTCGTTTGAATAGTCTCCCGACCGAATGCGTCTGCGTTTCAAACACCAATGTTAAATATGAAAATAAAAATACCTCTCGTTGCGCTCGCGGCGGCACTGCTCTTCGCAGGGCTGCCGGTGGCTTCTTCTTCTGCCTATGTAGGCATCTCGGTGGGGATCGCTCCGCCGCCGATCCCGGTCTACGAGCAGCCTTACTGTCCCGGTCCCGGTTATCTCTGGACTCCGGGTTACTGGGCCTACTCCGATTTCGGTTATTATTGGGTCCCTGGCGTCTGGGTTCTGCCGCCACGCATCGGATTCCTCTGGACCCCCGGCTACTGGGGCTATCGGGGCAACCGCTACGTTTTCAACGACGGCTACTGGGGTCCGAGCATTGGCTATTACGGTGGAATCAATTACGGCTTCGGCTACGTCGGACACGGCTACTACGGTGGCCGCTGGGATGGCAATACCTTCCGCTACAACACCGCCGTGACGCGGGTGAACACGACCGTCATCAAGAACACCTACGTGAACAATAACTACGCCGCGAACGCGACCAGAACCCGCGCCAGCTTCAACGGCCCGGGCGGCGTGAAGGCACAGCCGACGGCGCAGGAACGAGCCGCCAGCAAGGCGCCGCATGTCGCGCCGACCAAAACGCAGCGTTCGGTTGTCGAGGTGGCGAAGAAAGATCCGGCGTTGCATGCCAAGAACAACAAGGGCAAGCCGAAAGCGGAGGCCGTTAACTCCGTCCGCAACAAAGTGGAGCCCGCTAACACGGCGCAGAATGGCCGGGCCGGACGAAACGGCAACAAGGGCGAGAAACAAGCGGCCGCAGCTAATCGGGCTGCCGCCAATCAGGATCGCGCCGACAAACAGAATCGCGCTGGCCAGAAAGCGAATCAGCAGGCCGACAATGCCAACCGGGGACGGGGCGAAAAACGCGGCGCCGCCCAGAAGGCAAAAGGCAATGCGAACCAGTCCGCGGAGCGTTCACGCCCGGTAGCGAAAGCCGAGCATGCCAAAAAGGCCCCGCGACCCAGGGCGGAATCAGCCGCCAAGCCGCGCCGCAACCTGGAACGGAACCGACCGGTCAACCGTCCGCACGCCGCGCAGCGCGCGCCGCAAAGGCCGCACGCCGTCATGAACCGCGGACCGCAAGCCGGCCCGCGCAAGCAAGGCCCGGCACAGGGTAAGCAACAGGGCGGGCAAAAGAAGAAACATAAGAAGGGCCAGCCCGACGGCCAATAACAGATCTCGGCGCTCCCCGGCGCCATAACCCTCCTGGCAGAGCCGGCGATGGGATGCGGTGGTGAAAACCACTGTGTTCCACGCCGGTTTTCTGTTTTCCGTTGATCTCGTTAGGCAAAACGCCTCTCGAAGGACCCGCACCGTTGAACATGGGAAAAATGGTTTGCCTGATTCCAGGCAGATCTCCCAGAATGCCAGCCACCTATGGCTACCGGAAGAACTCCTTCGTTTCGCAAAATCATGCAGACCATGCACCGGGCGCACTACCTGAACGCGAATCCGGACAAGCAACAACTCTTTCACGAGACGCGCGCCGCCCGCCAAGTCTCGCGGCGCGATTTTGTCAGGCTGCTGGGCGCGGCCGGGTTGGCCTCGTTTGCCGGCGGAGCGACCTGCTCTCTGCAAGCGCGAGAAACGAACACGGCGAGCCACACGTCCAGCGGTCCAGTGGCGATCCTCGGCGCCGGCATCGCGGGATTGACCGCCGCCTATCGTTTGCAGAAAGCCGGCGTGCCTTGCGAAATCTTCGAAGCGGCCACGCGGACTGGCGGGCGCATGTTTACGAAACGCGATTTCAACTCCGAGGGAATGTTTTGCGAGCTCGGCGGCGAACTGGTTGACAGCAACCACGCCGACCTCATCGCACTCGCGGCCGAGTTGGGGATCGAGATCCAGGAACTGAAAGGGAACGACAAGGGGATCGATCTCTACTATTTCGGCGGCCGGCATTATCGCGACGAGGAACTCATCCCGGCCTTCCAGCCGCTGGCCGCCAGACTGGTGAAAGACCAGGACGCGATCTACGAGAAGGAGAACTTCGTCCCGGCAAAAGCGAATCACTTCGACCGGCTAAGTCTCGCCGAATATCTCGCCGAGGCCGGCAAAGGCGTTGACTCCTGGGTGATCGAGATGCTGAGAGTCGCCTATGTCATCGAATACGGACGCGAGGCCGACGAGCAATCCGCCCTGAATTTGATCACCTACCTCGATCCGAAAACGAACGATGGATTTAAGCTCTATGGATCGAGCGACGAATCGAAACGGATCAAAGGCGGGAGCGGCACTTTACCCGATGTCCTGACGCGCGCGCTCGAGGGGAAGGTTCACATCCGTCGCGGCTGGCGGTTGGTGAAAATGACGAGCAGCCCCGGCGACATCGCCCTCACCTTCTCGACCGACGGCCGCGCCAAGGCGCAGAAATTCGAACGGGTCATCTGCACTCTGCCTTTCACCATCCTGCGGCAAATCGAGGGCATCGACAAAATGCCCATCAGCGTAGCGAAGAAGCGCTCAATCGCGCAGCTCGGTTACGGTTACAACGTCAAACTCATGCTTGGTTTCACAGAGCGGTGGTGGCGCAATCCGAAAGCCGGCCTGCCCGGAGTCAGTAACGGAAGCATTTTTACGGACCTTCCCTTGCAGGCCACCTGGGAGACGAGCCGGGGCCAGGAGGGCACGAATGGCATTCTGACGAACTTCATGGGCGGCACAGTCGGAAAAAATTTTGCTCCCTCACGCATCGCCAAGGTGAAGGAAGAGCTCAATCGCATCTTCCCCGGCATCAGGGACAAGTTCGAAGGCAACCAGGCGATCATGAACTGGCCCGTTTACCAATACGTCCGGGGGAGCTACACCTGCCCGCTTGTCGGCCAATATACGACCCTGCTCGAGTCGGCTGGTACACCGGAGTTGGAAGGGCGCCTCATTTTCGCCGGGGAGCATACGAGCCCTGATTTCTCCGGTTTCATGAACGGAGCGATCCAGTCGGGGAACCGCGCGGCGCAGGAAATCATGACGCCGGTTCCGGCAGGATTGCCCAAGGCGGCCTAACGACTTCTACAACCTCGGAAGAGGAACAAACAGCTTTCCGGCCGGCCATCAGTTAATCGCGAGCGCTCGCGTTGCTTATTGCGTTTCCGGGTCAGACCGCTTGTCTCCTTTCGCCCAGGCGGGTGTTCGACCGGAAAAATAAATGATTGACGCTTTCGAGCAATTATTACTACTATGGGATTTCTTACTCTTACAAAAACATTCCTGCGATGAAAACTACCTTCTTACTCGCCCTCTTGGCTGGTCTCCTTTATTATCACTACCAGGACTCTCCTCCGTCGCGCTCCGCCGCTCCAAGTAAGGTCGCAGCAGCCCAACCAGCCCATCGCGCTAACCCTGCCGAGGGAATCGTGATCGCTGCGCTGCCCTCCTATTCGGAGCGCTGGAAGACGGGATCGAACGCCCAGACCGACTTGAAAACCGGTCCCAACGCCCAGGTCGACTTCGCGCCCTTTGCCCCGAGCGAAATGGCCAGTTGGAACCACTCCTCCGGCTATACAATCGTGTCCGGAGTAAATCTGCGCCGCCGCTAAGAGTTACCCAGACTGTTAGCCTCCCGAAACCGGCGGATGGCAGGCAAGGGCAAACTCCTGGGCCAAGGGTTTGCTTGTTGACGAGACCTCGTGGGAGGCCGATGTAAGATCTTGTCACCGAGATTGGTGAGACTCCGCGGGCTCGGCCCTCATTGCTTGCGGCATCACCGCCGAAAAATGAAAAAACCACTCGTCGTTTTTGCCTTGCTGGTTGCGACCTTGGCCCCCTCTCCCGCGCCCGCCGGTTTGCTGCTTAACCTTTCGACCAGAGTCGAAATTCCCGCGCCTTTTCTGGGCGAAGATGTTACCTCGGTGATTGGCGGATTTATCATCGGCGGGACGAAATCGCGGAAGCTCATCATTCGCGCGATCGGGCCGTCGTTAGCCAACTTCGGGCTCGTTCCCTTACAGGATCCTGTCCTGGAGTTGCACGACGCCTCCGGGGCGATCATCGCCTCGAACGACAATTGGGCCGATACCCAGGAGACCGACATCCGCGACACCGATCTTCAGCCTAACGACCCGCTGGAATCTGCCATCCTCATGACCCTTACTCCCGGCACTTACACAGCCATCGTGAAGAGTCATGACCCCGGTCCGGGCGACCCGGTCCCGACCAGCGGCACTGCCTTGGTTGAACTCTACGATCTGAGCCCGATCATCGCCGAGGCGATCGATAACATCAGCACCCGCGGCGCGGTGCAGGGCACTGCCAGCCCTATGATCTCCGGCTTTATCATCGGAAACGGTGACAATCTTACGGTGCTGCTCCGCGGCCTTGGTCCCTCTTTGGCAAACTTTGGCCTCTCTGGCCTGAGCGATCCGCGGCTCGACCTCTTCGACGCCGAAGGCAATATCCTGGCGAGTAACGATAACTGGCAGGATAGCCAGTCGGCCGACATTGCCGCGACCGGGTTGGCGCCTTCGAACGCTCTCGAAGCAGCCATTTTGATCAATTTACCGCGCGGCACTTACACCGCGGTCCTCTCGCCCGTCGCCGAGCAGGCTCATGGCACCGCCCTGGCCGAGGTTTACAAACTCGACTAGTCGTTCGTCGGCAAGTGCTCGTTAGCGGGTAAAATTCCGCGCCTTTTGCCGAACTTCATCCTTCTGCCTTCATCCTTCCTACTTTTCCGCTATCCTGTGCCATGCGCGTCCTCATCGCCGATGGCCAGAAAGACGTCGGCGTCAACCTGGCCGCGCTTGTCGAGCGTTGCGGCCACGAAGTTCTCCAAGTCGTAGGGTCAGGCCTCGATGCGATCCAAGCCTATACCCGGCTCCGGCCTGATCTTGTGCTGATGGATCACTCGCTGCCCAGGCTGAATGGCGCTACCGCCGCGCGCATGATTCTGGCCAAGGATCCAGCCGCGAGAATCGTCCTCGTGACCGCTGCCAGCCCCACGGCACATCTCACCGAGACCGGCGCCGTTGCCATCCTGCCAAAGCCGGTCGAACTGGATAAACTTTACGCCGCGCTTTATGACGCCGCTCCGCGCTCGGCTGAACCTCCCGCTGACGGGTAATGTCGCAAGTTCTCAAGCGGTTCCCGCCACCGCGCTCCATTTCCTGCTTGCGTTTCTCCCCGAGTATCCTGTTAGAGTCGCGGCCACATTTCCTTTTCGCGGCCCGACCTCAACGAATCATGACTCACCGATTGGCTTTCCTAAGTGTACTTTTCTGCGCGATAGCAGTTTCCGCGTCGGCTGATAAGAAAGATAAGTTTGTCGTTAACACCCGTTTTAGCCATGACGCGGTCGTTTACCTGAACCGCGGTACGGAGCAGCTCGAGAAAGGTAACACCCAGGCGGCACGGCAGAACTACGAGGCGGCGATCAAGGTCGACCCCAAGATCTGGCCGGCCTATCTGAATCTCGCGCAAATTCTGGCCCACGAAGGAAAATGGGAACAGGCCCTGCAGGACTGCAACATCGCGATGAAGCTGCGGCCGGGCTTCTTTCGCACCTCCATCCTGCGCGCGAACGTCAATCAGCATCTCGGCCGGGATAAAGATAGTCTTTCGGACTTGAATCTTGTGATCTCGCTTCATGCCGATGATGAGACGGACGCGCTGGCACTCAGTCAGCGGGCATGGCTACACGTCCTGAGTGCCAACCCAGCGGTTCATGATCCCAAGGCGGCGTTGGCAGATGCACAGCTATCCTGTCGCCTCAATCATTGGCGCAAGGCCAATTACATCGATGCGCTGGCCGGAGCCGAGGCCGAAACCGGCGATTTCGAGGACGCAGTTCGCTACGAGGAACAGGCGATCAAGAGCGGCAAACTGAGTGACGAAGAACTCAAGGGCGCGCAATCCCGTCTGGCGCGCTATTCCAGCCACGAGCGGGCGCCCCGCTAGAGCGGGTAGGGAAGGGTCGCACCCAGGATCGTGACGAGCAGAAGCACGATGGGCGCAAGGACCAGAAAGACGACGAAAGTGTAGCCCATGACGTCCCGCGCCCGGAGTTGAAAGAGTCCAAGAATCGGGAGCATCCAGAAAGGCTGCACGAGATTGGCCAGGGCTTCCCCGAGATCATAGGAAGCCACCACCCAGCCGAGATGCACTTTCAGCTCATGCGCCGCGGCCATGACATAGGGCGCTTCCACGACCCACTTCGAACCGCCGGAAGGCACAAAGACGCCCAAAACCGCCGAATAAGTCGCAACAATGGCCGGGAAGCTACGAGCGTTGGAAAGACTAACGAATGCATGCGCGATCTGCTGGCTTAGATGAGTCGAGGTAATGATGCCGGCAATGCCTGCGTAGAAGGGAAACTGAAGGATGACTCCCCATACTGCTGGCGTTGCACCCTGGACGGCATGCATGAGACGCGCGGGCGTCTTGTGCAGGAGAAAACCGAGCAGCAGGAAACTCAAGTTCACGATATTGAGATTGATCGCGCCGAGGGGCTCGCCCGCCTGCATGAAGTAGCGCACAAGATAGGTCCCGCCGATCAGAACGATGAGCCAGTTAAGGATCGGCGAATGCTCCAACCACTGGCCCGGGGTGGGTTTGGAAATCGCGACGGGCGCTTCGATCTCCGACTCACCGAGACTTATCCCAAGATCATGCGCCGTCCGTCCACGGCCGGCTGGTGGCGTAACCAGCCACATCAACATGGTAACCACGGCGATTTCGATCAAGACCGAGGCCAGACTTTGCCAGAGGAAAATGGTGTGACTAAAGGAGATGAGTCCTCCCGGAACAAGACCGCCGCGGGCGACGATCTCTCGGATCTGCGGCTGGAGCGCACCCGGCGAAGCCATCTGTAGCGCCGCGGATCCACTCAGGCCTTGTGCCCAAATGCTACCGAGCCCGAGAAAGCTGGCCGCGGCCAGGGCGCGGTAATCCACCCCCGAGACGCGGCGCGCCACTTCCCGCGCGAGCACGGCGCTGAAGATGAGGCTGAAACCCCAGTTAAACCAGGAACTCGCCATGGCAAAGAAGGTGACCAGCGCAACGGCGTTGCGCGGCGTCGTGGGCCATGAGGCCAAGCCCCGAATGACCTTTCCCACCGGTTGCGAAGTCGCGAGCACATATCCAGTGATGATGATGAGCGACATCTGGAGGGTGAACGGGATCAGTTCCCAGAAGCCTTTGCCCCAGGCATCGATTACCTGCGGCAAGCTGGAGGGCGTAAAGGCGACGCCGGCAGCGATCACTATGAGGGTGGCAAGAAGCGCAAAGATGAACGCGTCGGGCACCCACTTCTCTGTCCAAGCAGTAATGGCAATCGCCGCCCGCGCGAGCAGCCCCGTCTCCGATGGCGGATCGGGACTTTGTCCGGAACGCAAATCAGGCGCGGTCATAGCGGCGGAATCTTAGCACACCGCAGGAAGCCTTCCGAATCGCGTCGCAATCGCTCGCTTTACTGCGGTTTGGACGACAATATTTGCTTTCGATTTCTAAACGAGGCTGTCTAATCTCGGGATTATGGCAAACGAGGCTTTGAAGTATTTCATGGGCGACGTCTATGCAGCCGACATCGGCTTCGGTTTCCTGGTGACAGATAGTCGCGAGGGCGACACCGAGCCGACGATCAACGAACCGACGGCGCGCACCATCGTTGCCGCGGCCGATGGGGACCCCAACGCCAAGCTCAGCCCGGTCAATCTCTTTGAGATTTCGCGGGACGAATTTGAACTCTACAAGGACAGCGAAATGGAGGTGCCCGACCTGCCGAAAGGGATCACGGTCTGGCAAATCAAGCGCTAGCGAAACGCGCTGCCGCTACTCCCGAATTCCGCGCTTGAGTTCCCAGACCCTGACCGCGGCTGCGATTAACTTCTTCGTCCGAGACATCGTGCCCGGTGCGGGCAAAGTCAGCTCTTCGGGCGGAGTCGAAAAGGCCGCACCATTGTTTCGTTTACGCTGCCGTTTGGGCGCGGCGGGGCCGCCGGAAGCGGGGTCGCAGCCAGAAGCCTGAAGTTCCCGTCGGTCGATCCCTTTCATGCGAAGTGCGACGATCGACCGCGCCGGCTATTCAACGAAAATCGCTCCAGCGTCGTCCGGCCAAATTCAAAGACCGCGCTTCAATTCCCAAACCCGCACGGCCGCGACAATCAAGCGCTGCGTCCGGCCAATGGAGCCTCGAGAAAAATACTCGGACTGCACCGCTCCGGCCACCCTCGGCACGTCGCTCGAACGCGGCTTGCCTGCCACCGGCCTGTCCATGTCTCGCCGCTGATAGTTCCTGCGACGACTGCTAAATGGCTCGTGATAAGACATCCCGTGATACGACGACAAAGCCGAGCGCCGGTTACATACTTTTTTGCGCCGCACGCCGTTGACAGCGTCCCCGGCCAGGCGCGAGGAATGACGTTGTGAAGACGGTCACCGGTTTGTTTTCGTTCCAGATGAAGGTGAACGGAGAACCGCGTCCGGCCGTCGCCGAGATCACCGAGCCGGGTATTCCGGTGCAAAAAGTCGTGCACGTGGTGCGCGGTGAATGGGCCAACGCAATCGTGCCCGGCGTGTCGCAAAACCGGATCGAATGCCTCGGCTGGGAAAGAATCGAAACGGCACCGGAGGGTTGGAAACAACTCAAGGCAAAGGGTGCTTATCCGGTTATCGTTTGGCGCAGCCCCTCGGCCTAACGAATCAACCACTTGCGAATGAGAGCGCGAACCCAGCTTCTGATTTTCCTTTTTGCAGCCTGCCTCTGGGGATGCGCCGCGCGTCCCGTTGTGCCTTGGCGCGACGCGGCTTTGCAGGATCATCCGTGGGGTTATTTCACCGGCGTTCCCGTTACGCAATGGAACACGGACGGTCGCAGCATGACGCTCGTGAGCCAGTTCCGCTACACCGATCAAAAGGGCATGGTCTGGGTCGCGCCCGCCGGTTCCGTGATCGATGGCGCGTCGATCCCACGCACGCTCTGGAGTCTCATGGGCGGACCGTTCGAGGGAAAATATCGGAACGCTTCCATCCTGCACGACGTCGCTTATACGATGCAAAATCGTCCTCCTCGGGAATGCGACCGGATGTTCTACGATGCGATGCGCTGCAGCGGCGTCGGCCCGATCGAAGCCAAGACGATGTATTACGCGCTCCTCCGTTTTGGCTGGCACTGGAATTTTTCCATCAAGCGCGCCAAGCCGCTGAAGATGGATCGCAAAACCGTCGCACGCGCGTTGCCCACACCGCCCGTTACGGTCGCGGCGCAGCAGGAAATTCAGGGCGCGCGAAACTGGATCCGCAACTCCGAACCAACCGTCGAGCAGATCGAGGCGCGTGCCGGGACGGAAACGCATTAAGGGCGTCCCTATCGGATAAACGTTAGGCGCTCCGCAAAAATACTGGACGCGCAGCCGGGTCGGCTGGCAGGATGCCCGGCCGCATGACTCGACCGCTTGCCTCGCCGACCGATGCTCTCCCGCCAAAGCTCGCATCGAGCGCGCTGATCAATGACGATCTCGCGCCCGTCCCTGCCAGTGGCCGCACCTGGTCGATGTGGAGCATCGCCGCGCTCTGGGTCGGGATGGCGATCTGCATTACCACCTACACCCTCGCCAGCAGTCTGATCGAGCAGGGCATGAACTGGAAGCAGGCCGTCCTCACCATCTTCCTCGGCAACCT